>CAYYHV010000405.1:3288-6906 GCA_964471695.1 uncultured Pirellulaceae bacterium
GTTCTGGAGGCTTCGTAGCTATGTCAGAACAAGAATTGCCGGTTTCGTTCGGCGGAAAAAGGAATCGCGAAGAAACAGAAATGGACATGACGCCCATGGTGGATGTCACGTTCCTCTTGCTGATCTTCTTCATGGTGACGGCGGCCTTCACCATGCAAAAATCTTTTCGTGTGCCGACACCGCGACCGGACCAACCAAGCACGAGCACAAAAACGGTTGAAGATTTTGAAGAAGACAAAGACTTTGTTGTGATTCGTATCGACGAGTTCAACACGTTCAATGTCTCGGCGGCAAGTTGGGATGAAGAGGAAGAGGCGCCAAGTCCCCAAGACTTGCTGATCAAACTGCGCAAGGCTCGCGAGGCCGACAGCGCGACTAAACTTCTCGTGATGGCCCATGGCGATGCTTCACACGAAAAAGTCGTTACCGCGATGGATGCCGGCAACGAAGTGGGCATGGAAGAAGTCAAGTTGGTGACGGTAGAGGACGAATTCTAGGGATTGGATCAATACAAGTTTTCTGTGACAAGGCGGCGCGGAGACTTGTCACAGAATTAGAGTGGAGCGAACAGGGGAATGAGCGCGGAATCGCTAATTGAACTGGCAGAAAGCAAGGGTTTGCTTGAGCCAAAGACGATCGTGAAGCTGCGCAAGCAGGTCGAGGGTGCATCGAAACCGGTGACACCCGAGAAGCTGGTGAAGGCTTTGATAAAAGCCGGCAAGCTGACCAAGGCTCAGGGTAAGATGCTGCTGGATGACGTCGCGGCTGCAGCTGCGGCGAAGATCAAGGAATCAAGCAGCGATATTTCGCTCGCGGCGGGGTCCACTCCTGCCCTGATTCCTGTCGAACCCGAGCCACTTGAAGAACTCACGGACGAATCGCTTGAGGAACTCGAGCCGCTGGATGGAAGTGGCGGGCTAACTCCGCTTGACGAAGCCGAGCCATTGGATGATCCGCTCGCTGACGGTTTGACTTCGCTCGACGATTTAGACGGCGGACTGGACGACGAGCTCGATGGCAACGGCTTGAGCGAAGTCGTTGACGATTCGGACGACTTGGATGGGTTCGGTGCCGACACGGCGGGGGCGACTGCGGGACGCGCGGTCGCCAAGAAGAAAAAAGGCATCTTCGGCGGCTTGTTCAATCAAGGCGCTCCTCGTGTCAGGAAGAACCGCTGGGACTCGCCCCTGCTTTTGCTGGGTGGCGGCGGATTGATCCTTTTGCTCCTTGCCGGTGTCCTGCTTTACTTCTTGATTTTCCGCGGCTCAGGCGATGAGGTGTTTGAACTAGCCGATCAGGAATACCAATCGCAAAGTTATTCGCAAGCGATCTACAAGTACCAGCAGTTTATCGACGGCTATCCGAAGCACCCCAAAGTCAGCCTCGGGAAATGTCGCATCAGCCTCGCCAAGATGCGACAACTTGTGGAAACACCGGATTGGGAACGCGCCCTGACGACTTCGACCGAAGAGCTCAAACTCATGGAGCCCGAGGAGGCATTCGACGAAGTCCGCCCGGAACTGGCTGGGATTCTGCCGGAAATTTACAACGGATTTGTGGAAGACGCGAAGGAAGCCGAAACGACGGAAGAGAAGCAATCGCTGCTTGATCAAGCCACCCTGTCATTGGCGTTGATTGATAACCCGACCTACTTGCCGACTTCTCAGCGAAAACCGCTGCAACCGCGTATCGAAGCCATCGCCAAGGATGTCACACTGATTGAACGTGACATCAATCGTGACAAAGAGCTCACCGCGGCGGTCGACAAAATCAATGCGGCCGCAGAGGCTGGTAGTACGGCCGAGGCTTACGCCGTTCGCAAGGAGCTTCTCAGCCGCTATCCCGGTTTGAATGCGAATCCTAATCTTCAGGGCGCTGTCCTCAAGATCACTGCGGCTGAAGTCGGCAAGGTGCAGGCGATTAGTGCGCCGATGAAGTCGTTGTCGACGGACTATCCAATCGGTGCGTCGAAAGTGGTCGTGTTGGCGGATCGTGTGCAGACGCAGGCAGCGGCCCTGGCTGATGAAGTTCTCTTCGTTGCGGCCCAAGGCGCAGTTTACGGGGTCAAAGGAGAAACGGGTGAGGCGCTTTGGCGGCGATGGGTTGGCTTCGAGTCGCGAATTGATCCGATCCCGCTCAATAGCGAACCTGGATCGGATTGCCTGGTCATTGACCAGCGCCGCAACGAATTGATGCGGCTTAATGCGACGACCGGCAAGCTGGTTTGGCGTCTACCGCTGAAGGAATCGGTTTCGACTCCCGTCATCACGCGAAATGGCATTCTGGTCTCAACCGACAGTGGCAAGTTGCTATTCATTGATCCGGAAACCGGTCAATCGCCCAAGCATATTCAAATGCCGCAGAAGCTTGCGAGTCCGCCGACTTATGACGCCCGCCGGAAAGTGATTTACCAAGCGGGTGAGCATTCCAGCCTTTACGTTTGTCGTGGAGACACGCTCGAATGTACGGAAGTTTACTATGTTGGCCACAAACCGGGGACAGTTACGATTCCGCCGCTCGTGTCCAGTGGTTTCATTTTTATGGTCGAGAGTGGCGGCCCGGATTATTCGATTTTGCATGTGTTGGCGTCGGACGCCGAAGGGAAAAATCTCGTACCGGCGATCGAAACGGTACGGTTGGATGGTTCTGTTTCAAGGCCGCTATTGGCAACAGGAAATCGTGTCGCCATCGTGACGGATCGCGGAGCCGTTTATGTGTATACGGCGGATCCGACGACACAAGACGAACCTGTGCGAATGATCGCCAAGACATTGAGGACAACGGAAGTTCCCAAATCGCATTTTTCAAATGTGAATCGGTCTCAGATTTTCGTCGGCGCTGACAACTTGATTCAATTCGAGCTTCAGGCTTCTCGCGGGGAGCTTATACGGAAATGGGTCGATGCCGATGACGATGTTTATGTTGGACCGATATATTTCAAGAACAATGTACTCGTAACTCAGAAGCGTCTGGCTGGTTCCTACGCGACGACGGTGTCGGCGTTGAAAGTATCCGCTCGCACATCGGCGCAGCAACCGCCCGAACCGCTTTGGTCAATAAATCTTGGGACTCCGCCTGCCGGAAGACCTGTGCCCAGCGCGACCGGTATTGTTGCCTTGTCGTCCAATGGAACGGTCTGGCAAGTCGGACGCAGTGCCATTGCGGCGGGTCGGCTGGACAAAGTCGTGAAAGCCGTGGGGAGCGATCTTTCACCACCTTTCGCTAACGCACGGACGTTGAACAACGGGACGATAGTTCTCCCACCGACCGATGGCAAACCGGGGCTTCATCAACTTGGAAAAGACGGCAAGCTGCGTTACGTCAAACTTCGAATCTCCAATCCAAAGCTTGCGACTCCGACGCTTCCGATAGGCGATCGGCTTGTGGCATGCACAACCGATGGGCCCGTCTATCTGTTGGATGCGAATGGCAAGGCAGATGTTTTGCCCTACCAACCGGATCTGCAGCCCGGCAAATTGGTCGAATGGATTGCTCCGGCGGCTTCTGGCGATTCGATTATTGTGGCCGACAAATCCGGTAAGGTGCATCGGTTGTCTGTCGTGGCCAAACCAAAACCTCATCTCAAATCGGCTGCCACGCATTCGATCAGCTCGGGAC
>CAYYHV010000406.1:0-6866 GCA_964471695.1 uncultured Pirellulaceae bacterium
TTTGACGTTCAGTTTGGTGTTTTTGCAGTACCAATAAAAAAGAACGTCATCCGCGGCTTCCCGTTTCAGGAAGCAGCAGATCACGTTCTTGTTTCAAAGTCGCCAGTAGTTCTTGTTTCCTGCTGCCGTTTGCAGCGTCGCGAGCCTACGAAAAAACGCAACTTTAAACCCGATCTCTCAGGTTGAAAGTTGCGTCGTTTGTGGGCTCGCCAGTAGCTTTTCCTTGTTGCAATCCGAGAGCAAATCGCCCTTCGGCTTTATCTACCTTAGCAAGGTCTTTAAATCCTTGCAAGCGTCCAAATCGTTAAATTCGCGACGCTACGTGGTGACGTTTAGAAATGTTCTTCACGTCACGAAGTCGAATATAACCATGGTTCCGGATGTTGCAAGACTTCGTTTCCCGTTTTTTCCGATTTGGCGGATTACGCAATTCTTGCCGTTTATCCCTGTAAATACAGTGTTTTCGGCGGTTACCGTGCTCTTCGGCGGAGATATAGCGGGAAAAAAAGTGCTATCAATGCTATCGCTAGGCCGTCGGGTTCGGGAACGATGTTGATGGATATCTGGCTGCCGTCGACAAACCCCACGGTTACCGAATCAATTGGAGCCACTGATTCCAAGTCATACGTCGCGAGGCTGACGGTAGTTTCTTCAAAAGTGCCGTGGTTCCACCATTGCTGGGAACCGTTTGCGTACTCGGTCAGGACTTCGTCCAGGTTGGTAATCGTCTCGGGTTCTTCGCCTTTCGCGACAACAGTCAGAACATTGGCATCCGCCAAGATCGAAAGCTCACCCGTTTCGGCGTCGAATGAGACGATTTCGTCCGTAGCTTGATCCGCTAGTGGCCCCAAAAGCGACTGTTCTCGCTGTTCATTCCAGATGTTGAAGTCCAATACGTCTGTCACGCCATCATCGTTTGCGTCACCTGTTGCGACTCCTGTTCCGTGTTGAAATACGTTGTCTTGGATGACCGACAAATCCAAGTCGTCGACGATTCCGTCGAAGTTGAAGTCCGATACAAACGTCGTTCCTGCCGTATTTAGCAGTGTTTCTGGGACGGAAAACACGCGATCGTTGCTGGGAGGGGGGCCGGGACTGCTTGGTTGAGTTGCCGGTGTGTCAAGAAAACGTCGTTCGTGAATCCGTTGATTTATTTGCAGGCCAGTGGGGCCGGATGCCATGATTGGGTATATGCCATCTTGGGGGTTCGCTGGTACGTCGTTCCAAACATTCAACGTATGCGCAATCTCTTGAGCCGTGGTACCCGCAATCGATTGAACCACGTTTTCGAGCGTCAAAAACTCGGTTCCTGGAGAGAATTCAGGCAGTAAATCGACGACATCTGCGTAAGTGATACTGAGCTGATTTGTGTAGGCCGGGTCTTCGGCCAAATCGGGGCGGAATGTGGCTCCCGTCGGATAGGCATTTCCAAACAGACCAATATTGCTGCCGGCGGCTCCAATCGAATGCGTTGTTCCCACCTCAGATGAGACGGCTCCCATGCGAATTTCTACGTCCAACATGCGACCTGGCAGATTAATTTCGGCTCGTCGAAATATCTGTTGTACGGCGTCCACGATCTCTTGGCGGACTTCCTCCTCGGTGTACCCGTCTAAGGCTCCATGAGCCATGAAGTAGTTGTCGGGGTCTGTAAACTGAAAGGGGAAGATGTTGTCGATCGGGTGCAGAAACCGGAGTGGGTTGTGGTGCGCGGCGTCGACAAACTCAATTCCGACCGTGTATTCCGCAGCTTGAGAAGTCGTATTTGCGACAAGAACACACGCGAGAATCGCTAGAAATGCGGCTTTTTTAGCGCAATTTGCCAAGAGACTGGCTGAGAGTCGTATGTGGCGGATCATTGGCTTATACCTTTTGTCAGAGCTGAAGGCGTTTTTTCGGCTGCTTCGATTATCAGCTGGAAATCCTGATATCGCAAGAACGAAGGCTGATTTTCGCCGGATTGAGTCGTTTTGGAGCTGTTGCTGCTCGACCTATTCGGCTTGCCCAAGAAGGCGTCGGAGCGCCGTGGTCGCGATTTCGCCAAATTCCATTGTTGGCACTTGCCAGAGTTGCGGGTTCATCAGCTCGACAGAAATGTGATCCTCGTAACCGATCTCGCGCAATCGATTGAGAATCGAAGTGATGGGAATATCGCCTTCGCCGGGCAGGATTCGATCGGCATCCATCGCCAACTCGCGAGGGACATCCGCCAGATCGCAAAGTTGGACGTGAAACAAGTTGGCTTTCGTGAGGTATTCGAGGTCCGCGAGCTTGCTGGGCCCGGTATGGAAGTGGAAAGCGTCAAGGCACAATCCCAAATGAGGGCTTCCCAGGTCTTCGACGACTGCTGCGGCGGTTTGCAAGTTGTTGATGAATGCCGATTTGGTTTGAAATTCGAGGGCAATGCGAAGTTCTCGCTTGCCGGCTTCGGCAGCCGCTTCCGTCAAGGAAACGGTGGTTCGATCGATGAGTTCCTGAGTCAGCGGAGGATAAACGTCCGCGGAAATCACCATCGTTTTGATTCCCAACGATTGGCAAAGGTCCAATCGCTCCCGAAACAGCTTCCACGATTCGGCTCGGGCTTCACCCTGAGTCGTCAGGATGCCGCCCTGGAAGCTACCTGCCGCGACGCCCATCTGGTTTTCATCAAGCAGTCGTTTGACGTCATCCAGTGAGTGATCGGCGAGGTATTGTTGAAGCTTGGTCAACCAAATTTCCACCGCGGGGCATTTGCCGGCTGCATAATCTTCGATATCACGATCGAAAGGAGAGTGAAGGGAGCAGACCTGGCTAATGGCGGGAATCATTGGACGTGACGCAGTCAATTGGGATTCGAAAGTCGTAATTGTTGATCTTAGCTAACGCGTTCGACAATCTCCGCAACGCAGTCTGCGGATGAGACTCGCCATTGTTCAAGCGAGTCGCGGTCGCGAATGGTTACCGTTTTGTCCGTGAGCGTCTGTCCGTCGACCGTTATACAGTAGGGGGTACCGGCTTCATCCTGTCGACGATAGCGTCGACCGACGGCGCCTTTCTGATCGTAGAATACGTTGATACCGGCGGATTTCAACGCCAAGTAGATTTCTTGGGCTGCCTCCGGCATACCGTCCTTCTTGACGAGCGGCAAAACCGCGGCTTTGATCGGAGCCAACCGTGGGTTGAACTTCATCACGGTTCGCGTCTGCATCTTCCCCTTATCATCGGGGGCTTCGTCTTCGGTGAACGCTTCACACAAAAATGCCAAGGTGGCTCGGTCCGCTCCGGCGGATGGTTCGATGACGTGCGGTACGAACTTTTCGTTGGTCAGATCATCGCGATAAGAAAGATCCTTGCCGCTGCCACGCCATTTGGGTTTGCCATCTTCGCCCTTTTCCACCTCGAGAGGCCGCGAATTGGGGTCCAGCTTGCCTTCCATGTGACTGCGAAGATCAAAATCGCCCCGATGAGCAATACCTTCGAGCTCGCCATAGTCGCCTTCGTTGAGGAATGGGAAGGCGTACTCAATATCCGCGGTTCCGGTCGAATAATGGCTGAGTTCGTTCTCGTGATGATCGCGCAAAATCAGCCGATCTTTGGACAATCCAAGGTCGGTGTACCACTTGAAGCGACGGTCTCGCCAGTACTTGTACCAGTCTGCGGACGAGTCAGGATGGCAGAAGAACTCGATTTCCATTTGCTCAAATTCACGTGAACGGAACGTAAAGTTGCGGGGCGTGATTTCGTTGCGAAAGCTCTTGCCGACTTGGGCAATGCCGAAAGGAACACGGACTCGTTGGCTATCGCAGACGTTCTTGAAGTTGACGAAAATGCCCTGAGCCGTTTCTGGGCGGAGGTACGCGGCTCCTTCTTCACCCGACAAGGCGCCAACAAACGTCTTGAACATCAGGTTGAATTCGCGCGGTTCGGTAAGCGTACCGACTTCCTTGGCGTCCGGAGCCAGCACGTCGGCAAAGTCGTCGATCGTGGTCAGGGATACGACATCCCCGTCATACTCCAAACGGTCTTTGTCCTTGTTCCGTAGCTTGAAGGCCTTCATCGCCTGAGCCGTGATCTTATCCGCGGCTTCCTCACCCTCCTGGGCCGTTGCGAAAATCTTTTTGTCCTGAAACTTTACCCAGCGACCAACAAGCTGGTCGTGGCGGTAGCGTTTTTTCGATTGCCGACAGTCCACCATGAAGTCGTGGAACAAGTCGTAGTGGCCTGAGCACTTCCAGACTTGGGGGTGCATGATGATCGTACAATCGATGCCAGTCATTTCGTACGAAGTCGGCGCGCCGGGATGGCAAGAGATGTCGTCATGGCCGGTAACCATGTCGCGCCACCACGTATCTTTGACGTTTCTCTTCAACTCGACTCCAAGCGGACCATAATCCCAGAAGCCGTTGAGTCCGCCATAGATTTCACTTGATTGGAAGAGAAAGCCTCGGCGTTTGCAGAGTGAAACGATTTTTTCCATGGACGACATGGTTCAATCCTCGGGTTAGTTCAGTCAGCGACTTGGTGTTTGTTGACGATTGGCAGATTGCCGCAACAACGCCGGTGTGGTTTGGTCGCGCGGTGTAAATTCAAATCAAGGTGGTAACAGTTTAGGGGCTAATCCGCGTTGGGGTCTATCCGCCCAGAGTGTTCGGGTTAACTAACTGGGACACTGCGTTGACCGGTGGGTTCATGTTGCCGACGCATGTGAATCGTCAGAAAAAGTCCAAATCCGAACCAAGCCAAAAGCAACCATGGGAATACCCATGGCGTCTTTTCGGCCAGTCCCGTTGCAAAGAAGCCTGCGATCAATCCCAGCGATGCGCACACAAAAGGGACTCCGAGGCCGCGACTGGGGGAGAATTCTTGTGGGCTCGATGGAGACTCGTCGGCAGCTGATTGCGTTGCGACGGCGATTTCGTTGCCGGTCGCAATTTCCGGTGCTGGTTTCGCTTGGGCGTCGCGGTATCCCTTCACGACGGCTCGAGCCGTTCGTAGGTCCTCAATCAATTCCCAGTCTTCACGATCGATGTCGGCGAGGTGCTCAGAAGAGCCGAGTTGCTGGCCGCAATGAATACAGGTGGGGTTGCTGGAAGCATGGCGTCCATCCGCAGCGGTTGACTCACGATCGCATTGCGTACACCACTGCATTCAATTCACCCCGCCGAGAATTTGCCCTGAATCCTTCCTCCTGAATCGGCATTGGGCTGTTAGAGGTAGAACGAATTCGATTAATCGGTCGAATTCGCGTCCGAGGCGCTATCGCTGCTGTCAGTAGCGTTGCTGTCGTCCGTCGGCGGATCATCTTGATTTTTCGCAGGATCCGTCGGTTGAGTTGACTCCGCCGATTCAGGTGACGAGACCTCATAGTCTTTGATATGAGTCGCAAAGTAATCCGATCGCAGCCACCGTACGAGCAGATCAAGCTCCTCGGTCGTCATCTTTTCAGCATAAGCCGGCATATGATTGCGTTCGCCGTAGAATTGATCACTTCCGGGGTTCTTAATGAAGGCCTTCAGCCATCGTTCCGAAAGATACTCGGCGACGTCAGGGTACGAGCCATCGCCTTCTCCAGTATCCTCAAAAGCGTCGCCAATCGTATCGTGACAGTCCGTACAGGACGTGCCGCCTTCTGCCCACTCGCCATCAATGGCGACCGTCTGACCTAGCTCGACGAGCTTGGGATCGGGGTGAAGATCGGCTCGACCGCTGCGAGCAATCATGTATTCGATGATGGCTTTGAGGCTGAGTTCGTTCGCCTCACTAAGTAACGTTTCTCGATCGCCCGACCAGTCATTCATTTCCGAATCGGTGGGGTCGATGCCTTCTTCACTGCCAAACCAAGCCGCATTTCGAACCGGCGCGAAGTGGGCTTCGAAATCGACCAAAATGCTTCGCATCCATTCACGCGAACCCAAATTGCCCAGGTCCGGAGCCGTCGGTTTGGCGGCAACACTCCAGCCATCGGGATTCAACTCGCTGACGATTCTGCCTCGGCCATCATGGCCGTTGTAATGGTGGCAGCTCGAGCAGTGTTTTGCGAACAGCCTCGGACCCTGGGTGAATGGGTCTTCTCGCAACAAGGTCACAGCACCGGTGACTGGGATCCGAGTCGGACGGTTTGCCAACTCGCGCACCCGATGAGCATCGCGATCCGCTTCGGCCAAGGCGGCTTGGTGGTCAACGTTGGTGCTGTCCTCCCAAAATGCTAGAGCCGTGAGCGCCGCGATACCAGTCATCAGCAGCCACATAAATGCGACGTTAAATTTGTGTCCGGCCTTCCACCAGCCGATCAGTGGCATCAGGAAAATCAGCCCCATGATGGCACCAGGCACGTAAATCGCACCAAAGGCTAATCCAAAGTGTTCTACGGCTTCGAATTTCAAGAATCGAAAAAGGAACAAAAAATACCATTCCGGTCGAGCCGCCGAAAAGGCTTCGGAAGCATCCGCGGGAGCGCTCAACTCGGCGCCGCGAAACACCGCCAGCGCCAGAAGCACTGCCAATACGCCCAGGCAGGCGACGGAATCCATCAGGATTTGATCCGGCCAGAAAACACCGGTCGGGCCTTTTTCCGGTTTGGCGACGGTGATCCCGTGCCGTCGAAATACGTAGATGTGAATGGCGAGACAGCCGACCAGTAACGCGGGCAATAACCCGGCGTGCATAGCGAAGAATCGCGTCAATGTGTGATGGCCGTATTGCGGTCCGCCTTGCACCAGTTCCTGGAGTTGAGCCCCGACCAGCGGAGTCGCTCCCATGATTTTTGTGGCGACTTGGGTCGCGTAGTATCCCTTTTGATCCCATGGCAGAAGATATACGGTCAGGGCCAGTCCAAGTACGATTTGCATCAGGACCAAGCCCAACCAAAAATTTAATTAGCGCGGAGC
>CAYYHV010000407.1:0-6835 GCA_964471695.1 uncultured Pirellulaceae bacterium
GTTTGGGATCTAACCGGCATCTGGCGCAATGTGCTTACGGGGCTGACAGCCGCCTCCGAATGGTGTCGTAACCAACATGTCGAGCACAAGACCATCGGAGTAGATACGTGGGGTGTCGACTGGGTGCTCGTCGGGAAAAGTGGTGAGCTGTTAGGGCTGTCTCACTGCTACCGCGATCCGCAAAACGAACCGGCCTGCCAGCGCGTGTTGGAAAAAGTCGGTGGATTCGCATCGTTGTACGAACGGACTGGGATGCAGCTGTTGCCGTTCAATACGCTGTTTCAAATCCAGGCGCGGTTTGATACCGATCCTGCCATGTTTGATGCAGCCGACCGATTGTTATTTCTGCCAGACCTGTTGCACTACTGGCTTTCTGGAGAACGGGCTACTGAACTCTCGATCGCTTCGACCAGCAGTATGTTGAACATCGACAACGGCGACTGGGATCGCGACTTGCTCGATTCCTTGGGGCTGCCTACCGACATTCTGGGGCCAATCGTTCAACCGGGGACATCGCTCGGTCCACTAAGGCGCGAAATCGCCAAGCAGACCAACGCCCCAGTCGACTTGCACGTCGTCATCCCG
The DNA here is from genome assembly GCA_964471695.1 of uncultured Pirellulaceae bacterium. Classification (GTDB taxonomy): domain Bacteria; phylum Planctomycetota; class Planctomycetia; order Pirellulales; family Pirellulaceae; genus CAYYHV01. Next base: position 586 of record CAYYHV010000407.1, read on the forward strand.
GCCTCGCACGATACGGCGTCTGCCGTCGCGGCTGTTCCGGCTCAACCCGATTCGCGATGGGCTTACCTTTCCAGCGGGACGTGGTCACTATTGGGAGCGGAACTCGACAAACCGATTTGTTCGGCCGAGGCTCGCCAAGTCCCATTCACGAATGAACTGGGAGTCGGCGGAACGGTTCGCTTCCTCAAGAATATCGCCGGGCTATGGTTGGTGCAGGAACTGCGACGCGACTTTCAAAAGAGCGGGAATAATCAAAGTTTTGGTGAGCTTGTTGCTGCCGCGAGACTCGCGGAACCCGGTAGAACAAAGATTGACCCCAACCATCCCGAATTCGCGACTCCGGATAATATGGCGGACAAGATCAGGGAGTATGCCAGTCAATTTGGCCAGCCCATTCCTGAAACGGCAGGGCAGCTGGTTCGCTGTTGCTTGGAGGGCCTTGCCCAGTCGTATGCAGACACACTTGACCAACTACAATCGGTTGCCGGCACTAAAATTGACGTCCTGCACATGGTTGGCGGCGGAATACAAAACCAGTTGCTTAACGAACTTACATCCCAAGCCGTAGGATGTGACGTTACGGCCGGTCCGGTCGAGGCGACGGCGATCGGCAACATAATGGTGCAGGCGATGGGGTGCGGACTGTTTGCAGACTTGGCTGAAATACGCGAAGTCGTCGATCGTTCCTTCCCGCCGAAAATCGTTGTTGGCGATCGGTCCCGCATCGATACTCCCGAGATACATTCAGCATCAGCACAACCCTCGACAGCTCGCGGAGCCAGGAGACCTATTTTTGACATCTAATCAAAAAGCTTATGAACTGGCCCGAGATCAATATGCAGAGTGGGGAGTCGATACCGAGTCGGTAGTGCAGCAGCTTGCCCGTATTCCGATTTCCGTGCACTGTTGGCAGGGTGATGATGTCGGCGGTTTCGAAAATCCGGATGGCGAACTGACGGGTGGAATTGCCGTTACCGGTAACTATCCAGGAAAGGCCCGATCGGCAGAGGAGCTCCGCGCCGACCTGGATTGCGCGTTTTCCTTGATCCCCGGGAAGCATCGACTGAACTTGCACGCCAGTTACGCAGAGACGAACGGTGAAAGCGTAGATCGCAACGAGTTGTCTGCTGCCCACTTCCAATCCTGGATCGACTGGGCCAACCAAAACGGTTTGGGTTTGGATTTTAATCCTACGTATTTTTCACATCCAAAATCCGATGATGGTTTCACGCTCGCCCATTGGGATCGAGGCATTCGCGACTTTTGGATTGAACACGGAATCTGCTGCCGAAGGATTGGGGCAGCGATGGGCGAAGCCCTTCAGAAGCCATGTGTGACGAACTTCTGGATCCCCGACGGCTACAAGGATACACCCGTCGATCGCGCCGGGCCGCGTGAACGGTTGCGGGAATCACTGGATACGATCTTCGCAGCACAAGTCGATACGAAGTGGAATCGAGACGCAGTCGAATGCAAACTCTTCGGCATCGGGTCGGAAAGTTATGTCGTAGGCTCCCATGAATTTTACCTGGGCTATGCCGTTCGCAACGGAACGATGCTGTGCTTGGATGCTGGCCATTTCCATCCCACCGAAGTCATTTCGGATAAGATCTCCTCCGTAATGAATTGGGTTGACCGACTCTTGCTGCACGTCAGCCGCGGTGTTCGCTGGGATAGCGATCATGTTGTCACTTTTACGGACGAGTTGCAGGCGATCGCTCAAGAACTTGTTCGTGGGCAATACCTTGACCGTGTGAATATTGGATTGGACTTCTTCGATGCCAGTATCAATCGAGTCGCTGCTTGGGTTATTGGGACACGAGCTACAATCAAGGCGTTGATGCACGCACTTCTCGAGCCCACTGCTCAACTGCAAAAGTATGAACGCGCGGGGAACCTTACCGCTCGGCTTGCCTTGCTTGAAGAGACAAAATCGCTTCCAGCCAACGCCGTGTGGCGTCACTATTGTGAGGTGCAAGGAGTCCCAGTCGGCATGGAATGGTACAAGGCAGTAGACGACTACGAGAAATCAGTATTGGCCCTCCGGACGGCCAAGTCTGAGCCCACGACAATATCGCTCGGAGAGCAAAATGGCGGACAAGAGTTCATCCAAAGACGAGTTTGAGCGCGAGCCAGTCCCCGAAGCTGCATTGATGGGGGCAGGTAAATTCTGGGGAATGTACGCTGGAGAGCACGCCGCAGGAACCGAGTTCATGATCGGTCCGCTATTTTTGTCGGCTGGTGCAAGCCTGTCGGACTTGATTCTCGGGCTGTTGCTCGGGAATTTTCTCGCCGTGCTGACTTGGCGATTTCTGGTCGTTCCCATCGCGATGGCCAAGCGATTGACACTCTATTACCAGTTGGAGCGGATCGCAGGGGGCTCTCTCGTTAAGTTTTACAACTTGGTAAATGGCTTGCTATTCTGCTTTCTGGCTGGTGCGATGGTGACGGTCTCGGCATCGGCGGTGGGAGTACCGTTTGGTATCACCTTCGATGTGCCCAGCAATATGTTCGGTTTGAGCAATAACTCATTTACCATGTTGGTCGCTATCGTCGGAATCGTGATCTCGGCGGTTGCATCCGGTGGATACGATCGAGTTGCTCGCTTTGCCAATGTCGCCGCGCCTTGGATGATCGCCATATTTGCGGCTTGTGGGATTGTTTCACTTGGGCAAATGGAAGCGACCAGTCTCTCGGCTCTTTCCGAGGGCAAATTTTGGACGGACGCAATCGCTTTTGTGCAAGAAAAGAACGGCCCGCAGACTTTTGGTTTCTGGCAAATTGTTGTTTTTGCGTGGCTGTGCAATGGAGCCATGCACTTTGGAATGGCAGACCTTTCCATCTTCCGCTTTGCGAAAAGTAAGGCATCTGGATGGGCACCAGCGATCGGTATGTTTCTGGGCCATTACATGGCATGGATTGCCGCCGCCTTGATGTTAGCTGCCTTGATCAAAATTCAACCGGAACTCGCGGTTGGCGAAGACGGAAAAGTTACCGCGAATCCTGGACTTCTCGCATTCCAATCACTTGGGTGGGCGGGAATCATCTGCGTGGTGATCGCCGGCTGGACCACAGCCAATCCGACAATTTACCGAGCCGGATTGGCGTTTCAGGGTGTGCTCCCGAAAAGTTCGCGAACAATGATGACGTTGGTTGCAGGAGCCGTGGCAACTGTTGCTGGCGCGTTTCCCAATCTGTCCGCACAGCTTCTCGGTTTCGTGGGGACATATGGCACAGTCCTCGGGCCCATGGGAGCGGTGATCTTCGTCGACTTTTATCTCATGAAGAAATTCGGGCTCAAGGACGAGTATGCATCTCATAGCGGAACAAGAACGAATCTTGCCGTGTTGATCGCGTGGTTGCTGCCTGTAACCGTTGGGTTGTATCTGATCCTTCAGCAGGGCGTTTTTGCTGCCTACGCCGTTATCCCGTGTTGGATCGCATGCGGGGGTCTCTATTTGTTACTTAGCAAATTTACGCAAGGCACCTCGTCCAAAAGCTAACACCATAGATAGAAAAGAAAAAAACCGATGATCCAGATCGCAAAAATTTCATCGTTGATCTCACTCGGTCTCGTGATTGTGCCCTGTTTACTGTTCTGTGGAGCCGCGATCGGGCTGGAAGCCGTAAAGTGGACAGCGTTTGTTGGCACAGTTGGGTGGTTCCTCACTACTCCCGTGTGGATGTTGCGACCGATTGCTTTCGACAACGAGAGCAGTTAGTCCCACTCGCGGCGGCTCCGTAAAAGCCCTCAATTCGAGGGGATCTCAGTGAGGTGGTTGTCGCAAAATGACAACACAATAGTAAGGATCGCAGGACGACTAAGATCTAGAATGAGACCTTAATGGGAACCTATCCCGTGCAATCATTACGATCCTACGTTCCATCACGTTGAGCAACGTCAGCCGGATTGGTGCTGAAGTCCCCCGTTGCTCAATTGTGCTTACCACCCAAGTACCAAGAATTAAGAAGTGAGATCATGAATCATTTCAAGCTGATGCGTTGCGTATCGCAACAAATGCGTTTCCCTATGCTGGCTGTTGCAGCCGCAATGCTGTTGTATTCTTCGTCTGCTGACGCTCAGACGCTCATCTACGATGGTAGCCAGGACCTGAACTTCTTTAGTGCCTCAAGGCTCACGGATGATCTGCTTTTGCCGTTGCTCGACGAAGACTTTAACGGCGAATTTGACCCAGGCGCAGGAGTATGGGTGCGTTCGTCGGGACGACGGATGAGAAACATCGAAGCAATCGGCTTAGCTGGCTCGGCATCGGGCGCCGACGGCTTGTACATGTCAGCCAACCCAAATGGATCAGGCAACTCGGACCCGAATGATCCGTCCGACCGTGATGCTCGAGGAACTGGAGCTGCTTACTTCTTGCATGATATTGGGGCGACGACTGGTCCGCAGACGCTCAATTTTGACCTTTTCTACAACGACGCAACCCCTAACGCCGATGACCCAGCAAACGAAGGTAGCGGCGGAAATATCGCGGTTCGGGTCCTCGGTATTCAGAACTCTGGCGTTGTTGGCGATCAATGGGCAACGGATGATTTCACAATGCTCGCAGCCTCCGGTAGCTCGGGTGCAATCGTTGCGGCTGCCCAGTACCGCGATATGGATTCGGGGGGAGCAGAGCCAATCGTTGATCAGTTGGCGTTCGCTGAAAGCAAGTCGGCTATCGACTTCTTCGTACCAAATGGAAACGAGTGGCAAAGTTTGAGTCTGGATTTTGATGCCGGAGCCGGATACGACTTCTTGGTCTTTGCGTTTGCGGGAGTTGAGCAAGACGACACCAATTTACCAGCCGATCGATACGCGTTTGATAACATCTCTTTCGAAGCAGCAGCCACAGGGCTCGCGGGCGACTTTGATGGCAATGGCCTTTATGAATGTTCGGATATTGATGCGTTGGTTGCTGCTATCGCTTCTGGTTCGGGTGACGCCCAGTTTGATGTGACGGGCGATGGAACCGTCGATAGTGCCGATCTTGAGGAATGGCGCAGCGTAGCCGGTACCGTGCTTACCGCCTCTGGGAATCCTATTCAGGAAGGCGATGCTGATCTGAACGGCGTGGTTGATGTCAGTGACTTCAATCTTTGGAACGGTGCGAAATTCACAAGTACTCCCGAATGGTGTTCTGGCGACTTCAACGCTGACGGCGTAGTCGACGTTGGTGACTTCAATCTTTGGAATGGGAGTAAGTTCACGGCTGCTGATAGTGGGGCTGCTTCTGTCCCAGAGCCAGCAAGTGGCGTGATGCTTCTGATTGCGACTTTGTTCGCCGTACGCTTCACACGTCGACGCTAGGCCCTAACCCAACAGGGCGACGACTCGAATACTAAATCCAGCGGGAAGGCATGATTGTCTTCCCGCTTTTTTTGTTCTTGTTGTAACGCCAGTGAGCTTCCTGATTAGTTGATTAGGAGCTCTTGGGTCTGGTGCGCTTTAGCGTGAGATTGACTAGGATGCTGTCCGTGATGTTGTTTCGAGGCTCGCCACTCGCGGGTGTTGGCATGAGCCCCATCTGTCTTACTGCCGACGTTCGGCGACAGCGATGCAGCGGGGCCTTTATTGGCGCTTCGCAAGTAGCAGTAGAGAAAGCGCTTGCGGCAATGAGAAATAAGAAAGTAGCGGAGGAGGGATTCGAACCCCCGACACGCGGATTATGATTCCGCATGCGAGCAGAATTAGGCCCGGAGAATTGGAGAATTCAGAAGACGATACAGCACATATGTTAGCAACCGATCTCGATCCAGACCTATGCATGGTCATCAACACTTGGGGGAGCCTCATGACAATCCAACGAAAAGTGATTTTGGCGGTGTTGTCTCAAAAAGGCCTCAGATAAATGATTGTCATTAATGATCTCTTGCTCACGTTTGGGCACGTCGAGTGAGTCTTTGCACTGGCCGAAAAACCTGTATTGGTGGTCAACACAGACATTTTGAGTCTTCCCATGGCTCTGAAGAAGTGGGACTTGGTTCGTTTAACGACATTGGGTAGTGACGCTCTCGGATGCTGAAAATGGGAAAGTCTTTTGCCTGATTCCCAGGTTGAACTGTTTGCTTAGGTGTCGCTGAAGCATTACACTGCGACGCAACTAAAACGTGAGAAAAGACAGGCATATGGATTAAGGCTGAGGTAAGGAGCAGAAAATGTACCGTCGTAAATTTGAACAACTCGAACAGCGATTTGAACCTCCCCAAAGTTTCTGGACAGTGAGTCACGTTATGTCAGAATGCTCTG
>CAYYHV010000408.1:0-6827 GCA_964471695.1 uncultured Pirellulaceae bacterium
GACGAGGACAGTCGCGGTCGTGGCGTTGGTGGATACCCGGCCCTACCACCACTCAGGTTTCGCAAGATTAAAGACGGACTGAGCAAGACTTCGGCATTTTCCGAAGTCGCCAACGGCCCCGGCGGATCAGGACTGCCACCGAGTCTGGTAGCCGATTGTTTTGATTGGCGTGGTGGAAGCCTTGGAACCACGGTTGAAGCCATCCAAGGTGTGACCCTTGCCGCAGATTGGCAATCGGCACGTATCCCTTGGGGCGGAGATTGGCGATGGAAAGGTTATCCTTGGAACGAAGGCACCGTATGGCGAAACTGGTACAACCACATTTCGCCCCCCAACTCGGCTTGCTGGAAAGTCGGCGGAGATTGGTGGAACCTCATCACGCCAGCAACAAGTTATCACAATGGTGGAGTCGTTAACGTAGGACTCTGTGACGGTTCCGTCCAGACATACTCTGGTGACGTCGACACCAAGATTTGGGTCGACCTTGGAACACGAGACGGTTGGCCAATCCGCGAAGGTCGCTGATCTTCTCTTTCTCAGAACAATTGGACGAGAAAATTCATGAGTTTCAATCTCAGAACGCTATGCACGTGCGCCTTGTTGCTTGCCGCATTCACATTCACCAGCACCGGTTGCTCCAAAGAAAAAGCCAAAGATGCAGCTGAGATCGAAGCAGCGCGGCAGGAACATATTTCCCAAGCGCAACGAGAGATGGAAGACATAAAGAACAACAAGTAGTCGAGTAACTCCCTTGTTGCTCTAAATCTAGTTGCCTTTTGAATTCAGCTCGTGAAGTTCCTGCATCTGCTGTTGGGCTCGCTGCAAGTGACTTTCCGCACGCTCGAGACTGGCTGAGGCTTCATCCATATAGCCATCGGCTGAAGCCGACCAGGCTCGATTCACAAAACGTTCGCCGCTGGCGAACTGTGTCATCACGTCTGCAAACCCGCTCAGCCCGAATTGCTGAATGAGTGCGTTACGGGCGTCGCCGAAATCGGCAAACAATTCCACCAGATTATCATCGATGTAGGCCGTCACATCACCCGGTTCGGCGATCGCCACTTGGGATCGCAATTCTCCCATGCAAGCCAACAACTGGTCCAGACTTGAAGTCAACGTCTGGTATTCTGCCTGAATGCGATTCGAGTCCTCGGTCTCTTCTTTCGCCGCCTTACGGAGCAGGACGACTCCAACGATTCCAACAGCCATCGCGATACCGTAGTACAACCATGGAATGGTTAACCACTGATTCGGTTTTGGCTCTTCCAAATTAAGTACGGTGGCCACAGAAGCACCAAGAAATCCCGCCCACAAAAGCACCTGCCCGAGAATATTCATATCAATTTCCTGCTCTACCCTTAGCTCAACATCGGCCCAACGACCTTAACCATTGCGTAACCGACTCCCACCAACGCTTCGCCGACGATAAACCCAGCCGCTATGGGTATCCCCACGTCGTGGCTGAATTTCTTCCCCATCACCTTGTCACAAACGATCCGAAGGATATTCCCAATCGTGTAGGTCAACACAATGTTGAACGGCATGTAAAACCCAAGGGCCACGAGGACTCCGATGCCCCCCAAACCACTCAGGGCCAAAAGCAATCCCAATCCACCACCCGCCACGTAACGATAAGTTGGCACGTTCTCATTCATGATTCCGTCCATGACTGATGCAAGCGCCGTTGCCTGCGGTGCCGGTAATTCTTCGCTACCAATCCCCGATGTACGATTAAGAACGATCATCAAGAAGATCACGATAATCGGACCCAACCAGGCACCAATAAACTGGGCAAACTGTTGGCTGCGCGGAGTCGCACCGACCAAGTAGCCGGATTTCAAGTCGAGCATCATGTCTGATGCTTGCGAAACAGCGAGGCAAATCGCCGCGCCCACGACTATCGAGCTGAAGATGGCGGTCGGCTTGTCCGCGACTCCATCCTTAGCAATCAAGACGACGATCGTTACGGCAATGAGCGTCATACCTGAAAGCGGCGACCAATTGGTCCGGCCTACACATTCGGAAACGATAATACCAGCGACCCATATCCACAACGTTCCAAGCAGTGCCATCAAAGCGGCTCGCCAAAACGGCATCGCCGTCGCCGACATATAGGCGATGCCCACCAATGCGATCGCTCCCACGACGATCGCGGAATATAGCAAGGAGATTGGCATCTCATCGCTCTTCATTTGCTCTTCGTCGCCTCCCTTGCGAGATTTGCTCATCGATCGTAGCGCACTGAAGATCAGTGGAAAGGCTGCAAAGATGCCGCCCAGCGCCGCACCGATCAGCATCCCGATTCCGGTCGGACGATAAAGCAGTCCACGCATCGCTCCCGGTCCGAAATCGCCGCGGCTCACTTTCGTCTCGCCGTCCGTGCCATCGACACTGAATCCTCGATAAATCGACGTAAACTGTCCCTCCGTTCCGTTCACCGTGATTGTGGAACCCGTTGGCGTTTTGTCGTAGGCTCCAAAATCACTTTCACCCAACCGAACGTTGACTGTTTTTGTCGCTTCGGCATCATCGGCTGTAGCGGCCGATACAGTAAGAACGACCTCTTCGATCGCCCCAGTCACCGTACGTCCCTCTGGCAGCACCTGCCCGGCTTGGACATAGTCGGCGCCGCGTACGTAAGGTTGAATCTCATCGTCACCAATCATCGACAGAATGGGAGACAGTAGGAAGTAGCAGATAAATCCACCCGCTCCAAACCAGAAACCACCTTTACCGGACAGGAAGCCGACACCGATCGTCATCACAGATAAGTAGAGAACAAGATTCAGCATCGGCGGCCAATTCATCGCTTCGCCAAAATGCCAATCCTCAGTGCCGAGGAAACCAAGCACGTAAAAATGAATCAACCCACTGAATAAAGCACCACCCAACAGAAACATGGCTTTGCGAATCCCAGCACCAGGAGATTTGAGAATCGTTGCGACCGCAATGCCGCCAGGATAAGGAAGTCGATCAAAGTCGATCATTTGCTTCCGCAGCGGAATCACAAAAGCCAACCCGATAATACATCCGGTAATGGAAGCCAGAATAAGCAGCAGTATGCTGCCCCAACCCAGATCGGCAACAGACTCCATCCCTTCGCGACGCCCCAGAATGAACAGGGCAGGGACGGTGAACATGATACCGGCCGACGCACCATTCACCGCGGAGGCGATGGTTTGATTGATGTTGTTCTCGAGGATACTCGTGCGACCCATCACCCCGCGAAGCACGCCCCACCCCAAAATTGCGGCTAGTTCGGACCCTTCAATGGAGAATCCAAGAATTAGGGCGGCGTACGCAATGGATACGGCAATGACCGCACCAATCACCCAGCCCACCAGGACGGCTGTCCAAGTCAATTCGGGATACGTTCCAGTCCGCCTCGTTGTTTCTGCCATGATGACTCCGTGGTTCATGCATCAAAGTTGCACCACAGCGTATTTAATGCGGCAGAAATCAACAAGCCGTTTACGATTCGGTGACTCATTTCGCATGTACAGCGTGTCTTTTCAGTAAAAGAACGCCAACCAAGAACAGGCTTAAACAGGCACCCGTCGGCTCAGGAACAACATTCGTGTCGGACGATTCGAATTTCATACTGTTCCAAACGTTGAAGTCTCCAACATCGACGACGCCGTCTAAGTTGAAATCTCCGCTACACCATGACGAGCTTGTCGTAAATTTGTTCCCATTCCAAATGTTGAAATCTGAAACGTCGACGACTCCGTCGAGGTTCCCATCGGCTGGCAGATAAGGCCCGTTGAGCCCATTGGCCGCACCGGCTTCCCCCAACCATGCGGAATGATCACTTCCGTCAACGGTGCCGTCGCCATTCAAATCAAACTGGGAATCGTTCGTCCCTTCAACGATCACCGCAGACAAACCGTCTATGTCGGCGCAATCGTAGTCGCCGTCGTCATCAAAGTCGCCATCCACCGCCGTTACCAGACTCTGTATCTGGTAAATCTTTCCGCTGTTAGCGCTGCTGCTTCCAAGACCACCGCTGGGTGAAATGTCCGAGACAAACAACGAATCATGAGTCGCGAGTAATCCGTCGAGGTGGCCAACCGCCGTTTCATTGTTGTCTACAAAGTAAAAGTAGCTGTTGTCGTCCAAGTTGACGAACACCAACGGATTCTCTTCGTTGGCCGTCCCGCCCAAACTGAACTTGCCATGCATCCCGACGAACACACCGTTATTTAACCCTTCCGGAAAACCAGCCGGTGCGAATTCAATATCGTTTGGACCTTCGCCCTCTTCTCCATCAATGGGCTGAAAGGCGACCAACGGTTGAATCCCTGTATTACCGACAACGTTGTTCGTTCGATACTCGGTATACGTGTCGGGAAACCCAAAACTCTCAATGGCTCCACCAATATCACCCGCCGCCAACACGTTCAACTCGTCTGCACTGAACGGTTCATTGGGATCCCCCAACCCGTCGATACCGTTGTCCTGAAGATAGAGGTCCCCCGTCTCGGGATGGAAGGCCATACCAGCCGCGTTGCGCAACCCTGTCGCAATCTGGGTCAGATTGGAGCCCGTCACCGACGTACCATTGTCAGTAATCGTAACGCGATGAATAGCATCCCCAGCCAACGCACCACTGACGCCAATATCCGAACTCAGGTTGGCATTGGCCGTCGTCACCGCAAAATTGACTTTCGAGCCGAGTTGGAAGAAAAGTTCATATTCATTTGCCTGCCCAGGCACCTCCCGCACTTGCAATGCCGAATGCGGGTGCAACCATCCACCGCCGGGATAATTGACTTGTAACGAGCCAACGGGAATCAGAGGATCTGTGTATGTTTCTCCAAAGCGATAAATGGAGATCGGAACGCCCGACCCTTGGCCTGTTGTAAAGACAAGGTCCCCGGCCACGCGTAGCGAACTCAGCTTTCCACCTGGAACATTATTGACCAGCAGGTTCGACCCGTCGGCTTGGCCGTCACCATCTGAATCAAACAACCGTAAGATGTCTCCAGACGAGCTGCCAAAGAAACTGCTGCCGTTGCTGGTCGCAACGAGAATCGAGCCATCGTCAAGCTCGCTCATTCCGACGGGATAGTTAAGATTCGAGGCAAAGGTCGTCACCCGAAAATCATCGGGATTTACGCCAGGACCGCGTAGCGTAAACTGAGCCGATGCAATCTGGCAAATGGCGACAACAACCAACAGAACCTTACAGGAAATACGCATATACACCTCGACAGGATAGGAAACTGCTTCGCGTACTATAACGTAAGAGATCGCCAACAACTTCAAAAAACAGCCCGCTTCAACTTGCAGCCAAAATCTCCGCGTCGATTTGCGAATTCTGTTCAATATTCGAGCGGTACGCACTTGCTATATCCGCGAGCTGCGACGGGTCCATCCGACTTGAATCGTAGTGAATCACAATGCTTAAGCGCCCCGCATAACTATAGGGGCAGACCGTCACGCCCATGTTGTTGCGAAGGGGCGGCACGAGGTCCCAGGATTCCAATCGCAACCCACCCGCCGCTAGTTGGCCATCGTTACCGACCACAGGAGAATCCTTGAACAATACACCAAGATTGGAAAACAAACACGTCGCCCAACACTTGTCGGGATCCAGCCATCGTTTGATTCCCCCAGGAAGGTTGCGACTGACTCGCAACATCGTCACAAAACTCATGCGAAGATCTTTGCGACCTGTACCGTGCACTTCATCGTGAATCCCAGCCAACAATGATTCCGAGCACTGCATCTCCACTTCGTCTCGATCCAAAAAAAGAAGACTCAAGGCGTTTGTCACCGGCAGCGTATGATCACGCTTGGTTCTCAAATTTACGGGAACGCAAAAGCGAATCCGATCACCACGACGACTGAATCCCGCACGACTACGCCAATCACGAATCGTCTGATAAAGATCTCGAAGCAATATGGAGTTGACCGTCGTGCCGCTCCTACGCGAGGAACTCACAATCCGCTCGGTCTGTGCCCGATCAAACCGCATGATCGTTAGCGAGGGATAGCGCCTGACCGATGCGCCGTTGTTCAAATCATTGCTATGTGATCGTGGAAATAACCGGCAACATTCGCATCTCAGGATCTGCATACAATCGCGAAAACGCGCGACCCAACGATGCGCCATCATTGTAAAAAGCCAAGCCGGTATGGCGGGGGTGCTCCGACGTCGAAACCTTCGCCAGCAAATGTCGCGATACCGCTTGGTACCTTTTGCTTCTGCGTCGGCAGCATAGTGGTCATAGGCGATCAAGAGGTCCTCGGTCAGCCGGCACATTCCCATCGCATCGGAACAACAATGGTGGGCTTGAATCACGACTTCATCGCAACCGTCTACCTTGGAAACCCAGAAGCGAGTCCCTGGTTCCTGACGAACGTCGACGTACTTAGCCTGAGGCCACTCATCTCTTGAGAACTCCGCGTCCCATTCCACCAACGGCAACCATGCCTCGACCGCACGCCACGACAGATTACCTGATTTCGAATCCACTACGGCTCGCAACAGCGGATTCCGCTCCACGACTTCGGCTACCGCAGCTTCAAAAGCCGTTCGATTCAGCGGTCCAGAGAATCGCAGTCGGATTAGAACGATCATCGGAAAGCCGGGGCAATCGTCAGCCAGAAAGTACTCCTCGATCGGAGTCAGCTTAGCCGGCAGAAGCTTGGCTTGTGACATATCTTTCGCATCCGTTCATTATGACTGCCTGAGCCCAGATTTTACGGCTGCCTCCATTCTGTTGCTACGGAACTGCGAACAAATCCATAAGATTTAACAAAAAACCCTCGGTCGACGACGACCGAGGGTTTTGGTTATGTGATGGATTTCTCATTTCGCT
>CAYYHV010000409.1:0-1149 GCA_964471695.1 uncultured Pirellulaceae bacterium
TCCTTGAATCGATCAAAACGACCCGACGCTCCACCATGCCCAGCCGCCATGTTCGTCTTGAGCAACAAAATGGTGCTATCCGTCTTGTAGGCTCGTAGTTTGGCGACCCACTTTGCAGGTTCCCAATACTGCACCTGCGAATCATGCAGTCCCGTTGTTACCAACACATTGGGATAAGCCTTCTTCTCTACCTGATCATACGGCGAATAGGACAGCATGTATTCGTAATATGTCTTGTCGTTTGGGTTGCCCCATTCGTCGTACTCGCTGGTTGTCAATGGAATCGTATCATCCAACATCGTTGTCACGACATCGACGAAAGGGACGTCCGCCACAACACCATGGTAAAGCTCTGGCGCGATATTCATCACCGCGCCCATCAACAACCCGCCAGCACTTCCGCCACGAGCGTACAGCCGCTTGGGGTCGCTGTACTTGGACTGCACAAGGAATTTGCCGCAATCCACAAAGTCTGTGAAGGTATTCATCTTCTTTAACAGCTTGCCGTCCTCGTACCAGTGTCGCCCCAGTTCCTGGCCGCCACGAATATGAGCAATCGCGTAGACAAATCCGCGATCAAGAAGATTCAGACGAGTCGAGCTGAACCTTGCATCAATGCTGCTCCCATACGAACCATAGGCGTACTGCAGGCAAGGAGCCGTTCCGTCGCGCGGCGTGTCTTTGTGGTACACGATCGACACGGGAACTTTAACTCCATCACGAGCCGTCGCCCACTGGCGTTCCGTGCGATAGTGGGTTTTGTCAAAGTCACCCAAGACCTCGTCTTCCTTCTTCAGCCTTTTCTCGTGCGACTTCATGTTGTAATCAAAGACGCTGTTCGGCGTAGTCAACGACGTATAACCAAATCGCAACCAGTCTGTTTCGGGATCGGGAGTCGCAGCGATGCCAGCCGCGTAAGCCGGCTCGCCAAAATCCAGTTCGTGACCGGAACTTGCGTCGCCCGAGCCGTTTCCCCACGGGATTACACGTATACGAGAGAGCCCATCTCGACGTTTCTGCACAACTAGATAGTCACGAAACAACTCAAAACCCTGAAGCAACTCTTCCGGATTGTGAGCAATGATCTCCTGCCAATCCGCAATCTGGTGCGATTCCTTCCCCGCTTTCATCAAGCGGAAATTTCTCGCA
>CAYYHV010000409.1:1159-6793 GCA_964471695.1 uncultured Pirellulaceae bacterium
CCTTATTCGTCAGGACGTAGAAATATTCGCCATAGTGGTCGATCGAATACTCATGGTCATCCTCCCGAGGCGCGAACACAACAAACTCGCCTTCCGGGTTGGCTGCGTCCAAATAACGAAACTCGCTGCTCAGCGTCTGCTCACATTGAATCAGGATGTACTTTCGCGATCGCGACTTGCCCAGATAACAGGAGAACTCCTCGTCCTTCTCTTCAAAAACGAGTTTATCTTCACTCGCAGGTGTCCCCAGTCGGTGACGAAACACTTGAAACCATCGCAACGTTTGCGGGTCTTGCTTTGTGTAGAAAATCGTTTGATTATCTTCGGCCCAGACGATGTTTCCGGTCACGCCCGGAATCTCATCCAGCAAGGTTTCACCAGTGTCGAGATTCTTGAAACGAGCCGTATAGATTCGACGTCCTTGAAAGTCGGTTGCGTAAGCAAAAAGATTGTTTCGCGAACTGACACTCGCCCCGGAGACTCGGCAAAAACTATGCCCCTTCGCGACTTCATTGACATTCAGCATGATCTGCTCAGCCGCATCTTCGCTGCCCTTTTTCCGACAGTAGATTGGGTACTGCAGCCCTTCTTCAAAGCGAGTGTAGTAGACATAGCCTCGGTCAAGGTAGGGCACCGACGCATCGTCCTGTTTAATGCGAGCTTTCGTTTCTTCGAATAACTTTTCTTCGAGCGGCTTGAACGACTTCATCATCGCTTCGGTGTACGCGTTCTCCGCATTGAGATAATCGAGAACCTCCTGATCTTCCCGTTGATTTAACCAGAAGTAGTTATCGGTACGATCATGCCCATGCATACTCAGTGTCTTGTTGACAACTTTGGCAACCGGTGGTTTCAGTTGCGACTCTTCACCACTGGCTTCGAAAACCATCCCAACAACGAACATGAACACGACTCCCTTTAGTACAACTTCATTCATCGTTCTTTGGCTCCTGCGTATCGGCTGGGTCGAAACCAAGTCCAATTAGAAAATAGGATCGGGAACCACATTCGTAATTCCCGTTTTGAAACGTCGTACAGCCTATCGCAACCCGTTCCGTCTTCAAAACGCGTTGACACTGCTATCGGAAGGGCGAACACGCTTCGCCTGACTGGAAAACGCTAGAAGTGAAACGGGACCTGTCCTTGCGGCTCGAACCACCTCGCTAGCGTGGCCCGTGGTCTACCTTGCTGCGAAAAGCCCGCCTCGCCATACTCTCGCCTCCAAATGACGCAATTAATTCGGGGTCGTTGATCTTACGACGACGAGCGCCCTATGTCCGGTTTCCGTACAATTCGACAAGTCATCGACCGATGGAATCGGGATGATGGGAGTATGCTCGCAGCGGCCGTGGCTTATTATGCCGCGGTATCATTATTTCCACTGCTGATGATTCTCACCTCAGCACTGGGATATTTTCTGAAGTGGACGCCCGCCGGCAAATCGGCTCAAGACTATATTTACCAAGCCATTTCCAATCAACTCTCGCCGGCGCTCGAAGAGAATGTTCGCCATGCGTTCGATCAAGTCCAGGCAAGCGCCGTTTACGGTGGGCCGATCGGAGTCGTCGCCTTGCTGATTGCAGCCATGGCGATCTTTGCACAATTCGAACGAGCTTTCGATCGCATCTGGCGACTTGATACGTCAAACGACAAAACGTTCCTCAAATCAGTCGTCGACATCCTGACCCATCGACTGCGCGCCTTCGCACTGCTCACCGGGCTGGCGATCACCATCATCGCAGTCTTCTGTGCTGGAATTGGCTTCCGAACATTCAAGAGTATCGCCGACGAGAACCTGGCCAATCTCCCTTGGATATGGTGGTTCCTCGAAACGCTACTGGGACTGATGCTGAACGCCATCGTATTCATGCTCATCTATCGTCTGCTTCCCAAGGTTCGAGTCGCCTGGGGCCTCGCACTTCGCGGAGGCATCGTAGCCGCCGTGATCTGGGAAGTTGGTCGCCAGTTGTTGGCTGCGATCGTTATTGGGCAACGTTATACGAGCGCCTACGGCGTGATTGGCTCGTTGCTCGCAATCATGCTGTGGGTCTACTACTGCGTCGCGGTCGTCTTCGTTGGAGCCGAGTACATTCAGGTCTTGAGAGAACAGCACGAATCCATGAACGATCAGATCGACCCGCTCAAAGCCGGCCCTACGTCGCGAAGGGTGCTCGATTGGATGTTTGCATTGAGCATTCTGTACGTCGGGAGTTTCTTTGCCCTTCGAGAAACGAATACCTACGTCCTGCCGCATTACGAGGAAAACGACCCTAGACATCGCGTCGTCATATTCAGCCGCCATGGCGAAACGCATCAAGTCACACGCAACTTCTTCGCTCCGCTCATCGAAATCGCTCCAGGTGGAAATTACTTCCCCAACGCACACGAAGTCGAACGCATTAACCAATGGCTTCCTGGAGCCGACGGAAACACAAACAACGCGTTCCAAGCCAACCGGTCTGAAGAACAGCATCACCGCGATTTGTGGCGATAGTCGCAGGCATCGGATAGCACGGCTGCAATGCAAGTCTACAGTGACGAAAAGGCTTCGCAGTATTTCACGAGCCCCTGAACATCACCCAGACACCCGGTCGACAATTCGATCGCCATAAACTCGTCCGCTGCTCCGTACTCATTGTCGAGCCCGAATTCACTGGCTGGTCGAAATCCAAATCGCGAATAGTAGGCGGGCTCGCCAAGGACCACGACGAATTCGGCGCCAAGCCGACGACTGGCGTCCAAGCCTTCCTCAACAAGTTTCGCCCCAACGCCTTGACCTTGGCATTCCGGCAAAACAGCCACGGGGGCTAAACCTAACCCAGATAATCCAATCACCGGCTCCAGGGTTAACGGGCTGAACGCAATATGCCCAACGAGTTCTGCTGCGTCCTCAGCGACGAGTGAAACGGAAAGTGCGGTTGACTGCCGCATGAGATCAACCAGTCGTGCCTCCGAGTCCGTGGGGAAAGCCGCAAGATGAATCGCTCGAATCGCCGCCCGATCTGAGCTCGCTTCGTTTCGAATCATGTTACCTCCCAAGTAGCCGGCATAAGAAAAACGAAAAGCCGGCTTTTACAAACCGGCTTTCCGCTCTTCCACTTTTTGTTTGGTTCTGCGACTAAGGCAGGGGCAACCAATTCCCAGTCGTCTTGCGAGGTAGCTTCGACAGTCGCTCAGCAAAATAGCCAGTCAATTCAGCCTCTACCAATTCGCAGAGTTTGACCTTGTTGCGAGGTGCGTTCTTGGCCTTGGAAACCACCCAAGGGATGTCAAAGTCTTCGCTCATGCTCCAATGCATAAAGGTTGAACGACCCAACCAAACGCACTGGGAACGAGCCCACAGGGCTTTCGCGTCCTTGGCTCGATGTGTAAATCCGAACATCCGTTTGATCGCGTACGGCAGTGCCAATTCAAACTCAACGCCATCCAGCTTCTCGCGAATAGCTTTCTGCTTGTCACTTCGCTCGATCTTGCGGCCTGTTACCATTCTCTTCCTCCAAGGTGCGTGCTTTGCTATCGCCAATACTGCGGTTACATCATCAATCCGCCCGGCGACCATTGCCGGCAGTGGCGAAACCGGCCTTCCAAGCCTTAATACAGCGGAAATTATACGTTTTTTCACACCCGTAGGCTAGTGTCGACTTTCGCCTTCCTCCTAAAGAAGTTGCAAAGATGCGGCGACTTGAACGGCATTTGACCACCGTAAAGCAGGCAAAATAGGCCACGGCTAGGGGTCGGCGGGATTACTTCGACGAATCGGGGTATGAGATCCCGATGGACTAGAACACGACCGCACCCCCCGAGTTGCTAAGAGCGACTTGCCCTATTCCGTATTCAACCCATGGCGTTACCGATGTCTACGCTTCGATCAATGGCCTTCGTTACCATCGCTTTGCTGCTATTGGCCAAGTCGTCATTTGCGGCATCGCCGACCCTTAAGACAGTCGACTTGGAACTGACAGAGGCACATGAACTTGTCGGACATCTGGTAAACACAAAGGGCGAGCCCGTTCCGGAAGCCACGGTCTCTCTCGCCAAATCGGATTCGATCGTGGCCCGTACGACAACCAATCTACAAGGCGTGTTTCGATTCAAGCTGCCTACCAATCGTGGCGGTGTCTACGTGGTTTCTTCCGAGCACTCGGCGATGGCGTGCCGAGTCTGGCGTGGTGGAGTCGCTCCTCCATCGGCCAAACGCCAACTGCTCCTGCTAAATCAATCTGTACAACGCGGACAACTTTCTCAGAATGCAGGCAACTACTTTGGCAACTCGCCTTTCGCCAACGGCGGGTCAGGGTCCGGTGCGATGTATGGCGGCGGCGAGATCATCGAAGGCGACTCGATGGCCTGCGAAACATGCGGCGAAGTCGAAGGATGCGGTTGCCATCGCCGCAAGCTGCTCAGCAAGTTACGTTGTCGCAAATGCCGTGGTGGACATTGTTGCGGAGGTTGTATGTGCTGCTTCGGCGGCAAAGCCTCGGTGGTTGCCCTTGGAGCCGGCATCATCTACCTTGCGATCGACGAAGACGACGCAAGCTAGTACGGTCCGAACTATCGTGCTTTTTCGGAATGTGCAATTCCGTTTTCTGTTAGCGATAAAACGCTATGGGATTGCCAGCGCATCCAGCGGTGTGCTGTCCCAACCTTAGCGCGAATTCTGTGTTGTCGGTCACTCCTACTGCGCACTTCGACCTATTGCCGCGCGGTTCTCTTTCGAACGACTCATCGCCTACGGGTATCATGGCTACGGATACTCGCTCCGTATGTCAATGTCCTCTACGCCCAGACTTCTGCGCGCGATCAAAATGTGCGCATTTCCCCGAAGTCTATCCCGAGCCAAAATCAAAGGCACGAGTCGACGCGAGGGGGTCGAATAGATCTGAGGCCTCAGTTTGTGTAACCTTTTACCAAACAAATCTGATCCCCCTACGTCATCATGACCACGGAGAACCAACATGCGTCGTCCATGCGACTTGATTCATCTACTTTTGATCTTCGCTTTGGTAGGTGTTTCACAAAACCTGCTCCGCGCCGAATCACCAGTGACTCCTCAGGATACGGCAACGAAGTCAGAAAAGGCTGATGACGAGAAA
Organism: uncultured Pirellulaceae bacterium; assembly: GCA_964471695.1. Classification (GTDB taxonomy): domain Bacteria; phylum Planctomycetota; class Planctomycetia; order Pirellulales; family Pirellulaceae; genus CAYYHV01. Next base: position 6,253 of record CAYYHV010000409.1, read on the forward strand.
GAAGCTGACGAAGATGAGGAACAAGAGCCGCTTCCCACGAAAATGACTCCGGAGCTTCTTTGGAAACTCGGACGACTAAGCGGCGCCACAATCATCAATGATGGCAAACATGTTGTTTACGGTGTTCGGCGCTACAAGCTGAAGGACAACGCCGGCACCACGTCGCTCCATCTTTACGATACTGAGTCTGGCAAAACCCGCGAGCTTCTTTCGGATTGGCCATCAATCGGGGGACTTCAATCTGGCAAGTCGCCGTTTGGTGAACGCGTCTACTTCACAGGCAAACCGGACAAAAAAGATGGTACCAGTACACAAGTCTGGTCGGTCAACCCAGTCGACGGCGGCGTCGTTCAAGTCACCGACATCGAAGACGGTGTCGCGAATCTGAAGGTTTCTCCGACTGGCAAACACATCGCGTTTACGTTGGACGTCAAACTCGACGACGAAGTCACCGAACTCTACGAAGACCTCCCGGAAGCCGATGCGAGAATCATCGACTCGCTGATGTACCGTCACTGGAACGCGTGGCACGACTATAAAT
>CAYYHV010000410.1:0-2602 GCA_964471695.1 uncultured Pirellulaceae bacterium
CAGCTTTTGTTGGATCTTGGTTTTGAGCGCGAAACGATTGTTAAGAACCATAGCCGCGTTTTTCGTCATCCAGAATCCAAGTGCGTTATTGTGGTTCCAGATAATCGCAATAATGACGCAGCAAGGCTTGCTGACGTTCTTGGCGTAAAGGATCAATTGGCCCAACATGGTCATTTGGAAGAAACGACGTTTGATCAATTTCTTGCCGATCGCAAGCCACCTGCCGCCTAGTTGGTTTTGAGAAGACGGCAGGCGTTTCGGCCTGCCGCGATTTGTCTTGGTCGATTGGATCGACGAAGGATGCAGGTTAGGAGTCCATTTCCAGCTTGCCGATGTAGTCGACGGCGCATTCAACGCAGACTCGCAATCGAAGCAACTGCTCAAACGTGAAACGGTTGGAGCTTTTCCACTGATCACCTTCTTTGTATCGCTGTTCAAGCTGAACAGTTCGGAACGTTCTTGTTCCTTTTTCACCTTGGGATTCGTTGCACCAAACGGTGGCAGCTACGTTTCCAAGTCGAAATGTTTTCTCTGGGGCGTTGTTACTCATAGGTTCCTCGTTGGTAAATGAAATGAACAAACGAAGAATGCCAGAGAACTCACTCGCGCGCAACTAATTTTGAATCCTGAAATTTGACTTTGGTGTGATTCACCGGTAGCGTCATGTTCGACAAAAAAAGCCCCGACCGAGGTCGAGGCTGTCGTGTTACTTCTCAAGCTCACAACGCTCGAGACAGCAGGAACAAACGTCTTTCAATTGAAAGGTTGTTGTTTCTGTGTGGCAGCAATAGCTCTTAGGTTGCCTGAAGCCAGAATAAAACTCAAGAATGCGTTGTTGTTGCGCAAGTTGAGTATCAAGCGCTTTGTTCAGAGCACTGAGTGCTTCGATAAACGGTGGATTCATGTTTGGAATGGGAAAGAAATTAAAATCGAATCGAGATTGATTCGGTGGACTACGTGGCATGCGAATAAATGAAAAAAGTAAACGCGGATTGTGAGTCCGCTTCGCAAATGTCATCGCCCGGCGTCAAGGTGGAGCCGAAGTGTAACGGAGGACGACCTTGATGCTGCGGCGTACAATTGGAGAATTGCGGACTGACTACTTACACCCGTCCGAGAACATAGGCACCAAATAATTCCTTGCAACGTTTTTCGCATTGTGGCAATCTGTTCGCCATGCTTGAAACTGAGTCCAATTTCGAAAAGCAAACTTTCCTTGAGTTGTTACAAACGCTACTTCGTTCAGAAAAGAACGCAGAGGCAATTTCGAAAGAGTTCACAGTTGATATGCTTGCGGACGCAAAGCGTCCTGAGCTTGGCATCACCAAGGTTGCTTACCAGCGATTAATGGCCGCAATCGAATTGGGCCGCAGGGTCCAAGAAGCTAAATCAAACTACCGGCTAGTCAACAAGATTTCCTCAAGCTCTGACGCGATTGATTTTTGCAGGGTCCGGTTTGCCAGATTGATTTCGGACTGCCTTCAAGAAGAGTTTCACATCGTCACACTCAACACGAAAAATCACGTTATCGCAACGCATCAGATCACCATTGGCACACTAGATGCGTCTTTGGTCCATCCCCGCGAAGTGTTTCGATCGGCAATCAAAGATGCGGCCAGCTCCATTATCCTTGCTCACAATCACCCGTCTGGTGATCCAACTCCCAGCCGCGAAGATCGAGCGGTTACTGATCGTTTAACAGATGTAGGAAAAGTGATCGGGATCGACGTTCTCGACCACATCGTTATGGGCAAAGGAAGTATCGTAAGCATTCGCGAATCGACATAAATCGGATCCTAGTGAACGCTCGCAAACCGCCGGCATTTAATAGCGAGGATCGAAGTAATTGCCGTAAATGTCAACTCCGACCAAAGCGATATCACGTGGAAGGTTAAACTGTCCGTCGATGTACATAAGCCAACCATTCTGCGTATGCACTTGGTCAAGATCCGGCAAGCTATGGCCTGGACACGCAACTTGGGCAAAAATAACATCTCCACTTCCTGCAAAAATTCGGTCAATCGCTTGATCAGCGTGTGCACGTCCGTTTAGATAATTTCCATCTAAGATTGTATACGTATGAACACCACCATAGATAATGTCGGATCCGTCGCCGCCTATCAACCAGTTGTGACCAGATTGCCCGAACAGAGTATCGGTGCCATCGCCACCCCTCAAAACATCGTTGCCTGAATACAGAAGGCCACTCGCAAGACCTGCGTAAATTCGGTCGTTGCCTGAATCCCCGCGTAAGTCATCATCGCCGGCGCCACCAAACATGGTGTCATTGCCATCCTGGCCATAGACCCCGTCATTTCCAGCGTTGCCATTCATGGCGTCGTTTCCTGTGCCGCCCCAGATTTGATCATCTTGGTTGCCGCCCTCTAAGTGATCATCGCCATGTCCGCCAGCTATGACGTCATTGCCATCCTCACCGTAAATTCGGTCATTTCCATCACCCCCGTCAAGTGAATCATTTCCCGCATTGCCCCACATTTGATCGTTGCCACTACCTCCTTCGATTCGATCGTTCCCATACCATGCCCACAACCTATCGTTGCCGCCTTCACCATAGATGAAGTTGTTTCCGGAATGCCCGTTT
>CAYYHV010000410.1:2702-4913 GCA_964471695.1 uncultured Pirellulaceae bacterium
TGTTTCCGGAATGCCCGTTTATCGCATCGTCACCCACGCCTCCCCATAGACGATCATTTCCGTTACCACCGAATAAGTCGTCATCGCCATCCTCGCCAAATACTTGGTCGTTTCCATCGCCTCCGTCGAGTGAGTCATTGCCAGCACTCCCCCACATTTGATCGTCGCCACTACCTCCTTCGATTCGATCGTTCCCATACCATGCCCGCAACCTATCGTTGCCGCCTTCACCATAGATGAAGTTGTTTCCGGAATGCCCGTTTATCGCATCGTCACCCGCACCTCCCCATAAACGATCGTCTCCGTTGCCGCCAAATATGCTGTCATTTCCATCCTCGCCGAAGATTCGATCGCTCGCATTGCCTCCGTTTAGAGAGTCGTTTCCGGCGCCGCCCCGAATTACGGAATCGATTGATGTGTTGACGCCGATAAAGTCATTTCCTTGGGCACCCAAAATCGTGATCTTACTCAATTGTCTCGGTAAATAGACGAATGCTCTATGTCCAAAACTGTTTGTGTGAATTAGGAATGGCCCCATTTTGCTGTGATCGTTTACCATAATTTCATCGTCACGTACTGTGCCGGTATAAGTAAACTCAGTCTGTTCTGCCGGCTTTCCAACCGCGGATTCAATGAAACCAAAATTCTGAGAGAGCCAAAGACTGGCCGACTCTGACTCCAATGTGTACTCGCGTACCTTGGGGAATTCGGCTGTCAGCTGTCCCAAAACGTCGACTAACTGATCTCCAAGACTGCTTCCGTGATAAACATTAGCAAGGATTTCCGGCTGACTGCGAACACCTTGGTATCCAGCACTCTCGAATACAGAAGCGAAGCCGTTCATGTATCCTGCAATGTACTCAATTGCACCGAATGTAGTCTCGGTCCATGCCTTGCGCTCCAGCATCGACTTGCTTGAGATATACTCACCAAACTGGTGTGTTCCTTCAATCTGTTTTGAAACCGGATTGCCTTCGCCAAGAATATGGTTGTTTCTGTAGTGGACTTTGCCGGGGCCGGCTGCCCCCCGAACTCCAGGAAGATCAAAAACCCAGCTTTCTCGAGGATTGACCAGAGCTTCGTGCGCAATGACTCCCGCGATTGCTCTGCGGTCAATATCAAAACGCACCTCTGCGTCAAGGATCAATTGCCTGTTTTCCTTGAGCCAAAGTTGCACACGTTTTTCCGAAGACGATGCACACGGTGCGTCCTCAAGTTCGAACGAAACAAACGCGCATCCAAATGGGTTCATTGCCACCGCTTGGTCGCCTGGCAGACCAAATTGTGCGAACCTAGTTTCTCCATCGTATCCGTTGTGATTGAAGTCAATGTACCAATCGCCATTTCGGAATACCCCAATTTCGTCTGTTCCGTTTCCATTGAAATCGCCCGTGACAGCTTGGTCACCCGTCAGACCGAATTGGACAAACCTTGATTCTCCATCGTATCCATTGTGATTGAAATCAATGTACCAATCGCCATTTCGAAAGACGCCAATTTCATCCGTACCATCTCCGTCGAAATCTCCAGTGACGGCCTGATCGCCCGGCAGACCAAATTGCGCGAACCTAGTTTCTCCATCGTATCCATTGTGATTGAAATCAATGTACCAATCGCCATTTCGAAACACACCAATTTCATCCGTACCATCTCCGTCGAAATCTCCTGATATTCCTTGGTCTCCTGGCAATCCGAATGCCCAATATGTCGTACTCGAATATGAATTATGATTCGGGTCGATGGTCCAAAGGCCATCGTGAAACAGCCCAAGCTCGTCCTTGCCATCTCCGTCAAAATCTCCAGGTACGGCTTGTTGGCCCGATCCCCCGAATTGGCGTATCGCAGACTCGCCAGAATATCCGTCATCTTCAAAGTCTTGGTACCAGTGTCCGTCGCGGAATATCGAAATGTCCTGCGCGATATTGTCATGGGGTCCACTCAAACATCGCCTTGTTTCGAGTTTGTCGTAGGAGGGCTTAATTCGAATTCTTCGCTTACGATTGTTGTTTTTCATTTGATATCCCCTGATAAACCGTCTCGTTACACAAATTACGCGCGTTTAAGTGTGCATTTGTAGCGGATGTGACGATCAGATGCAAATGCGTTAAAATATCTTTCAAATTTGGATATTCTTAAGGGTTTTTGAAGCAGAGATGTAAGTTACAATCGGATTTTTATCTTGCATCTGGGCTAAAATGAGGAACAAGAACG
>CAYYHV010000410.1:4923-6781 GCA_964471695.1 uncultured Pirellulaceae bacterium
CAAGAACGCAAAATTACGCGTGCTCATGCGTAACGAGAAAGACTTGCTGGAAAAGCGTGGCGACACACTTGCTGAGATGGCACGAGAGCTCGGTATTCCACCCACTACTATTTACAGCTGGTTTTCCGCCCAACGCAAGATTGCGCAGAAGCATCAAAAGCAAGTTTCAACGTACTTGTATCCCGAGGATCAAGAAGAGCAAAGTTCTTTTCTGTCTCGACTACGCGAGACTATCGGCTCGGAAGCTTCCCGCGTCGATCCGCTTGCTGAGCTTTCACAAGGAATTAGATCGATTCGCATTGGTGCAGTTTCATATCCCGAATTCAACGGACAGCATCCATCGTCAATTTCGAAAGGAGGCCAAGAGCTTGAGACATGGGGATTTTTCGATCGCGTATTCGAACGATTTGCCAGCTACTCCGATTTGACAAACGAAAGAACACCCCCAAGTGTTTATTCAATTCCTCTTCAAGAGGCTGAGCAAGCGCTGATCGATGGCGAAGTCGATGTAGTCACAGGCCTTTTTGCAACACCTAGTAGAAGTCTAAGTTTAAGATTTGTCCGCACACCACTAACTATGCCTCTTCAGGCTGTTGGATTCTCCAAAGACATGACAGAGTCATCGGGGACTGTCAAACGCCCGATCGTTGAAGCGTTGACATTTCCTTCTTCGAACCCTGCGATCCTACCGATTGTAAATCCATTCGAAATTGGAGGAAGGTATTCGCGGAGTGTTTTAAGGATCCCAACCGCTTTGTCGCAAACTTTGCTTGTTGACTATGACGTGAATTCATACCTTGACGGTTTGCTCAAGCACACCAATTCAATAAAAACACCGCTTGTTATTGCGGATGAACTTGCGTGCGTAAACATAAAAAAGTTGCTGGATAAAGAAGCAGCTCGATCGGGCAATCATCTGCTAGAAGGCCAACTAGCTTTTCCTCCCGGTTCAATACCCGGCAAGACATCGGTTTTGCCTACTTATCGAATTTGTTTTGCAGTCAATCGCCAATTCAGTGATTGGGCTGATTTTGTTGAAGAGTCGTTTCATGACTTTCTAGAATCTCATGCGTACCAAGTGGGGGCGGACTTATGGAGGACCTACCGGAACGTCGAATCGTTGGTTTCTTCAGAAGCGGAAATCGATCGGTGGTTTCCAGTTAGCGACGCAAATTTTGGTGATCAATGGCGCGGAGCTATTGAAACGTTCACCGCGATGTTGCAAAAGTCTAATGAAAGCTCCATTGAGAATACAGAAAGCTAAATCTAAGGGCGTAAACGATGGATTCATTTCGAGATGTATTTCAGATTGCCGGCTGGGTCGGCGCAGTCGTTATTGTTGTTTGTTTTATGATGACAAATAGTGGAAGGCTGACAAACAAGCGAATTTTCTATTCTCTTAATTTGTTGGGTGCGATTTCGATAATCGTATCAAGCACAATGCTTGGAGCGCTACAGCCAGCCGCAATAAATTTGGTTTGGGCTGGTGAGTCGCTGTTCAGGTTGGCAACACACAAAAAAGCGAATCATACAAGAATGTAGCCGGCGCCAAAGCGCGTTATAGTTTCGTCAGAGATAGGGTGCTAAACGGTACTAAAACAGCCTACTGTGCGTTGCGTTGACCACAGTTTTTGCCGTTAATCAAGGGTTCGCCCGTCACAGGGGGTGTAGCGGTCTATTTCGCACTTTGCCAAGTTGCTCGAAGTGTCCAAGCTAATTTTTTCGTGCACGATTGAATGCACGAAACGGTTGCAAATCAGTGCAATTCAAGCGAAACAGTGGAATGAAAAATCAAGAAAACGCTTGGAAACAGGCGTTTTCAAGCTGCATTTACTGCGTTGACATCGAGGAGGTCGTT
>CAYYHV010000411.1:0-6780 GCA_964471695.1 uncultured Pirellulaceae bacterium
CTGCATCATCTCTGCGCTCGAACCGCCTTGCTGACCAATCGTGGCAATAATCCCAAAGAAGACTCCGATAAAGGAGAACGATACGCCTTGGATAATTGGCAGTCGTGATCCCAAGGTGACTTGAATGAGCGTCGCGATGCCACTGCATAACATCACGGAGGATATTAGCTGGCCAATCTCAGCCTGTTCCATTCCCATGGCGGGCCCGAACAGCAGCGGAATGGCAACGGTCGAGCCGAACATCGTCAATACGTGCTGAAGCGCCAGAATGATGGCTCGTCCGATAGGCGGGCGATCCTCCAGCCCATAGATAACATTTGATTCAGTCATGGATAGCGTCAGTGTCGGCTTTTAGTTTTTAGATTCGTAGATTGGCGCTAGATTCTGCAGTTGCGGACCATCGTTCCATGAGCCATCAATCCATGTAGATTTCTACAGCTCAGTTATCGCACCATAAGTCTCTGGTCGTCGGTCGCGGAAAAACTGCCACGTATTGCGAACTTCGCGAATCACGTCGAGGTCCATGTCAGTCACGATAATTTCGTCCGAATCACGTCCAGCTTCGGCCATGATCTGACCACGTGGATCGCAGAAGTAACTTTGACCGTAGAATTCGCCGATCTTCCAAGGCTCTTCGACTCCCGGACGATTGATGGCTCCCACAAAATATTGATTCGCGACTGCATGCGCCGGCTGCTCAAGTTTCCAGAGATACTCACTTAAACCAGCCACGGTGGCTGATGGGTTGAAGACGATTTCTGCGCCGTTCAGGCCAAGGCACCGAGCCCCATCGGGGAAATGGCGATCGTAGCAAATGTAGACACCGATTTTGCCACATCGCGTGTCGAAGACGGGGTAACCAAGATTGCCCGGACGGAAATAGAACTTCTCCCAGAACCCCGGCTCGCAATGCGGGATGTGCATCTTGCGGAACTTTCCGAGGTAGCTGCCGTCAGCGTCGATCACGGCAGCCGAATTATAGTAGACGCCCGTGAGTTCTTCTTCGTACATCGGTACGACGATGACCATCTCGTGCTTCTTGGCCAACTCCTGCATCAGTTTGGTTGTTGGCCCGTCGGGAATCCGCTCCGTCAGGTTGTACCACTTTGCGTCCTGTTCGGCGCAAAAGTAGGGACCGTAAAAGAGCTCCTGCATGCAGAGGACCTGTACGCCTTTGTCAGCCGCTTGGGCGATGAGATCAACATGCTTGTCGATCATCGCCTGCTTGATTTTCTCCACAGGCGAGGTCGCCGGTTCGCAAAGCGTCGCCTGAATCAAACCGCCTCGTACAATCCGAGCCATAACTTTTACTCCTTCTTCTGTTGCAGCACACATACTGACGTTTCAGGCCAGCATGTGCCGTTCAACGTTGGTTGATTCCCAGTCGAATGATACCATGCGTCATTCACGGGGACTATCTCGCGCTCGCGGGGACAGGCAAAACTATGAGTACAACAGTCAATCAAATTCCAACACTTGTTGGCGGACAGTGGCAACATCCCAAGGTGGATCGTTACGGTGAAGTCTTTAATCCCTCCACGGGAAAAGTCATCGGTAAGGTTCCGCTGTGTACCGCCGAACAAACCAACGAAGTCGTCGAGGCCGCTGCCGCGGCTTTGCCAACTTGGGCGAACACACCCGTCGTGGATCGCGCCCGCATCATGTTTCGGTTTCATGCGCTAATGGACCAACACTTTGATGAACTGGCTGCGCTGGTAACCAAAGAGCATGGCAAAACAGCCAGCGAAGCCCAGGCGGAAATGAAACGTGGGTTGGAAATGGTTGAATTCGCAGCCGGGATTCCCAGCATGATGATGGGGCAAACGATGCCCAATATCGCTCCCGAAGTCGACGGAGAAACCAATCGGCATCCCGTCGGTGTATGCGTCGGGATTACTCCGTTCAACTTTCCGTCAATGGTTCCGATGTGGATGTTTCCCGTCGCGATTGTTTGCGGCAACACTTTTGTGTTAAAGCCCTCGGAGAAGGTACCGCTGTCTGCGAATCGTTTGGCTGAACTGCTCATGGAAAGCGGCTTGCCCGACGGAGTCTTGAATGTTGTCCACGGCGACAAGGAATGTGTGGACGCCCTGTTAACGCACGAAAAAGTGGCTGCCGTTTCTTTTGTCGGATCAACGGCCATCGCTCGCTACGTTTATCAAACGGCCACGGCGACGGGTAAGCGAGTCCAATCGGCTGGCGGAGCGAAGAACCATCTGATCATTATGCCCGACGCCGATGTTGGGTTGGCGGTCAAAGCGCTGGCGGCGTCGGCTTATGGGTGCGCGGGACAACGCTGCATGGCTGGGAGTATTGCCGTCACGGTCGGAGGAGTCGCCGATCCGTTGGTCGAACAGCTTTGTGAGTATGCCGGCAACTTGAAGGTTGGCGCCACGGACGGGGATGCGTCGATGGACATGGGGCCGCTGATCAATGTTGACGCCGTCAAACGAGTCGGAGGGTACTTGGATATTGCCAGTCAGGAAGGCGCTTCTTTGGCCTTGGATGGTCGTCGTGATTTCGCCGGCGATGGCTTTATGGTCGGTCCCAGTGTGATCGACAAAGTCGAACCGGAGATGCGAGTCGCCAAGGAAGAGATTTTTGGGCCCGTGCTTTCGGTGATTCGCACCGACGATCTCGAAGCCGCCATTGCGGTGGGGGACAACTGCCAATACGGAAATGGTGCGTCCATTTTTACTCGCGACGGCCATGCGGCTCGCGAGTTCAAACGTCGTTTCAACGCGGGCATGATTGGAGTCAATGTGGGCGTTCCGGCTCCGATGGCCTGGTTGCCCTTCACGGGATGGAATCAATCGTTCTTCGGCGACTTGCACATTCAAGGTACCGAGAGTGTCGATTTTTATACGCGGCAGAAGATGACGCTGACTCGCTGGTTCAAGACTCCTGATGATTCTCACCACGATCCCGTATGGGCGACGAAGCAGTGAAGCGCGTGTCAGGGAATGACGGATGCTGAAAGTTCAAGGTAACGTCGTCGATGTTCATCAGGGGACGATCGCGCCTGCCGAAGTCGAGATTCGCGACGGAAGAATCTCGGCGATTCGCCCGCTTAATGAGTCAGTCGAGTCCTTTCTATTGCCTGGGTTTATCGACTCGCATATTCACATCGAGAGTTCGATGCTGACGCCCGGTGAGTTTGCGCGTGCGGCGGTCGTGCATGGAACCGTGGCAACGGTTTCCGATCCGCATGAAATTGCCAATGTCGTCGGTGAAGCCGGCGTACACTACATGTTAAATGCAGCCGCAGGGGTTCCGTTCAAGTTTCAATTTGGCGGTCCGTCCTGTGTGCCAGCGACTTCGTTCGAGACGGCAGGTGCCCGTTTGGATGCGGGTGCGGTTGCGCGCTTGCTCGACGACGCACGCTTGAGTTATCTCAGCGAGATGATGAACTATCCCGGTGTATTGGCCGGTGATCGTGAAGTCATGGCCAAAATCAAGGCGGCGACGGATCGGTCCAAGCCAATTGATGGTCATGCACCCGGCGTTCGGGGGGAAGTTGCCGAAAAATACATCGCGGCTGGTATCTCGACGGATCACGAATGCACCTCACGCGAAGAAGCCATTGAGAAACTGGCTGCTGGTTGCAAGATACAAATTCGTGAGGGTTCGGCGGCACGAAACTTTGATGCGCTGTACACACTGATCAACGACTATCCGCAATCTTGCATGTTCTGCAGTGATGACAAGCATCCCGACGAGCTCGTCACTGGACACATAGACGTTCTCGTGCGCACGGCGATTCAACGCGGCATGGACTTGATGAACGTGCTGCGGGTCGCGTGTCTGAATCCTGTCGAACACTATGCGTTGGATGTAGGCACGCTGAAGGTTGGTGATCCCGCCGACATGATCCAAGTCGATGACTTGACGTCATTTCGCGTTCGTCGCACTTGGATTGGCGGCGAGCTTGTGGCAGTCGACGGTAAGCCGACGTTCGATGTTGAGCCTGCGGGGACGATCAATCAATTTCTGGCGTCCTCGAAAACCGCATCTGATTTTCTTGTGCCGGCCAAGTCGAATCGTATTCGAGTCATTGTGGCTGAAGATGGCGAGCTGATAACGGGTAGCACGACGGTGGATGCCAAGATCGTGGGCGAGTATGCAGTCGCCGATCCGGATCGTGACTTGTTGAAGATTGCCGTCGTGAATCGGTATGAGGATGTACCGCCGGCCGTTGCCTTCATTCAAAATATTGGATTGAAGCGCGGAGCCATCGCATCATCGGTCGCCCATGATTGCCACAATATTGTTGCCGTAGGCGCAGATGACGAATCGCTGTGTCGGGCGGTGAATCTGGTTATTGAAAATCAGGGTGGACTATCCGTCGCCGCATCGGATGTCGAACACTGCTTGCCGCTGCCCATCGCAGGACTGATGTCGCCCGACAGTTGCCAGGAAGTCGGCCAAGCCTACAGTCGACTGAATGAACTCATTGTGGGGCTCGGCAGTCCACTTCGCGCACCTTTTATGACGCTTTCATTCATGGCGCTGCTCGTAATCCCATCGCTCAAACTTAGCGATCGCGGCCTGTTCGACGGCTCCAAATTCGAATTCGTCTCTCTCTTCGAGTGATCCGTCTCGAAACGGCACTTTGCGATTTACCCAAAGATGATTGGCGACCGAAGTTCCGGCATCGACAGCGCGTTTGCTGGTTGCCGGCCTTTCAGGTCGCTAGCCCTTTGTGGCTGCGTCGCCTAGTGACTTGGCGACTCGCGCCCCGTTGTGTGATACATTTTCCGCAGTCGATACTTCCATGGAGAATGCTATGAATCAACTGCGACTGTTCCTGACGGTAACGCTCTTCCTGACTTGCGCCACGCTATCAACGGCTCGCGAGCCTAAAGAGTTTGATTCGGACGTCAACTACAACGAATCCCGCCTGCCCAACTACGACCTTCCGCCCCTATTGCTTACAGCGGAGGGCAAGCAAGTCACGACGGCGGATGAGTGGTTCAATATTCGTCGGCCGCAGATCATGGGATTGTTCAGCAACCTGATTTACGGGCGCGTACCCACGCCGGCTTCGAAGATTACGACAACACATGAAGTCGTGAAGACCGACAAGGACTTTATGGGCGGCAAAGCCACCCGCAAAGACATCAAAATCAAGTTTGAGAATGATCTTGGTAAAGCGGAAATGTATGTGCTCGTTTTCGTTCCCAACAACGCGAAGAAACCCGTCCCTTGTTTCATGAAGCATAGCTTTGATGATACGAAAGGCGATGGATTCAACGCGTCGACTCTTCGCGAAGGGAAACTCAAGAACGGATGGCCGCTCGGCGAGTTCTTTGACCGAGGCTATGGGTTCGTCGCCGTGGATCAGAACGATTTGGTTGGCCACAACGAGGTTGGGTTCCTCGGTGGCATTCACAAGCTGTTCTACAATCAGAAGGGGCAAAGCTTCCCCAAAGCCCACGAGTGGGGCTGTCTGTCTACGGTGGCTTGGGGTGGCAGTCGAGCGATGGACTATCTCGAGAAAGACGAAGACATAGATCACACGCGAGTCGCCATCATGGGCCACTCCAAAATGGGCAAGGCGGCGATATGGACTGGCGCTCAGGATCAGCGTTTTGCCCTGGTTGTTTCTGCTCAATCAGGCTGCGCGGGGGCTGCATTATGGCGACGAAAATCGGGTGAGACACTGAAGAAGATGGTAACGCGTTTTCCCTATTGGTTGTGCCGCAACGCGTGGAAGTTCGTCGAGCAGGAAGACGATTTGCCCGTCGATCAGCATATGCTACTCGCCTGCATCGCACCGCGACCCGTGTACGTTCACAGCGGAGTCGAAGACACGTGGGCTGATGGCCGAGGCGAGTATTTGTCGGCTTATCATGCCAGCGAAGTTTATCGATTGCTTGGCAAAAAGGGCTTGGATTCGAAAGAGTCGCCGAAAGTCGACTCACCGATCCTTGATGGGGATGTCGGGTATCACATTCGCAATGGCGGTCATTCCATTAAGCCATTCGATTGGCGAGCCTTCATGGATTTCGCCGATCGCCATCTCAAGGAATGATCCTCCCCACGCCACATCCCGCAACATGGCCCCGGTCCGTGGGCAGCGTATTCATGCCGACAGCGACGTTACGTTAGAACCACGAATGAACACGAATTGGATTTAGCATTCGTGTTTCTATGTGTTCATTCGTGGTTTCGAAATGACCAAATCGCCGGAATAGGTAGAGCGTCTGGTTCTTCTGCTTTACGTTCTTCTACTTCTCGTGATCGGCACGAAATGTGATCTGAAGCACCGAGTGGCCCGTTCGTCTTGTGCCACAATTCTGTTTCGCGCGGCAAGTATGGCGGTTTGGTGGACCCGGGTTACGATGAAGGTGAAGTCTGGCCGAACGATATCTTTTAAATGGAGAATTGACGAGATGAGCTATATAGCGTCGCGCGTCAACTGGCTTCAATCCATCATCGCAATCGTTGTTTTGGCTTGGACCGCGTCGACGGGAGCCGTTGAGTTCAACTTTATCGTAGCTCCGGATACACCCCAGATTGCTATCGACGGGTTCGTCGCTGCTGGCGAGCGATGGTCAGAGCTTCTAACTGACGACATTACGGTCAACATTTCGATTGCGTTCGGCGACATTCCATCTGCCACGGGTGCAACGATTCTTGGTGCAACCGGCTCGTCGATATTCATTCCACCACCGGGTACTACCGTTGTGCCGGACTTCCTCAAGTTAAAAGGCACCCTGGAAGCGGACGCTCGTTCGGTTAATGACCTTGTCGCCGTCGCCAATCTACCTGCCGGAA
>CAYYHV010000412.1:0-6769 GCA_964471695.1 uncultured Pirellulaceae bacterium
GTCGTATGCGGTTATATGCTGCGGGAAAAGGCGTTGCAGAGGGATGCGGAGAAGTGGTCCATCAGGAAGTTTGGACTTTCGGAGAGCCCAAAACCTCAGACACTGGGCGATGCCTTTCGCGACGGCAACCGCGATCTTGTAGCAGATACGCCAGAGAAAGCCGCCTGTATTCAACCAGAGACTTTGACATTTTCCTACGTCGTTAGTGATGGTCCCGAAGGGAACGCCGATTCTTGGAAGCCGCTGATGGATCGGATCTCGGAAACCACGGGTTTGCCTGTTGCGTTCCACAAATCTACGAGTGTTGCCGAGCAGCTCTCAGCAATTCAGTCGGGTGAACTACATGTAACCGCGCTAAATACTGGAAGCGTGCCTGAGGCCGTAAATACTTGTGGATTTGTACCGGTGTCTGCATTGGCGAGTACGGAGCAGGATGTCGGGCTGAGGTCCCTGATTATTGTTCCGGCAGACAGTCCCATCAAAAATGTCAAAGACATTCGCGGTCATTCTGTACTCTTTACTTCGCCGAACTCGAACTCTGGTTTCAGAGCCCCGCTGCTGATTCTTGCCGAAGAATTCAACATGAATCCTGACATCGACTACAAGTACGGGTTTGCATATTCACATGACGCGGCCATTCTTCAAGTGGCTGCTGGTGAAGCCGAAGTCGCTACCGTCGCAAGCGATCTGCTGGAACGTGCCGTTGCCAATGGCAGTATCGCCAACGACGACTATCGTGTAATCCACGAATCCGAACGGTTTCCACCCGCAGCCATCGGTTACACTCACAAATTGTCTCCGGAGTTAGCCGCCAAGGTGCGTGAAGCCATCGGGGACTTTGAGATTCCAGCCGAAGGCGTTTTGGCCAGCGTATTCGCTCACATGCCCAATGCTCGATTGGTACCGGTCTCCTACAAAGACGACTGGGCGTTGATTCGTCGTATCGACAACTCAATTGGAGCCAGCGTGGCAAAGAAACCAACCAACGTTGAACGTAAATAAGATAGAACCCTATCGAATCTCTTGCGTTGTCACCCACTAACCGGAACGCATTAGCGCGCCGTTGTCGTTCGACGACAGCTGTCACCGTTCATTACCATTCACGTTAGCAACCACTCCCATTCTCTTAGTTAGCAAAAAAAACTTCCCTTGGCCATCCGCTTCTCTGAACCAGATGGCGTGATTCGATCGGAAAAGTCGCCTGTTCTTTATGATGAGTAATCTGATCATAGAGTCGGTGCGTACAATTCCTCGAATAGGCCCATAGTTGATGAAGATTTATCTGCTGACTCTTGCGCTGTCCCTATGTCCAATAGCGGGTGCGTCATGGTCTCAAGAAGCGGCGACAGAAGCAAAGCCGACGGTGACTTCCTCAGAGCTGTTTCTTGCAGCTGAGCGTGGCGATTTTGAAATGATCGAAGCGGCAATCGACGCCGGCCTCGATCTGAATGAAAAATCACCCAACGGAATGACGGCTTGGCACTTGGCAACTCAGAAGCGGCACGTCCAGCTCGCGAAATTTCTGACCAGCCATGGAGCTGATCCGAATATTGCCGCGCCCAGCGCTCCGTCACTCGCGCATGACATGCTAAGCAAAATCCCTGCTGAAGAGGCGCCGGGCGTTTCGGTTCTGGTGGCACGTGACGGCCAAATCGTGTTTGAGGAATGCCTTGGTCTTGCCAATATTAAGCGCGAAGAACCGATTACATTCAATTCGCAATTCCGAATCGGATCTGTCACCAAACAATTCACCGCTGCCGCGATCCTCAAACTTCATGAGGACGGAAAACTGACGGTCGACGACAAGCTGTCGAAATACTTTAAGTCCATGCCCCGAGCCGACGAGGTAACACTTCGCCAATTGCTCACACACACATCCGGAATACAGAGCTACACTTCCAAGCCGATGTTTGCGCTGCGAGTCATTATGCCGATCAAGCCAGAGACGCTGGTGGAGGAGATTGGTAAGGAGCCATTCGACTTTGAACCAGGTGAACGCTGGGTCTACTGCAATTCGGGATACTTCCTCTTGGGGGAGATTGTAAAACAGGTTTCCGGAACGGAGTATGAGAAGTATCTCGAGCAATCGTTTTTTAAACCGCAGGGAATGAATGCTACAGGCGTCTACTCGCGTAAAGAGAAGCCTACCAATGACTCGCGTGGTTACGGCTTTATCAACGGCAAGTATCGACCGGCCAAAAACTGGAACATGACGTGGGCTGGAGGGGCAGGAAACCTGTATTCGACTGCGCGCGACCTCTATCGCTGGAACGAGGGCATATTCAATGGCAACTTGTTGAGCGAGAACTCCATCAAGAGCGCTCACACTCCCGGCAAACTCAATGACGGAAGTCAACACGATTATGGTTTTGGTTGGTCAATCTCAAAGTATCGAGGCATGGACAGAGTTTCTCACAACGGTGGTCTGGATGGTTACACGGCACATTTGGCTCGCTTTCCTGAACACAACACGACAATCGTAGTATTAGCAAACGCGATGCCCACACGCGGCGATATTAACCCTGACAAACTGGGGGCGCAGCTTGCAGAGATTTTCCTTTGGGAGCATATGCCGCCTCGACCGCCACACAGGATCGACAAATCGGTAGACGTGACGAAGCTCGACGGGTACCTGGGAAACTATGACTACGGCAGCAAGATATTAACGGTGACGCGCGAAGGCGGTCAGCTCTACGCGCAGCTTACCGACCAACAACGATTTGCTATTTATCCTGAATCGAGATCACACTTCTTCCTTAAAGTCGTTGACGCAGAAATCGACTTCCATATCGGAGAAACAGGAAGGGCAACGCATGTTACCCATCATCAGAATGATCGCACCTTTGATGCCCAGCGACTGGAGGAATTGACGGACGAGGAGCTGACTGAAGACTATCTTGACTCGCTCGTGGGCAAGTATGATTATCCGTCACTCGGCGTGCTCACCATCACGCGAAAAGAGAAACAACTCTTCGCTCAGATGACCGCCCAACCAAAGCTGAAAATCTTTCCTGTCACCAAAACGTTATTCAAATGGAAAGCGGTAGCGGCAAAGATACGATTCAGTCTCGACGAGAATGGCCGAGTCATCGGTGGAACTCACTATCAGGGCGGTCAGGAGCTGAAGGTGTCCAAGGTTTTAAAGTAGCGAGTCGGCGAACGATCGTTGATGACTACAGCGTGCGCTGCGGACACTTGAGGGCTATTGTGGATTCCGCGAACTGAGTGAGGTCCGCATCCGTAAATGACGTCACCGATCTTTGCTGAACGTCAAACACGTATAAACATACCCATGCGCGCTAACTTCGCGGTTCAATTGGTTACTTTCTGCTGCGCTACTACGGCCATGTTGGTCTTCGCCAGCATGGAGCCAGAAACTGCGGGCTACGCCGGTGTTCGTGTCGGACGACTCTGCTTCTACAACGGAACATGCTCACGCGCAATGGGCGCCAGTCTGCTGGTCTACCGTCAAGGCCAGGGCTCAGACGTCTATTTCCAACCGTGCGGTGAAATGGTGGAAAACGAGGCGACTTACCTCGGTGGGAACCAGATATTTGGTTTCGGAAAATGCTTCCACCCATCCAGAACTTGGCTGTGCTTACCATCCTGGCTGATAGCTTCTCTCTGGTTGGTGCAACTTTCGCTCTCAAGACGTTTGAGGGGTGAAGCCTGGGACGGCCACGCTTGGTGGTCGACTCTCATCGTTGCAGCATTGGCCTCCATCGCGATGTTTGTCTCCTCGCCTATGATTTCTATCACGGCGCTTACATGGCTAACGGTTTTCTTACTTTTTTCGTGGATAGGCCATGCAATGCGGCGAGTGCGGCGGCGGAATCTGACTCGCATGACGAGATGATAGGTCGTCTTTCCCACTGAGGCGCCCGGCCGGCCCGGTTGGTTTCGAAGCGACGAAGCGACGCAGGCGTTGGAATGGCGAAGGAGTCAGTTTAAGAGAGAGCCCGCTCAACCGGGTGGATAATAGGTACACGCGGGCCATCTGGCTTAACCTATGGTTGATCATCTGACGTGTAGTAGCCATTGAACGTTCGATTCCAGGTAATTCCGTCGTCGGTTGACTCATCGATGATGAACTTAAAAGCCCCTTTAGCGACCGGTTCGGTCAAGGTTTTGAGAAGTGAGATGTCACGAGTCGGGCGAGAATTATCACCAGTCATCTTGAGGGTACCATCGACCAGATTTCCCTTCGCGTTAATGACGCCGCCGAACATTCCCACAAACGTCTGTCGCCAAGCCTGAAGTTTCGGATCGAAGTAGGTGATTCCCGTCCCCGTGGAACCGTCAATAGCCGTCCACTTTTCGGTAAGCAGAAAGCCTCGCTCCTCTTTGGTTATTCGAGAATGCCCGAGCAGTCTGCCGTTGGGATCTTTGACTTGCCATTTCCCCAACATAAAGTCCAGATCACGATAACGCGATGCCCGCTTCGTCACGCTGGCTTTCGCTACAAGACTTTCAAACTTGGGATGCTCTCGTAGTGTTTTGAGGTCGGGATCTTGAAGAATGACCGATCGCTCGCGTCGGAATCCCAACTCGATGGCTTTCTCAAGCGCCTTGATGGATTCGTCAAGATTGCCCAGACGGCTGTGAACACAAGCAATGTTGTAAGTCGCTGTGGCTTGAGTCAGCGGAAACTTAGATGCTTTCCGATGAGCCACCATCGCCTCATCCCAACGCTCGAGGGCATGAAGTGAGAAACCCAATCGAGACCAGGCGAAGGCGTTTTGCGGCTGAGCTTCCACAATCTGTCGATACTGCTTGGCCGCTAATGCATACTCGCCAAGGCTGAATGCAGCCGCAGCGTCATTGTGTTCCGATGGTTGTGTTAACTGAGTTGTCGTCGTGGCTGTCGTTTCAACTCGATCCGGCGCGCTGAATGTTGGTCGCGCCGGCACGATCAAAAAAACCAAGGCGAAAAACACCAACCAGTATTGCCAAGGTGTTCGTCTACAGAACCCTGACGATGGCTTTTTCAAGCAAGCCAGTCGGTCCGCCGTGACTCCACCGGGGCGGCTTCCGGGCAAAATGGCGACTTGCCGAACCTGAAGCTTTTTCTCCAAGATGGCGACAAGGGATCTCGCATATAGAGTGGGTTTGCACTCCAACGCAGCAATAACTTCTTCGTCACAGCAACGTTCTGCGGCTTGGTCCATCAGTCGACCGATCCACCAGACTCCGGGATGGAACCACCAAACGGCTCGAACCAAACACTGCATCACACTATACGCGGTATCGTATCGCCGAAGATGCACAAGCTCGTGGGCCATCGACATCCTCAAATTGACCTCGTCATTGGCCTCCACAAGACAAGCTGGCAACACGACGGTTGGATTCCACAATCCAGTCGCCAGAGGGCCATACTCCCTCGGGTCAACGACGACCTTGACGGTCTGTAGCAACCCTAACTGCCGCGAAAGTTCCTCACAGAGCAATTGCAGGTCTCTTGTGCAATTCGATGATGTCCGCCATCGCCTGGACGCAGCCACCCAGGGTCCAAGCATGGAGACACCCGATAGGAGGAATCCCATCAACCATGTGGTGAAGACGATCGAAATGACCAATGGTCGAGTGGAAACGGGAACAGGGGTGAAAGAACCCCCGGCGTCGGTTCTCGATGTCGATGGCAACGCCTCAGTTGAGCCGCCGACGTTTTGCGAAGTAACTTGGTTCAAATTGAATTCGGCGACTCTTTCTGCAGGCAGGTTTTCGTTGGCATTGAAAATTCTCGACGCAGTGAATACGGGAACCCATGGACTGGGTATGACAGGCGGCACAAGACACTTGATGAGAACTGCCAAAATCAGCAAGTGTGCCAGATGTGGTCGTTGTCGAATCAATCGCTGAGCCAAAACACCGATCACGAGCGTGATCGCTGTGACCTGCACCAACTGAAGCAGAACTAACTCCATGAACTGACCATCATTCATCATCGTCCAATTCCTCGATGATACGTTTTAGTTCAAGAATATCCTCAGCCGACAACTTGCGATCGCTAACGAGATGTCGAACCATAGGTATGGGCTCGCCATCAAACAGCAATCGCATCATGTCATCCATCGTTTCACGGATTACCTGCTTAGGGCGGACCTTCGGTCGATAAAGTTTTGTGCGCCCAACACGCGTTGATTTTATGTAACCCTTCGCTTCCAGTCTTCTTACATATGTCTGCAAAGTTGCATACTCAATTTCCCGAGTCGCGCTTATCGCCTCGTGGATTGTTCCCACAGTCCCTTCGCCCATTTTCCAGAGGACTCGTGCGACTTCCAGTTCGGTTTTTGACAGCTGCGGCCGTACCACGCTATTAACTCCTGTATAAGACAAATCCATCGTAGTCAAAAAATGGGCCGGTCGTCAGCTTTCGACTTTTTCGTCCTGTGTCCAAGCCGCGTGATCGCAGCTTGGACACCGTAAGCAAACGAACCCGGCCCAAGGGGGACGGATTGTAGCGCTATGCTACTTCTTTTTTTCGGAAATGGTTGAGCAGAAAACATAATCCAAGCACACCGGAAAACGCCATCTTGGGCTCGGGGATGGGGCGCACGAGCAGGTCATTCGGACGAGTCGTCGTGCCGATCAACTCGACAAAGCTGCCAGCCTCTTCGTACCGCAGCAACCGATTGTTACCCCAACTGGCAACGATCAACTCATCGTCCACAAACACATGACCGACGGGGCAGTTTACTGGTCCGTTGGATAACGCAGGGATTCGATCCGCCGTCTGCAAATCGTACTGCCAGATCATGCTGTCCTGATG
>CAYYHV010000413.1:0-455 GCA_964471695.1 uncultured Pirellulaceae bacterium
AATGAAAACGATGTGCTGTCGGCGGAGACGAAGTCGCCAGATCCAGAAAACTGAGCCGGTCACTTGGGGAAGGATGAAGCCATCCGGTGCTATTCTGTTCGTCATTCTTCGTGAGTCGCTGGAGTACGCCGTAATACGCGTGTCCGTGGACTGCATCCGTATTTGTTGGTCTCTCAGACGATAAATTCTGACATGCCCAAAGATCGGCTTGATGTTCCAGTCTTCGCGCGTACCAACCCAGGCCAAAAATCATGTATCCCAGCGTCGCTGCAAGTAAAAGATAGTCAGGGAAAGCAACCTGCCTGGCCATCGCCGGGGCCGACGTATCAAGCAGCGGACCGGATTCTGCGAATCCGATGCATATGAAGATTGGAAGAAGGAGGGCGATGATTCTCAGGGACAAATGACCATGTTTTACATGTCCCAGTTCGTGGGCGTAGATCGCCTCGATCTCG
>CAYYHV010000413.1:465-6763 GCA_964471695.1 uncultured Pirellulaceae bacterium
GTCAGGAACACATATCGTAGGCCAGGAATCATACCGCTCACAGCCGCATTAAGGGCCCCGTTGCCAGTCTTCCAGATATACATGTCCCGGATGGCAATGTGATTCTCGGTCGCCAGTCGCTCCAAACGCGTCCGAAGCGATCCGTCAGGAAGACGGCTTGTTGGCCAGAGGATTCGCATCAACCACGGGTAGAGGCTCAATAGTCCGAGCATTGGCAAGACATAGATGGCTGCTGCCATTTTGCCTTCCGCCCATTCGGGACAATAGCGATGGGCTAAATCGGACACTGTGCAGACAACCAATACGGGCAGCAGTCCCAATCCGAATGCAATGCGACTCTGGCGTGCGACAAACTGCCAGCGACCACTCGAGCCACTGGGGTCGGCGGGCAAGTCAAAGAAGTAGGCCCATGATATGACCCACGGAATCGTCAGTGGCATCAGGATCAGAAGGTCATCAACGAGGACTGAGCCATCCCATCCCCAATTCGTCCTGACGATCGTCACCCAATCGACAACAAAAACAAGGAAGCCAACGACCGCCACCCAGAACCCAAGGTGGGTTCGCTCGAGAACTTCCGTAAGTCGTTTGTTGCGAGCTGTCGATTCCAACCCACTCAGGCTCAGGTGGATTAGTCGCGCCGACATGCAGACTGTGACGACGCAACCGATCGCCATGGCGCATCGGAGTCCACACATGGAGACCGGTTCGCTGGATGCTTCTCGGCCAATGGCGAGAGCGCACGCAACGGCGATGACAACGATGGATTGCATTTAGGAGACTGAGAAGCGGAGTGGAAAACTGGCACGTTGCGATACTTCTCAGGTTATCCGACACCTTGCTGGCGACAATGCTGTTTCCGATGGAAGTCGCCGATCCGCGATTTCCAGAGCGGCAACGGAGCGGCTGTTCCGGTTTTTCCGGCGATTTGTTCGCTTTTGGCGTTGATCGTCGTCATCGCAGTTCGTGTCGCCTTTCTCGCAAAAATGTCGATTTAGGATCGTAGCTTGGTCACGGTGGGGCGGAGAACTGTGCGGGCTGGCTACTTTTTCGAACCTCATGGAAGGATGGTTTGCCGAGTGGCTTGGAAATGGAGCGGACAGAAAAAATGGAAATTTTCCAAGGTGAAAGCCATGACCTCGCGATGTTTTTCGGTGGCCGTCAGTCTCGTCTAGATAGCGTTTCTGAGCGTCACGGATTTTCGATGATGCGAACTTGTCGGGTACGTCTGTGCGAGCCACCGGCTTTCTTGGCAGCGTTGATAATCTGCGTATGGTTCCCGAGCCGAGTATGGCACTTTTGGGGCTGTGGGGCATCCTTGGCGTGTCGTGATTGCGCGGCGTCGCTAGTTTGGCTTTTGGATTCTATTCAATCGAGGCCATTAAGAACTCCGTGACGACAACGACTGATTTCTCACAAAGAACCATTTCATAGGCTTGAAATCGTGAAGAAAATACAACATGGCCGCAATGGTTTTACCTTGGTCGAACTGTTAGTTGTGATCGCTATCATTGGCATCCTTGTGGCTTTACTTCTGCCCGCCGTCCAGCAAGCACGCGCGGCGGCGCGGCGGATTCAATGCACCAACAACATGAAGCAGATCATGTTGGGATTACTCAACTACGAAAGCTCCAATCGGAGCTTTCCGGCTGGCCGAAAAGGTTACGACGGCACGAGAGGGCCGTGGGGTGAATTTGGTCCGGTCCGCGATTGGACGAGTCCGGTGACGGGGTTGGAGCTTGCTACCGAAGGCGCCAGTCACTTTGCTCAGATCCTTCCGTATATGGAAGACTCTTCGGCATTCGAGGCTTTGAATCTCGAAGATGTTCCGATTTGGGCAGCGAACACGGCTTGGGCAAATACGAGCAACCAGGTCGTGGCGAATTCAATGACAATCGTGGGCACGCAGATGCCGATGTACGTTTGCCCAAGTGATGTTCTTGAGCCGGTCTGCCGTGGCAGTCACGGAGTTCGTATCGACGCCGCAACCGGTAGCTATGCGGGTTGCATGGGCTCGCAGCGACCTGGGACCGGTAGTGCAAGGAAGTTTACCGGTTTTGCCGAACCCGATCAGGCTCGTGGGATGTTCGTTTATGCCACGAAGATCAAGATGCGTAAAATTTCAGATGGAACAAGCAAGACTTTCTTCATCGGGGAGACCATCGAGGGACATCGCTCTGGACAATCGAACATCTGGTCCAACGGTAATCGCTTCACGTCTTCTCTGCGAACGACAGCAACGCCGCTTAACTTTCCCCTCGATCCGAACGGTGAAGATGGGTTGAACAGCGGTGCCGGAACCGTCTCAGGGGCCGGCGGCGGCCGCTGTAATGGTGGGTTTGCCAGTAAGCATACGGGCGGCGGACTATTCGCGTTTGGGGATGGGCGTGTAGACTTCATCAACGAGAATATTCAGCAACTTGCATACAATGCTCTGGCAACCCGCGATGGAAATGAAGTCGTGGACGCTGGCGATTTCTAACCTGACGCAAGCGTCGTTTATTGCCCTATATACTGGCTGCCACGTAAGCGAAACGTATGCCTCGGTCTACATGTTCTGAATCGCGACTTCTACGCTGTAAGATCATCGTTATTGCGACTTGTCTGCTTCCGTTTGTCAGCGGTTGTGGCGATGGAAAAGGCGTAAGGGTACCGATTTCCGGAAAAGTGACCGTCGATGGCGAACCACTAGCGTTCGGTTCGATCTTGTTTGAGCCGGTCGCTGGGGGTGACAACAATCGGCCTGGTGGTGGCGCATTGGAATCCGATGGCAGCTATCGTGTCTCGGCCTATACGGCTTTTGATGGACTACCGCCTGGCAGCTATCGTGTTGCAATCACCGGAACCGAACCGCTTACCGTGACTTCTCAACGGTGGCACGCCCCGCAGAAATATTCGGACGCAAGTACATCTGGACTCACGGTAGAGATCGAAAAGGCAAACGATCAGCTGAATTTCGAACTTTCGTGGGACGGCGAAAAACCAGCCAAGCCGTTCGTCGAGAAGAATCTTTAGGACTTCATTGGCCGGAGCAAGATCAGAGCTCGGAATTATTGGCGCAGCCGCGGGCCAGCTCTATCGGTTCAAGCGACGTGACGAACACGGTCCGTCTATCCGAGCCAACCTGGTAGTTCATCACGCCCAGGCAACTGCGCCACGGTAATGCTCGTGATGTTTGGGTTCGCGAGGACTTCGTCGATGGCGGCTTGCGGTGGCGGCGCATCCAGATTCAGCACGCCGATAGCGTCACCGCCCGGTTTGTCATCGGCTCGTCCGACCGACATCTGACCAATGTTGACGCCGTGGGTGCCAAAGATACTGCCAACGGTTCCGATGATGCCCGGCACGTCGCGATGATTGAAAACGAAAAGGACGCCATCGAGATAGGCTTCCAGTTGGTATTCGTTCAATCGAATCAGTCGCGGCATGTCATTGCCGAATAGCGTACCGGCCAGCCCATAGCTGCTGGCGTCCGTTTTAAGTTCTACGACAATTGATGAGCTAAATGCGCCGGCGCTGGGATCGTTAACGGATTGAACGTCCAGCCCTCGGTCCTTCATCAGCATTTCTGCATTGACGATGTTGACCTCTTCATCCATGGCTCGTTCCACAAGCCCGGCGCAGAACGCAGAGGTCAGCAGTCGTGTATCCTTGTTCGCGACGTCACCACGATAAGTGACTCGACAACCCGTTGGTTGCCCCTTGTACGATTGAGCCAGCAGCAGGCCCATGCGGTGGACGAGGTTCAGGTGCCCCCGAAGCGAGTCCAATGTGGCTGGATCAACCGCGACGGTATTGACGGCGTGACGAATCTCGCCGGTAGTCAAGAAGTTGACAAGCAGTTCGGCGGCTTCGATGGCTACATTTGTCTGAGCCTCCTCTGTGCTGGCTCCCAAGTGAGGCGTGCACACGGCACCCGGTGATTGAAACAGTGGGCTGTCCGTGCAGGGTTCGTCGGCATACACGTCCAGTGCCACACCGGCGATCTGACGTGTCTCCAGCGCCTGGACCAAAGCCGCTTCGTTGTAGATACCGCCCCGGGCGCAGTTCACAAGGCGAGCGCCAGGTTTCATCAGCTTGAGCGATTCTTCGTTGATCAGGTTTTCGGTCTCTGGCGTCAATGGCGTGTGCACGGTGAGAAAATCGACGCGTGGCAAAAGCTCGGGAACGGTTGCGATCGGTTCGATGCCAAGCTCGCGAGCTTTTTCTTCCGAGAGGAACGGATCAAAACCGACAACTTTCATTTCGAAGGCTTGGGCGCGTTTGGCGACTTCGCGTCCGATGCGTCCCAGTCCGATGATGCCCAGGGTCTTGTCGGCGAGCTGCGTGCCCATATAGGCTTTGCGGTCCCATCGGCCTTCGCGAAGGCTTTGATGTGCGGGTGCAATATTCCGAGCCATCGCCAACATTAATGCGATCGCGTGCTCTGCCGTGCTGAGCGTATTACCCGCCGGCGTGTTCATCACAATGATGCCCTGACGCTTGGCGACTTGCTTGTCGATGTTGTCGGTACCGACTCCAGCCCGAACGATGGCTTTCAGGCGTCGATTGCCTTCCAATGCGGGGGCGTCCAATTTGACACCACTGCGACAGATGGCTCCGTCATAATCAAGCAGGGCGGTCTTCAATTCCTCACCCTTGAGCCCCGTCTTGATGTCAAACTCAATGCCGGAAGCCTTTTCCAGAAGATCTAGCCCTTCTTGAGCGAGGTTGTCGAGCACGATGACTTTGGGCATGGCAATATCTGCTTGTTGTTTCCGGTGGAATGCAAGTTGGCAATTCCCTATATCATCGGGAACGCCGTGGGAGAACTACGCACGCTTTTGGTGAAAATCTTTCATAAAATCACGTAGCGATTCGACGGCTGCGACAGGCAATGCATTATAAATCGACGCTCGAATGCCGCCGACGCTGCGATGCCCCTTGAGGTTAAACAGTCCGTGTTCCTCGGCTCCCGCGATAAAGTCGTTTTGGATTTCGTCACTTGGGAGTTTGAAAGTCACGTTCATCAGGGAGCGCGAGTCGGCTTGAGCGTGCCCCGCATAAAATCCTTCGCTGGCATCCAGGACTTCGTAGAGCATCTGCGATTTGGATTGGTTGCGTTCATGCATCTTGTCCAACCCCCCGATGTCATTCAGCAACCACTCGGAAATCAAGTTGACCATGTAAATCGCGAACGTCGGTGGAGTGTTGAACATCGAATCGTTGTCGGCATGCGTCTTGAAGTTCAAGTAGCCCGGCAACTCGTCTTTGCTTCGATCTAGCAAATCATCGCGAATGATCAGGATTGTGACGCCAGCCGGACCTGCATTCTTCTGGGCACACGCATACAGGATGCCATATTTTTCCATCGGCAGCGGGCGACAAAAAATATCGGAAGATGAATCACAGACGAGCGGCACGTCGCCCACGTTGGGTTCGGTGGGAAACTGAACGCCCTGAACGGTTTCGTTGGAGCAATAGTAGGCAAAGGCAGCCGATGGGTTGATCGTGATCTCGTCTGCTGACGGGACTCGCGTAAACTTCGAATCGCTATAGTCGCACACAACGTCAACATTCAAGTCGTCAATTTTACGGGCTTCTTCGACTGCTTTTTTGGACCATGTACCTGTCGAATAATAGTGAGCCGTCTGGCCTGAGCCGCCAAGATTCATGGGAATCATCGAGAACTGCAGACGTGATCCGCCTTGGAGAAAGAGGACCTTGTAGTTCTCAGGAAGATTCAGCAGCTTGCGAATATTATCTTTCGCTGAATCGTGGATGGCCTTGTAAGGTGCGCTCCGATGACTGATTTCCATCACGGACATCCCCAGCCCAGGGAGCCCCAGCATTTCGTCGCGGGCTTGTGCCAGTACAGATTCAGGAATGGTGGCTGGTCCAGCCGAGAAGTTAAAGACGCGTTCGGACATGTCAGTTCGGTGCGGTAGGGGGAGATTGGGATATCGACTCGCTGATGTCGAATGAATCGGGCATTTTAGAAGGCTGGCCAGAGATTGAGAAGGTCGTCGAAACGGCAAATCTCTGGTAGCGCTCGTGATTTGCCTAAATCTCAAGGACGCCAGCCAAATGAAAATGTTCGCAGAACTTTATTGCTCAGGATCAGCTCCCAGTAAGCCGTCCATTTCGGCCCAAAGTTGCGGATAGGCTCGACTGTACCACCAATCTCGTTCGTCATTGAGCAGTTGTTCTCGCGGGATCTTGTCGGCATATGCTTTGGCTACTTCGAAGTTGCCAATTTTTGCCTGAACGCATTTTTACCGTTAGGAGAGAAAGCCGCCCGTCCCAATCCGGCAGAGTA
>CAYYHV010000414.1:0-2335 GCA_964471695.1 uncultured Pirellulaceae bacterium
GGGAGCCGAGTCGCATTCGATGATGGACTCAGTTATTGGACTCAGTTATGCGTCATTCAGGTCACGCTGAAAGCGCGATTTGAGATGTTCCAACTGACGTCGCACCGTTCGCTCGGAACACTCGACTTTGTCGGCAATTTCTTCGATGAAATGTCCAGCCAGCCGAAGTTCAAGAATCTGGCGTTGACGCTGGTCGAGGTCCGACATGACTAGCTCCAGTTGCTCTGTCAGTGCCGCGACTTCATGAGCCTGCGGTTCTTCTGCCAAACGTTCGGGTGCCATCATGACGCTTCCTGCCCCCACCATGATGCTCTCTTCGGCTTTGAGTGATCGCTTCTCCGCCTGATGACGCCTCGCCTGCATTCGCAACTTGTTGAGTGTTATGGCAACCAACAGACTCCAAAGGTCACCTGATTGGTGAAGCTCGAATTTCCCTTCTTCAGCACTGCGGAAAAAGCTGCGATAAGCTGACTGGACAATATCCTCGGGGTCCACTCGTCGCGACAATTTGCCGGACAATCGCGTCCGAGCCAATCCAATCAGCCGCCCAACATACCGGTCAAACAGCTGGGTTGCCGCGTTGGTATCTCCGTCTCGAAAACGCGCCAAGAGCTGCAGGGATTCTTGATCACTCATAACCCCTACCTTGCCTCAACCTTCAGAATATCATTCAAATCGAAATCGTTGGCGGCTGATTCGAGCGAAAGGAAATAACAAACAGTAAGCGTTCTAAGCCACCACGATCAACGTAACTCTAGAGTTTTCAATTATGAAGATCAATCGTTTCATCCACCAGATCGAACTCTCAGAAGCCAGATACGCAGAACGAACAGAAACCCGTTCGGAAAAATCAGCCGAGATCGACCGTATAAAGGACGGGCATTATGGAGACTGCAATCTCAGTCAGATTGACGACCCGAAGCGAATCGCTCGCAGAATGATGGCGTTTGGTGATGGCGCGCTTGAGGGCGAGTCGCTCATCGTGGATTCCCTATCGTCCGAGACGGATCGTGATCTGACCGTTGATTTCTTCGAACGCATAATCAGCCAGAACGACCTCGTGACATCCTGGTTCTTGAACAGGGGTGCCAGTTCCGCAAAGTCCGTGGGGCGAATCTTAATTGGCGCTGCGGACGGCCCGTCAATGGGTTCGGGGACCGGCTTTCTTGTGTCGCCGCAATTGATTTTGACCAACAACCATGTGCTCAGTGCAGAACAGGATGCAGGCAGCAGCCTCATTCAGTTCGACTATGTAGAAACACTGCGTGGCAAACAGTTGACTCCGATCGAGTTTCGAATTCGACCGGACGTTTTCTTTGAAACAGATGAAGCGCTCGACTTTACCCTGGTGGCTATCGAAGCCCAAAACGCATCAGGAACCCTCTCAAGCTCCAGAGGCTGGAATCGACTGATCGCCGCATCTGGCAAAGCGATTGTGGGGGAACGCGTCAACATTATTCAGCATCCTGGCGGGCAAAGGCAACAACTCGGGCTGCGACAGAATGAGATCGTGGACATCGTTGGCGATTTTCTTCACTACAGTACCGATACGGAACGAGGCTCGTCAGGCTCTCCGGTCTTTAATGACCAATGGCAGCTCGCTGCCTTACACCATGCCGGCGTTCCGTTGAGAAAGAACGGCAAAATCCAAACCATTTCCGGTGATGACTGGGACGGTTCAAGTGCGACCATCGAGCAGATCGCATGGGTTGCCAACGAAGGGACTCGAGTCAGCCGTATTGTTGATGAACTGAACGATCGAGCTGCGGCAATGACAAATAAAGAACGTTCACTGTACGACGAATGTTTCAACATCTTCGAGGAAGACAGCAGCTCCCTCACAACGGACAGCAATACTACGCAACCTAGATCGACATCGCCCACCAAAACCATTCTCGATGATCTGGGTAGAGCAACGTGGACCATTCCACTCCAAGTCTCCGTCGGTCTGGGCGACATGGCAAACGTCGTTCCGGACGCCGCCCCAAGAGCTCGAACCACGGCCGCTGCGTCCAAAGTATCACCGGCCAAAACACCGGCCAAAGCGACACCCAAAACGTCAGCCAAAGCGAACGCGAGCGACTTGCGAGTCGCACTGCAAAAACTGCGAGAGCACGAATCGGACGTCTACTACGATGCGACGTCCGATGAACAAGCCATCGTCGAATACTACGCGGGCATCGCGGATGAATTGGTGGATGACGAATTGTTTGAAGCCCTTAGCCATCTCACGGTGAGCAATCATCACAACCAACTCTCTTACAAGAAAGCCCGCCTGGAGCATCTCTACCCGTGGATTGACCGTCGGCCCATTGATATCGACTCTCCTGATGGC
>CAYYHV010000414.1:2345-6746 GCA_964471695.1 uncultured Pirellulaceae bacterium
ACGAGGCTTCAGCGCCGAAGAGGTTATCCGGAATGATTTGGAAATCGCCGAAAGGCATCAAGAGAGATTTCGCGAATTCATGGCTCGTGAATCCCAAATCGACGAAGAGTCGGTGGAAGCATTCATGCTTGGCCTGGAATCGAGTGATCCATTCAATTGCGAACACGTCGTGCCACAATCCTGGTTCAATAAGCAACAACCGATGAAAGCCGATATGCACCATTTGTTCACCTGTGAACCCAAGTGCAACAGCTTTCGCAGCAACATCCCCTACTTCCAGTTCCCGCCCGAATCCGAAATCGTCAGGCAACATTGTGGAAGACGTGAGTCTGGGAAGTTTGAACCTGGCGCAGGCAAAGGAGTCGTTGCCCGTGCGACCATGTATTTCTTGCTGCGGTACCCGAAACTCACCGGCGATCGTAACGTAGAACTTCAATCACAACGGTTACCCATCTTGCTGGATTGGCATGAGGCGTTCCCTGTGACGGTCTATGAGCGCCATCGAAATGCTGAAATCTTCAAGGTTCAAGGCAATCGTAATCCGCTGATTGATTTCCCCGATTGGGCTCGCCATATGGCTTTGGAGAATGGCTTTGGAACGCCTTAGCGCCTTCTCCCCTAAGATGCTCCAAGCAGCGTACCGGACGACTTCTCCCTGCTGCAACAGCGTCTGGCATTGTTCATCATTCATTCGGCGCCCACGCAGAGGCGCCGATTTATTTTCCAGAATTCGTGTCCGGTGATTGAAACTCCTCGCAATTCACTGCTTGAGGCCGCATGTGGCGGTCAACAAGCAACCAGAATACAGGGGATTTCAACATGCTACGCTTCATCGCTCTTAGCCTTTCGATCACGTTCGCCACCATCGTTTCGGCTCAAGGATTGCCGCAACTCGATTTCATTCCACAAACGCATTCGTATGGCAACGGCGGCGGCGTTTACGGCACCGGCAACGCGACTCGAAACAATTCAAGCGTCAATCCGAATCGCCGAACCCAACCCACAACGTATCGCTCGCAACCCATTGCACGTTCGACGTACCAACCGACGCCCCGGAATAACAACACGAATCAAGTCAACTGGCAGCAAGCCATCGGCCCGGCCATCCAGAATTTCACCAATCAAATGAATGCCATCCGGGCTCAGAATGGTGGCCGCTTGTTCCAACCGGCACCGAATCGCCAACGCTACGGAACCTATTTTGACCGTAACGGAAGCAATAGGGTTCGCGGCGATCTGGTTCGAAACGGGTACCGCGATGTACGCGTTGTCCCTCGCACGATCCCGTACCGAAATCAGAATGGCCAATCGGCACCACGACGAGTCTTCGACGTTTTCTATCGGTGAGCAGACGCGGTCGCTGTGCAGAAACTGTAAGGTATACATAAGAAAACAGCCCCGCATTCGCGAGGCTGTTTTAGTTTTATTCCCGGTGAGAAACGCCGACTTATTCGGACGCTTCTTCGCCACCGCCTTCGCCTTCCGCAGAAGCCTCGGCTGCAGGTTCCGAAGCCGTCGCTGCAGGAGCGGCTTCGGCAACTTCGGCGGTTTCCGCAGGTGCAGCGTCTGTTGCCAACGATGGGGCAATCAGTGGACCGCCACCGCCGAGTCCACCCTTGAGATCGCTCGAGTCGATTTTGGGTTTCGGACGGTTGGGATCATGCTGCTTGGCGTCTTCTGGTGGAGGACCATCTTCCTCTGCCCATTCGACACGTTTACGGGACAAGCCGATCTTGCGATCCTGCGTGTCGACTCGAAGAATCTTGACTTCGATTTCATCGCCGACTTTGACGACTTCTTCAGCATTCTCAACTTTGTCCTCGGACAATTCAGAGATGTGAAGCAATCCTTCCAACCCGTCTTCCAATCCGACGAAGACGCCGAAGTTCGTGATCTTGGTGACAGCACCTTTGACCAATTGACCGGGTTGGTACTTGCTGGGAATCTTGTCTTCCCACGGATCCTCATCAAGCTGCTTGAGTCCAAGCGCGATACGACGACGATCTTGATCGACGGACAGTACCTTACACTCGACTTCCTGGCCCTTCTCAAGCACTTCGCTTGGATGGCTGATCTTGCGAGTCCAGCTCATATCGGAAACGTGCAACAAACCGTCGATGCCTTCTTCCAATTCGACGAAGGCACCGTAGTTGGTCAGGTTGCGAACGCGACCCTTGATCATCTTTCCTTCCGGATAGCGATCGCCAACATTCGTCCACGGGTTCTCTTGGGTTTGCTTCATACCCAACGAGATTTCCTGCTTCTTCTTGTCGATACCGAGGACAACAACGTCGATCTCGTCGCCAATCTGAACCAATTCGCTCGGATGGCTTACGCGTTTGGTCCATGACATCTCGGAGATGTGGACCAGTCCTTCGATACCCTCTTCAAGTTTCACAAAGGCACCATAAGTCATCACATTGACGACTTGACCCTTGACCGTACTTCCTTGTGGGTACTTCTCGTCGACTTTTTCCCACGGGCTGGCCTCTTTCTGCTTCAGGCCGAGAGCAATCTTGCCCTTCTCGTGGTCGATGTTCAGGATCATCACTTCGATTTCCTGGTCGATCGAAACAACTTCGGAAGGATGACCAACGCGGCCCCAGCTCATATCAATGATGTGGAGCAAGCCGTCGATTCCGCCAAGGTCAACAAACGCACCAAAGTCGGCGATGTTCTTGACGACACCCTTTCGCAAATCGCCAATACTCAGTTCCTTGAGCAACTGATCGCGATCTTCCTGACGCTGCTTCTCGATAAGCGAACGACGGCTGACCACGATATTGCGGCGAGCTTCGTCGATCTTGAGTACTTCGCACTGGACCGTTCGACCGATATAGTCGCCGATGTCCGATGGGCGGCGGATGTCCACCTGACTGGCAGGCAGGAATACGTTGACGCCAATATCCACCAACAAACCACCCTTGATCTTGCGGGTGACGGTACCGGTGACGACTTGACCCTCTTCGACGGTCTTCATCATCTCGGTCCAAGCGATGATCTTCTCGGCTTTTCGCTTGCTGAGCGTGATCATGCCGTAGGGGTCGTCGGCACGCCCCATGTTGTCTTCGAGGTCTTCGACGAGCACCTGGAAGGTGTCGCCGGGTTTGGGCTGTTCTTCGTCTTCTTCCCATTCCTGCAGAGAAATAACGCCTTCACTCTTGAAGCCGACGTCGATAAGCACATTGTCATCGTTGATGCGGATGACGGTACCTTCGACGATTTTATTCAGATCAATGTCTGATTCCGCTTCCATCGCTTTTAAGCCTTCTGTGTCGGCTCCCGACATAGCGGCTTCGATCTCTGCGTTCAGATCATCATCATTTTCGAGGTTACGAATAAGGGTACGATTTACCATGAGTTCCTTTAGAGTGTAGGTGCAGGGAAGAACGGCCTGCCGACGCGGCAGAGAGCCTGCCTGGCACCTGAAAAGAGGTTGGAGGAACGCCAGTCGCCGAGCGGACACCTGTCCTGCTCACATGAAGCTTCTGACCGTAATTGAAAAAGTCTATCAAAACCTCATATCGGTCACAACCACGCCCGGATCAAGCCAAGATGCCAAAACAGCCGTATTCCTCGGCAATTCAGGCAAAAAGGGCACGTGACGGTAGCAAGGGCATCCTCTCGGCCGCGTTGCGTCAGGCATTCCCGATCGCCGCAAAGCATCCGTTTTACAGCATTCCCCGCGTTTAGCGGACTCCACGAGCCCGTTGGAGGCACTCCGCGATTCGTTCTGACACCAAATGACGCAATTCATCATCCGATAGCGGTTTCATTTCAACCTGCGTGATCGGTTCGCCAACCGCAATCGCCACTTTGGCCAATCCAGGCATTTTCCGGTGACGCGGCCACACATCATAGGCGCCGTCCAGCGCTATCGGGATGACGGGCGATTTGCCACGCCGAGCCACCGCGATGAAACCCGGTTGTAGCTCCTGTAGCTCTCCGTCAGGAGTCCTCGTGCCTTCCGGAAAAATCACGACGAGTTCGCCCCCCTTAAGTAGTCGCAGAGTCTGCTTCAGTCCCGCCAGCCCCGCGCCGTCGCGGTCAATTGGAAAGGCGTTGAGCGCTACGATCAGGTTGCGAAAAAGTGGAATAGCAAACAGGTTCTCACGAGCCACGTAGTTCATGGGGCGCGGACAAGCGACTCCCAAAAAAGCCGGGTCCACAAAGCTCTGATGGTTAGAACACACCAGCCCGCCCCCCTCTTTCGGCCAATTCTCCAAACCAAGGACTTGGGTGCGAAAGAGCAGCCGCCCCGCCGTCTGCATGCCGATACGAGCCGACTCGTAAATAATTCGATGGATCAGTGGTTTGTTCGCCATGCTCTCGATGATATCGGAGTCGTTTGTTTCGCGTAACCGAGCGAGCCCCGAACGAGTCGCGGCCGCCATGTGTCGC
>CAYYHV010000415.1:0-2973 GCA_964471695.1 uncultured Pirellulaceae bacterium
GGACAGCACTATGCGTCGATCAAAACACTCAAGCAGATGATTGATGAGAACGATTCGAGCGATATTGAACTATACGCTCGTATGAACAACGCCATGGGAGATAGCTTTCGAGCTGCCAACAAACCCGTCGATGCCATACTTGCCTACTGCCACACCGACTTACTCTACTTCCGCGATACAGCTTCTCACGCCGAAGCGCTATACTGGCTGGACAAATTGTTTCGCGAAGCCGGACAACCCGAACGAGCAGCCAAGGCGCGAAGCAAATTGAACAGTCGATATGGCGGAACGGCTTGGGCCAAGAAACGGTAATCCGACTTGTGTGGCTTTGAAGGACTGCTACTTCGCGCAAGCAGGATGTTACTTTTGAGGCCTCAAATTACAATGGAAAAGGTCAGGCAGGGCTTCCGAGCTTCGCCGGCATGGAAAACAGAGAAATATTGACGGCCATCAAAAACGATGGCAGGAGTCTATGAATGAGGCGAGAACGCAAGACGACAAACGCAAAACAGAATCGATTGGCGGTATTTATGTCCAGTGTTCTGTTTCTGACCGTTGTGTTTATCTCCGTCAACGCCATGATGCCGAGCGTTGCTGTCGCTCAAGACGGCGATGCCGCACCCACAACGCAGAAGAATATGTTGGGTTGGGCGTACGAAGCCCTTGGGCCGGGATATTCGCTCATCTTTCTTGCGGTCTCATTCACGCTGGTCGCGTTGCTCGTGATGAACATCTTGACCGCGCGCCGCGACAACGTCTGCCCTGCTGGATTGATCGAAGGCTTCGAAGCCAACCTGAACGAGAAACGTTATCAAGACGCCTACGATATGGCAAAGACGGACGAATCGTTCCTTGGCAAAGTGCTCTCGGCGGGTCTGGCGAAACTTTCCGACGGCTATCCCCAAGCCATCGAGGCGATGCAAGAAGTCGGCGAAGAAGAGAACATGAAGCTCGAACACCGTTTGAGCTACATCGCATTGATCGGCACACTCTCGCCCATGATTGGATTGTTTGGCACCGTTCACGGGATGATCAAATCGTTCAGCGTGATCGCGAATGCCGCCGTGGCTCCCAAGCCGTCAGAGTTAGCCAAAGGTATTTCCACCGCTCTCTTCACGACTCTGATTGGACTCGCCATCGCCATCCCGGCGATCGCGTTGTACGGCATCCTGAAGAATCGCATTTCGCAATTGGTGCTCGAAGTCGGCATCCTCAGCGAAGGCTTGATGTCACGATTCCAAAGCGTTGGCGACAAGAAGTAACAACGGACGCAGTAGTCAGAGGCACAGTCGCAATGCGCATCAAGAAACCACGCGAGACATCGGCCGAAGGCGATTTGACGCCGATGATCGATATGACCTTTCAGTTGATTGCCTTCTTTATGGTCTTGATCAACTTTACAGAAGCCGACCAAGACGCGCGGGTCCAATTGCCTTTGAGTGTTCTTGCCAAGCCGCCTGAAGGGGCTCTGGAAAGCCCCATCACAATTCACATGAAATCTGATGGTACGTCGATTCTCAACGGCGAAGAAGCCAATCTGGATTCGCTTCGCATCTTCTTGCAACGCGAACGCCAAGTCCTTGCGCTCAACGGTAAAACAGCCGGTGACGCCACGATCATTGTGCGAGCCGATGCGGCGGCTCCGACAGGAATGGTCCAGGACCTGATCAAGGTTTGTCAGGAAGAGAAATTTGAGCGGTTCGCCCTGCGCGCAAAGGAAGACGTTGGTTTCTGACCAGGCAAAATCATGAAGGTTCGCAATACCAAAGAAGCTGAAAAAATCGAGCTGCAGATGACACCGATGATCGACATCGTGTTTCAACTGCTGATCTTCTTTATCATGCAATTCAAGATCGTCCAGCTCGAAGGCGACTTTAATATCAAAATGCCCGCTCAGGCGGCAAGCGCCGGTACGCCGGAAGATGACGAATTGCCCCCGATGAAGCTGCGTTTACGAGCCGCCGACAACGGGGGGCTGGCCAGCATCAATCTCAACGACGTCTCCTTCAATGACCTCAATGGTCTGCACGCTCACGTCGCGAATCTCGTCGGCGGTGACGACGCCGGACCAGGTGCGGGCTTCGAAGGCGCCGAAGTCGAATTGGACTGCGATTACAACCTTCGATACGAAAACGTCGTAGCAGCCATCACCGCAGTCTCTGGCAAAGTCGGCGATGACGGTCGAATCATCAAACTGATCGAGAAGATCAAATTCGCACCGCCCAAGCAACAACCCTAAGCTGTCGGGTCGTCGTTTCCACTTTCTCGGATGCACCCTGCGACCTCATGCTCGCGGATGAAACTCTGAGTGCACCTTCTTTAATCGTGAATGATCCACATGCGTGTAGATCTGAGTCGTCGTGATATTCGCATGCCCCAGCATCTCTTGCACTAACCTCAAGTCAGCGCCACCGGCCAACAAATGCGTGGCAAAGCTATGTCGGAGCGTATGGGGACTGATCGAAGCCGGCGCACCACTCTTGAGTGCGTATTTTTTCACCAGTTCCCAGATCGCCTCGCGACGCAGTCGTCGTCCGCGACGGGATAGCATCAACCACTCCGGCTCGCCCGGATTCATCTCCGCTAAATCTTCACGTTGCGTATCGATGTAGAGCGTAATCGCGTCCACCGCCGTCTGGTTCAACGGCACCAACCGCTGCTTGTCCCCCTTGCCGTGGCACATACAGTATCGCTCTTCCAGATGCATGTTTGCCAACTTCATATCCGAGACTTCTGAAGCTCGACACCCCGTTGCATACATCAATTCGAGCAGGGCTCGGTCGCGGACCGCCAAACGATCCTTGCGATCCGGAGCATTTAGAAATCGCTCGACCACCGACGGCGACATTACGGTCGGAACACGCTCCCAGAGTTTCTGAGTCCCCAGCAATTCGGCTTTGTTATCTGTCAGAATCGACTCAAGCTGCAGATAACGAAAGAAGACTTTGAGCGAGACGAGGTGTCGCGAGATAC
>CAYYHV010000415.1:2983-6742 GCA_964471695.1 uncultured Pirellulaceae bacterium
TGGTGCCAGCGTACCGAGATCGTTCAGCCAACCGGCATAGTCGGACAAGTCCTGAATTCGCAGTTTCTTGATGCTGCGGCCACCCAACCATTCTCGAAAACGATTAAGATCGCGACGATAGGCGTCCAACGTGTTATCAGCAAGGTGACATTCTGTTCGCAGGTACGTCAGAAACGAATCTGACCAGCGCACCGCATCGTCGCCGACTTCATTACGGCGAACGACTTTTAATTTACGACGTTTGGCTGCCATCAGTCCCCAAGCTCAGAATTCAAGTACAACGACTCCTTATCAAAATCGGTAGCGGCAGTGCCTGAACTTCATGGGAAATGGGAATGGGGCCGTTTCGCACGAAAAATCCGACGGAATTGCCCAATCGCAATGATTTGTAGAGGAATGATTCTCTAGGACCGATCAACAAATAGGACTAAATTAGTCCCCTGGTGAATCGCGATGCAGACTTTCCGCTCGTGGCTTTCCGAATTCCCAACGACTGGCGGCGATCATGAATATTTTAGTAACAGGCGGAGCCGGGTACATCGGCTCGCACGCAACGCGATTGCTCACAGAGGCAGGCCATAACGTCTGGGTCTACGACAATCTCGAAATCGGACACCGCGCCGCCACATTAGATCCCGAAAAGTTGATTGTGGGCAACGTTGGCGACCGCGACTTGGTGCCCAAAGTGTTAAGTGAACATAAGATCGACGGCGTTATGCACTTCGCAGCATTTGCTCTAGTCGGTGAATCAGTCGCAGAGCCGCATAAGTACTATCAGAATAACGTTATCGCAACGCTCAACCTGCTTGAGTCGATGCGTGAAGTCGGCGTTAACCGTTTCGTGTTCTCCAGCACGACTGCTACCTACGGCGTTCCCGACAATATTCCGATCACGGAAGAGGAAATCCAACGCCCGATCAATCCTTATGGATTCAGCAAACTTGTTATTGAACGAGCCTTGGCCGATTATTGCCACGCCTACGATTTCGGGTACGCCGCTTTGCGATACTTCAATGCCGCCGGAGCGGCGCCCAGCGGCACAATTGGCGAAGACCACACTCCCGAATCACACATTATTCCGATTGTGCTTCAAGTCGCGCTTGGCAAACGTGACAAGATCTTCATTTACGGGGACGATTGGCCTACCGCTGACGGAACTTGCATTCGCGACTATATTCACGTTGACGATCTCGGATCGGCTCATGTGAAAGCGTTGGAGCAGATTGAATCAGGGAAAGGACTCCGACTTAACTTGGGAACCGGGAAAGGAACCAGCGTCCTGGAAGTTATTGAGGCTTGCCGAAAAGTCACCGGGCATCCCATTCCGGCTGAAGTTGGGCCACGTCGCCCAGGCGACCCGCCTGAACTCGTTGCCAATGCCGACCTTGCACGTAAAACGCTGGGTTGGGAACCAAAATATACAACGATCGAATCGATCGTAGAAACCGCTTGGAAGTGGCACCAGTCGCACCCCAACGGTTACGCAACTGCCTGACGGACTTTATGCAGAACATCGTTTTTGACAAACCCTACAAGTACGTTCCACCCCATCGCGGCAACTGGTGGCCCTCCTTCATTCAACGATTTAAGTTGATTGACCGTTGGCTGAAAAAGAGTCACGGCGTCGTCGACTACGAGATTCGCAACATCGATCTTCTACGCACGTCACTGGATGCGGGCCACGGGATCATGTTGACTCCCAACCACTCTCGCCCCTGTGACCCGATCGCCATGGGCTGGTTAGCCCGTGAAGCCAGGACGCATGTTTTTGCGATGGCCAGCTGGCATCTGTACAACCAGGATTGGCTGTCTGCCTTTGCCATCAAGAAAATGGGGGGGTTTAGTGTCTACCGAGAAGGCATTGACCGCCAAGCCATCAACGAAGCCATCAAAATTCTGGCTACAGCAGAACGCCCATTGATCATTTTCCCTGAAGGCGGAGTCACGCGAACCAACGACCGCCTCCATGCGTTGCTTGACGGAGTCGCCTTTATTG
Organism: uncultured Pirellulaceae bacterium; assembly: GCA_964471695.1. GTDB lineage: Bacteria > Planctomycetota > Planctomycetia > Pirellulales > Pirellulaceae > CAYYHV01. The sequence continues at coordinate 4,980 of CAYYHV010000415.1, forward strand.
CTCGATCTGCTGCCAAGAAGCGACGGGGCCATGAACCAGATGGCAAAGTCGTCGTGCACCCCATCGCCCTGAAGTACTTGTTTCAAGGCGACTTACACCAGTCGCTGGACCCGATGTTGACTGATATCGAGCACCGATTGTCATGGCGGCCGCAGCGAGGCATACGATTGGTCGACCGAGTCACCAAGGTTGGCATGACGCTCCTGGCGCTTAAAGAAATTGAGCATATGGGGCGCCCGCAAACCGCGGAATTCGAAGCTCGGCTTTCATCCCTAATCGACCATCTGCTCGACCCACTGGAACAAGAATGGCTGGGTAACAAGCAAGCTGGCGGCATCATATCGCGAGTCAAAGCGATCCGCATGAAGATCATGCCCGAAATGGTCCGCGGGAATCTCTCGGTTGAAGAGAAGGAACGTCGGTGGGATCAATTGGCAGATTTGTATCTGGCTCAGCAAGTCGCCAGCTACCCCCCGGACTACCTCGCTAGCCAACTTTCGGTCGATCGAATTCTAGAAACCGTCGAACGATACGAAGAAGACTTGACCGATACCGTACGTTCGAATGCGCCAATTAAAGTGATCATCGAAGTTGGACCGGCCATTCCAGTTGGAACCAAGCGTGACCGCTCCGTCCAAGGCGATGCGTTGATGACGGAGATTGCGGGATCACTGCAATCCATGCTCGACAGGCTCGCCGAACAATCTCCCGTGCTCGAAGTGACTGACTGATCGAGCAAATTTCCGTCGCCTCTCTCAGGCCTAGCATCGGTTATCGCCTGCTTCCTCATCACGACGACTTGTTGTATTCCCACAACACTTGCCCCAGAAGACCAAATATTCCGCGACTTTCTGGCCCTTTTTCGCCTGGGCACCCTTTTTGCATAACGATCACACCTGTCCAAACATCTGATAGGTAAGTCATGCAACACTTCGAATTTTTTGAAGAAGCGATTCGTTTGGTAACGACAGGATTAGTTACCGACAGAACCGACGAGCGGTCCCCCGTTGCGGCGGCAAACGAATTATGGGTACTTTCGAAATGCCGAATTCGAAAATGGCAGGAATCAGCTCTTCCCTTGGAATCTGGATTGCGCGGCCCGCATGAGTATCATCCAGGATTGTGGTTGGACAACACTCCGCTCATAAGTGAATTGCTGGCCTCTCATATCTTCACAGCGACTTGGTCCGCCTATCAGTGCCATCACAATCGCAAACTGTGGGATGACAATCCGGCTATTGAAACCGTATTCACAGACAGTCGAGACGTACGTAATCGTATGTCACGTATCATCGAAATCGGCTACCAACAAAACGCCAAACGACGATCCCGCATCGAACAAATCGACGCGCTTCGTATGCTCCACCGCATGAGTGAGCAATGGATTGATCTTCTGCTTGGATTCATCCCAAACACAGATGACGACCATCAGTTCGGCTTTGATTCAGCGTTGATAGAGAGAAACACCAAAGAAATCAGTCGCCTGAGAACAGAGAATCCCGATGCGATCTTGACGCTGGGACAACGAGTTCGCAAGGACGGCCACCGGCTGTTCCAAAAGATCAATCCCTCCACAACGTCCCACGAAGCCATGAACGAGGACATCCACAAAGCAATGGTCGCTACTATCGCACCGGTCGCTACGCCCACCTTTTCATAGACGCCCAGTCGATATTCTCTTACGCATGCAATGGGTTCAAGTCCTTGTTTCGGCAGCGTAAACTCAGAGTCGGTTCTCACAGCGACTCAAACAAGACGAATAA
>CAYYHV010000416.1:0-5600 GCA_964471695.1 uncultured Pirellulaceae bacterium
ACGGCAAAACCGCCTTCGTATTAAATGCTACCCAACAAGGAGACACGGTATTTCTATTACTCGTGTCGAAAAGGCTTTGACGCCAATGAGCCCATGTCGCCAGCTTCTGAGCTGGCATGCCTGTTGATCGCAACAGGTCTTTGTCCCTTGCGCGCCCTAGTTGTCTGATTTAGGCGCCTTTCCCATTCAAGAATGAACAGAGGTTTATTGTGCAAATTAATTTCCGAAGCATTGGCTGCTTGATCGTAGCGTTCCTTTTCTCCGCCGTCGTACCGACTGCAAAAGCCACCGACATCGAGCTTCAACCGGTTGTTTCCGATTTGGCTGGCAATCCCATCAGTACGATTACCACCAATTCAGATTTCTTGCTGACGGTCTACGTAGAAGATGTGCGCACCAACCCAACGGGTGTTTTCTCCGCCTTTACGGACGTCGAATTTGATGCAACGATGAATCTGGAAATTGGAACGATCCGGCACTCATCGACTTACCCGAACGGCACGTCTGGATCAATTCAGCCGGGACTGATCGATGAAGCCGGGGGCGTCGCCGGCATTGACCAGCTCTTTGGCGGACGCCAAACGCTGTTTGAGATTCCCATGACGAGTCGCGAGACGGGCACGTTGACGTTTGCGACCGGGGCACCGACGGATCTCGTAAATCATCCCATACTCTTGTACGGCATCGACACTGCGATTCCTCTGTCCGATGTTGATTTCGGTTCGATCACGTTGACCATCGTTCCAGAACCGTCGAGCATCCTGCTGATTGCCTGCGGATTGATGGTTATCTGCTTACGAGCCCGACGTCGCAGTTAGGCGAGGGAGGCAGTAACCCGTGTGCCGGCCGCCTCCAATGGGCCAGAGAGGTGGTCGGCTTTTTATTTGAGCGACACATCGGGCGAGGTCTCGACTAGACCAGCGCTTCAGCACGCTGGTAAGCGCGAGAACGGAACAAAAATTCGATGATATTACCCTCGTGCGGTTGCAGCCAATTCAGTCGATTGGTCGCAATCGGACCGATATTCAAGCGGTCAATTTCGGTACAGCCGCCAAGCTGATCAATCCAGGCGTCGTCCGCGGTAATAGCTGTTCCTACAAGCGTCGGACCAATTTTCTTCAGCATGTCGGCTTGCGGACATTCGACCACCGAAACGAATGGGAACATATATTCCTTCATCGCAACGGGACAATCGGCCGATTCGCAGTGGACGACGACAGGCCGCAGATAGGCACATCGTTCCTGCTCGACTAATCTAGGGCCAAATTCTGCTGTCATGTCGGTAACACCCGACTCACGCAAGTCGCCTTCAATCATGGAATGAACTGCCGTCGCGATCCCCGCATTGGTAAATGCAGCCAGTTTGGCATCTGGATCGGAAGGTGGCGTCACTTCGACAGGCCCAATTTTCTCAGCGATGGCTTGGGCAATTTCCTTGGTATGACGGGAAGCCCAAATGCCCGAAGCGTTGATACAACTTCTGCCACCATTGATCAGCACGCTTTCGACCATCACATCGAGATACTTTTCCCAATCGTCAACGACGTCGTCACCAAGCAGCACCTTGGAGAATCCTGGACCATGAGCCTGTACTTTGGGATTACCATGATAGCGGTTCACGGTTTCTGCACTGCCAAAGATCATGCTACGCGTGCAAGCCGACAAGACGGCCGGGCCTGAGTCATGACCGCCCGGATATAAACCAAAGGCTTCGCTTGGCACACCGGCTTCGATCATGGCCGATACGACCCGGTAAGGCGTCCATGGCTCGGACGAACCTGGTTTAAGAGCCAAACCGATTTGCAAAGGAATCGCTGGCAGCCACAGCGTGTGCACACCGGGCGAATTCGAAGGCAAGACGGCTCCGAGCACCGGCGTCTGAGCCTGGTAACTTACGGTGACTCCGCGCTCTTCGACTCCATAACCTTGCGTCAGAATGTCGAGGCTCAAACCGCGAGTCAACGCGTCAAGAATTTCTTCCATATTGGCCAGCACGAAGGCATTCTTCTTCATGTTGCCGCGACACATGTGCTCTGGCAACCCCGTGCTGGCTGACTGAGCGTGCACGAATTCATCTGGCGATTGCGTCCCGTCGCCCATTGGTAACGTCGCGGTCTCAAATAACTCGCCGGCTTTATTGCACATCGCGATCAAATCGTGACACGGTATCGAGCGCAACGCCTCGCGAGCCTTGAACGCTTTGCGCAGGTCTCGCTGGATAATGCCACCATTCGCCTGGCTAACTTTCGCAATTGGCTCCCCGGTGTGAAAGTGAACGACTTCGGCGACCTCAAGCGATTCGTAAGGTTTGCCCCAACGGAGAACAGGAAGATGAAGCACAGTCTAAGCTCCGCAAAACGGTGATGTTACATTTCGGCTGACAGCCCAGTATTATAGGCCGATCAGCGATTTGCCAACGGGTGAAGTCGTGCCACAAAGATACGAGAGATTTTATGACGTCCCCAAAACCGCAGATTCACCTTTTCTTATCACTTCTCGTGGGACTGCTTCTCACCGGAATCTCTGGCTGTGCCCCAAGCGGCCCCAGCCCCGCAGTAACTCAACGGCTGGCAGTTACCGAGAGTTTTGCGGAAAAAATCCAGTCGATGACGGACTGTATCGGCGAGGTCACCGATGTTGACTCGTTTCTCGCCCAAAAACCCAAGGTCATGGAGATCATTGGCTCGGTAGAGGAAATGGTCAAAGAACTTCCAAGTCTGCCGGAACTCGAGGACGGCGAGAAGGAAAAGTATAGCGCGGAATTTGCGGCGGCTCGCTCCAAGGTTGAGGCGGCAATCAAGTCGCTCACCACAAAAGCCAAGGAAGCCCAAGAGACGTTAACCAAGCAACCTTTCGATCAACAAATCAAGATCATGCCTGCAATCATGGAATTGCAGCCAAAATTGACAGAGATTGGTAAATCGCTCGAAGCAGCCAAAGAATACTTCGAATAGTCACCTGAACACCTTTTGCCGAAAAACGGATTCGCCATCAGACCTCAATCTGATGCACCTCAGGCTCCGGACGTTGCCAATCATCCGGTTCAAAGTGTTTGGTGTACGCACCGTAGTCGTTAAACCACCAGCGTTTGGCCAGTCGATAGGCCCAACTCTTCTCAGGAATCTCGTGTCCCGGATCGTATTGCGACGGATGCGGATTCATCTGCTCGAGTTCGATGAGTGATTGGACGCGGGCCGTCGTATCACGCGCTTCATGCTTGTCCGCCAACTCCAACAACAAGTCCGGCCGCTCGAGAATGATACAGCCACGCGTCGAGGAAGCCGCCAACTCGCGAAAATCACGCAGGAATTCGGATTCGTTGAACGTATCCTTCAACGGACGCTCTTCATGTATCGACTCGCGGGCAATCTGAATGACCGGACATGGCTCGATATCACCCCATGGACTGATATGGTGCGTAAACCCAGTCGCTGCCGGACAAAGCGCCTTGCCCTCACCGTCGTAGTAAGCGTCTATGAAGACAATGGGCTTGGTCGCCCGCATGTCGACGACAAATTGGCGAGCCTTCCGCTGTTGCTCAGGCGTCAAACACAAATCCGGGTTCGAATCCGGCCCCACGGCTCGATAGATGTGGAACCAGGTATAGAAGACGCCCATTTCAATAAGATTGTCGACCCACTTCTCGGTTAGTAGATCATCAAAATTCGTCTGGCAAAGACTGGTGCAAACGCCTGTAAACAATTTGTGTTTAAGGCAATTCTGCAACCCTTCCATCGTCTTGCTCAACACTTCTGGACGACCACGACGTTCGTCACTCACAATTTCATTGCCTTCGACGCTTACAAGCGGTGTCGAATTGCCTATGCGTTTCAGCTCGCGGGCGACTTCATCCGTGATGAAATGGCCATTCGTAAAAATTTGGAAGTAGCAATCCGGATGCCGTTCGAGGATCTCCAACAGCTCGCTGTGCATGAACGGTTCACCACCAAGAATCCCAAAGACAGAATTCCCCATCGCCTTGGACTCGTTGATCAACTTGTCCATGGCGTCGATCTCGATCTTGTGTTGTGGAGCCGCAACATCCACCCAGCAACCTTGGCAGCGCAAGTTACAGCTGTTGATAATCGAGATATAGATAAACGGAGGATAGAACTCGCCTCGTTTCATTCTCGCTTTGTGCTTCTGCACCGATCGAACACCACGCACGGCGGCGTTCATCGTGGCTTTCCAAAGCAACCGCTTATCGGTTTCCATCAATAGTCGTTTGGCGAAGCCGAGGTACATAAAACAAGTCTCTTTAGCAAGTATTGGCGGACGATTGCGAGGACGACTTTATTTGTCGAGCCGCTCATCGATGTATCGCGTATGGGATTTAAGGTAACAGTCGCGAATCTGTTCGACAACTTTCTCTCGACTGGGAAACCCATCCAAAAACCCCGGGCAGTCCCGGTCCAAAGTCGCTTTGGCGGTTTGCACAAAGTGATTTATCAGGTCCATGGGGTCCTCGTCGCCCACCGCAAATCGAATCGTTGTCGGTGTCATTCCTGCCGCATGCAAAGCGTCTTCGTCCAATTCGGAGTGTGTGGTTAGGGACGGACAGCTCACGATCGTATTGGATTGGCCCAAACTGATCATGTGGCCAAACATGGGCGATAGCATGTCAAAAAAGCGTTGAAAAGCCGGGCGCGGAATCTCTCCCATATCCGTTGTAAACAGCGGAGCCGGCAAGCCAAGGAACATCAACTTCTCTCGCAATTCGGAGTTTTCACTCCCCTCGATGGCATTGCTATGGACGGTAATCTGCGGGTGCTCATTCAAGAAGGCGGTCAGAATCTGTGTATTAATGCACTTACGCATCAAACGCACGTCGAGGGTTCGCAATCCCTGAATCACTTCAAAGGCAGCATCCGCATTGAGGAATGCTCCCTTCACGTAGTACACGTTCCAGAACATCGTCTGTTCCCAACCTGCGTTGCCCTTGGGCATAAACATATCTTCATTGCGTCCGATGACTCCACCCGCAATCACGCTTCCCGTACCAGACATATCTTTGGTATAGCTGTGGATCACGAAATCCGGTCGCTCAGTCGGGTCATCGCGGTCAAGCGAGCGATAAAGAAACGGCGTCGCAACGGTCGAATCCAACATGACACGGAGCTCCGCCGCGTGAGCCGATTTACAGATCCCCGGAACGTCCAGGACGTAGCCGTGTGGATTGCAAGGCGATTCCAGATATACGTAGGCCTTGCGCCCCGAGCCCAGTCGGTCAGCATACTTTTCCTGTACATTCTTCCAGCATTCATCAAACGAGGCAGCGTCATAGCCGTCAAAAGTCTCCACGGCTATCTCCAGATTTCCATCCTTGGCATACCAGTCATTGATCAACTGATAGGCTCCACCGTAAATGTGGCGACTGCAGATCAAAATGTCGTCGCGTCCCAACACATGAGCCAGCGTTGCGTCAATCGCTGCCATACCGCTATTGAAATTCCAAGCCAGATACTCGGACGAGCGCGATCCGGCTTCGAGATCAACGACATAATTCGCCAGCGAAATGCTCGTCGGATTCAGCAAGCGGGAATAGATTTCCAACATGAAATCCTTGCCCTTGAATGCGTCCTCGATCCATTCCGCACAGG
>CAYYHV010000416.1:5610-6738 GCA_964471695.1 uncultured Pirellulaceae bacterium
GCCGAAAAGATGGCCGTGATATTGTCAAAGATGGGGTAAGGACCTTTGGCCATCTTCGTCGCGCCGGTATACCCCAATTCTTGATAGCTGCGACGAAACGAGTTCTGTAGATTGTCGAGCAGTTTGGCAAGCTGAAACGACACGAACTTCTTGGCGTTAAAGCGAGCGATCTTCGTCGGCTCGTCCAACTCGCTTAAATTCTTCAGCGCCGTATTCCACAGTTGATCAATGTCGTCCTGCGAATGATACATACGTTCGACAAGTCGAATCAGGGTTTCACCAAATTCTGAATCCGCATCGATCGAGAAGTGGCTGAGCTGTTCGCGAGCCAGACCAGCCGCATCGTTGGCTTCAGTTGAATTTCGTCGAGGCGAAAGCCGTTTCATCGAATTAAAGTTGTCCGCCATGACTGAGTTCCTTTTTGAGTATGTTGAGACGCGACGCCCGAACGGCTTCACATTTCAACCGGTTTTAACGGTCGACCTCGTTTCTCACAAACGAGACAGGACGAACTGTCTCTGATCAGCCGTGAGAGCATCAAGTAGATTCAAATCCAGTTGAGTCGTCGAGTCGAAAATCGCTGGTTGCGAAACGACTCCCGCCTCGTCAATCACGGCAAAGCTGGTCCCAAACATCGATCCGCAGCGCAAATCGGCTGATCGCAAATCCGCGCCGGACAAATCAGCACCATCCAGATCGGCCCCCGTGAAACACGCTCCCGTAAGATTGGCGGTAGCAAACCGAGCGTTCGAGAGATTTGAGTCCATAAAGTCGGCGTTGGTCAGCGTAGCCCCTTGAAAATCCGCATTACGCAGCAAAGCGTCGCGAGCGATTAACCCGCTCAAGTCATGGTTGGCTACCGACAAACCGAGCAGATCAAGCCCCGAAAAATCGCGGCTTGTGATAATAGAAGCCGCCTGTTGTTTTGTCAGCGAACCTGCAACATAACGTTGCTCCTCCCACGGGTCAGCCACATTGTGATACCCCGCATCGGCTTCCCAATAGCCCAGCCGATCTTCATCCAGTATGTCAATCCGCTCCAGCCATTTGACGCTCTTATAAAAGTAGCGCCCCGGCACAACCATTCTGACTGGGCCACCATGCTCCGACGCAAGCGGTTGCCCGTTT
>CAYYHV010000417.1:0-5352 GCA_964471695.1 uncultured Pirellulaceae bacterium
TGAGCCAACATTCGCCAGGGCAGGGCACCGGCACTCTCAAGATTGGCAGAAGGCGCTTCGCGGACTTTGTCGAACTGAGCCTCGGTCCAATACTGAAAAGTCGACCGACGCTTCGGCATCTTTTTCTTGAGCGCCTTTTTGGCTTTGAGCAGTCCCGGATCCTTGGTGTCTTCGGGAATCTGGTCGTACTTCACTTTCCACTTGGCGATTTTGACATCATCCTCAGACGCCATCACGTAGACGTAACCGCTATCGTCAAACTGTGGACGCCCGGCTCGACCAAAAATCTGGTGGGCGCTACTCGGGTCGATGACTTTCTTCTTGTCACGCGGGCCCTTGAGAATCGTCGGCAGTACGACGCTTCTCGCCGGCAAATTGACTCCGGCAGCCAGCGTCTCCGTACAAACGCATACAGATAGCAGCTTTCGCTGAAACAGATCTTCGACGACTCGACGATACTTTGGCAAAACACCAGCGTGGTGCACCCCGACTCCTCGCATCAAAATCTGCTTGAATTTTGGACCGGCCCCTTGGCTCCAGTCGTATTCCGCAAGTTCGGCGCTCAACTCGGATTGCCGCGCCTTATCGATTAGCTGCTTCCCTTTCATCATTTCAGCCACATTCCAGCACTCGTCACGATTGAAGCAAAACACCAGCGCGGGTGTGCGACGCGCCTCGTCGTTGCCGGCTGCCATTTTGACGAGGTGATCGCTCAACATTTCGTCGCCGACCCACTCGAAGGTAAGCGGGACTTTGCGTTCGGTGCCTTCGACCAACTGCAAGGTTCGATTGTGGTGCCGTTGCAACCACGCACAAAACTCACGCGAATTCCCAACCGTCGCGGAGATCAACAGGGTGCGTACATGTTCGGGGAGCAGAGCAAGCGTCAACTCCCATACGACTCCACGTTGACGATCATTGAAGTTATGAAACTCGTCCATAACGACCGAGTCGACTTCGTCAAAGTCAAATGCATCCCGGTGAAGTAGACGATTGAGCAAGATCTCCGCGACAACAATCAGAATCGGTGCATCCGGGTTCTCACGACGATTGCCAGTCACCAGTCCAACGTCATCAGCCGAAAAGCCCCACGAGACCGCCTTGTCCTGAATCTCTCGAAACTTCTGCTCGGTAAGTGCAATCAACGGAGTTGTATAGTAAGCCCGTTTTCCCGTATGCAACGCTTCAAACAACGCCGCTTCGGCAATCAGCGTCTTGCCAGTCCCCGTGGGCGCACACACCAACACTCCCTGATCCGCCATGAACCAAGCGAATAGGGCTTCTTCCTGAACGGGGTACGGATCAAAGGGTAATTGGCCAAGATAAGCCTCACAGAGATCATCACGTGATTGATTGGGTTCAGACATATAACTCGACGGAATTAAGTTTGGGCGATCCAAGCGTCACACGATTGTGACGGATGCAGCAACGATTCGGAATGCCGGTCCAAGAGATCATTCCAGAAACATGGACGGTGGGAAAAATAAGGTTGAAGGTGAACTATGTATTAATGAGGACCGTTTTTGGTTCATCGCCCGCCACAAGGTTAACGCCCTTACCAGCCGTAAGAAATGAAGATGGAAGACTCCAAACGAAGTACACTGGTCGTTGATCGCAAGGTCCAATTCGCCTTGACGCTCCGAATTCTGATTCACTGGAGCATCTTTGTTCTCTGTAGTTCGCTATTGAACCTCGTCATTTTTCGACTCCGTTTCTCCGACCAGTCGTGGTCGCAGTGCTGGCACGGGTCTCTCAATGAACAGATTCCGTTCCTGCTTGTATCCCTGTTTCTGCTGCCAGTCTTCCTGCTCGACACCTTGAAACTCAGTCACCGCTTTGTCGGTCCAATCGTGCGGTTTCGGCGAGCCATGAAACAAGTGACTGCCGGTGAAACTCCCGAGCGAATGGACTTTCGACCGGGCGACTTTTGGCACGAAATCTCAAATGACTTTTCGACTTTTGCGAAGCGATTGAGTTCGTCCAAGATGCACCAAGAGTTAAAAAACACAACCAACTAAGGAAGAGCCATCGTTCCTTGGAAACGGTTTGGAGTACCCCATGAGTCAACGAAAACACAATGATCAGCGACATGCGAAGTTCGTAGATCGACTACTTCAAGGAACGATGATTCGCCGAGTGCTAGTTCACTGGGTGTCGTTTCTGGTTCTAAGTTTCCTCGTCGTCTCCGCGCTCACATGGATGCTGGACCCATTCAACTCGTGGGAATCCGTGTTGACAAAGGTTTTGACAAGTAATGGCGGCAACTTGATCCTGGCTTTGATCCTCGTCCCCATCTTTGCGATGGACACGATTTCTCTGACCCACCGATTCGTTGGCCCAATGGTGCAGGTTCGACGAGAACTCAAGAAACTCTCGAAGGGTCTGCCAGCTCGTCGCGTAAAATTTCGTCCTAACGATTTCTGGCACGACATCGCAGACGACTTTAATGTCATGTGCGATACCGCCGAGCCGATACTCGCTCAATCGAGCGGCGAATTGAAGAAACAACGCATCCTTGAGACCATCCCTCGCTAAGGGAACCATCTGGTACGACCTTCATGAATGCCAACCCGAAAACAAACACCCGAGCACGCAACCGCGGCAAACGTCGCGGATTGGCGGTTATTGAATTGGCAGTCTGTCTGCCGGTTCTAACGCTTCTGGTTTTCGGCACATTTGAAGCGTGCTCCATGATTCATCTCAAACAATCGCTCTCCATCGCGGCCTATGAAGGCGCCCGGTTGGCGCTTACGCCTGGCTCAAGCTCGCTGGATGCCAAGACACAAACCGAACAGATTCTGACTGACCGAAGAGTCAACGACTTTCAAGTCACCGTTTCACCTGACGTCAGCTCATCCACGACGGGCACATTTATCGAAGTCCACGCCAGCGCGACTTGCTCTGGCAACTCCATCGTAGGCGATTGGTTTTACGAGGGAAAAACATTGCATACCACCGTGCAGATGATGAAGGAGTTTGACTAATGCCGATTCGCCGACAACACAATAGCTCGCGAAATCGCCGGGGCGCCATGATGGTGTTCGCGGGGATGATGATGATGGTCATCGTGGCTTTCGCGGCCTTTGCCATCAATCTGACGTATATCGAACTGGCGCGAACCGAGCTTCGTATTGCCACCGACGCAGCGGCACGCGCTGCGGGGCGAGAGCTGATCCGTACGGGCGGCGACCTCGAGATGGCGAAGCTCAAAGGGAAAGAGGCAGCGAATCGCAACTTCGTCGTCGGCCAGCGCTTGCTTCTCGATGATGCGGATTTCGTATTCGGTACGTCGTCTCGCAACTCCTCGACTCAACGCTACAATTTCGTCCCCGATACTGAGGATGCCAATGCAGTTCTCGTCAACGGACGTTTCTCGGAGGATTCGCCCAACGGGCCTGTGCAATTGTGCATGCCAATCGTCATGGGTATGGGAACCTTTGAAACCAGCCAGAACGCGATTGCGGCTCAATCCGAGTTGGACATAGCTCTGGTCCTGGATCGATCGGGTTCGATGGCCTTTTCCATCGATGAAAACGGCGCCTCGAGTTCGGTTCCAGCATCGGCACCGGCTGGATGGAGCTTCGGACAAGCCGTGCCGCCTAACTCAAGATGGCATGATGCGGTGAACGCGACCAATCAATTCATGCAGACACTTTCCAACACGCCTGCCAACGAGCGCATTGCGCTTTGCACGTACAACGAACTAGCTTGGAATGAAACCGATTTCAGCCAGGAATCGGAAGACATTTCAATATCTCTCGACAACCACACGCAAGCATTCGAAGGCGGGGCGACCAACATCGGCGGTGGTATCCAAGCCGGACTCGATGCCCTGTCAGCCTTTGATGGTCGTCCTTGGGCGACCAAGCTGATGATCATCATGACGGACGGAATCCACAACTCCGGGACAGCGCCAAGTACGGCGACTGTCGAGGCGCAGGCGGCTGGAGTCATCATCTACACGATTTCGTTCTCGAACGATGCAGATACGACCTCTATGGCTCAAGTCGCATCGGCAACGGGCGGAAAACACTTTCACGCTCCAACAACTGAAGCTTTGAATGATGCCTTCCAGGAAATCGGCCGATCACTTCCTTCGCTTCTCGCAAAATAGCGACACTTCCTAGTCCAGATACCGAACGAGTCAGCGAAAATGCGACACGACATCAACCGACGCCTTTGTGGATTCGCATCTGCTCACAATCGACGCGGTGCAACTGCCGTTGAGTTTGCCGTCGGTGTTATTGTTCTGTTTATCTTCCTCTTTGGAGCGCTCGAGGTAGGACGCATTTATCTTATTCGCCACGCCGCTGATAACGCCGCGTACGAAGCGGCTCGTCACACAATGGTGCCGGGCGGTACACGAGAAGAAGCCGTTCTATTCGCAGAAGACATGCTCTCCGCGGCTGGTGTTCGCGATGGCCAGATCGTCGTGACGCCCGATGTCATCACGGATTCAACGGAACAAGTCTCCGTCGACATTTCCATCCCGCTCGACACAAACGGATGGCTGACACCCCAGTTCGCCAAAGGTCGAATGATCTTCGCCAGCAGTACACTTCGAACTGAGCGCTCCTCCGGAATGCAAATCGACAGCAACGCAAGCTCATCCGCTTCTTCCCCCGAAGACGACAGTGCCGAAGCCGAAGAGGCTTTTGAGGACCTGCTGGCCGGCGGTGCCCCCCCAGAACCAGCACCCGAACCAGCACCGGAAGACCCACCTTCCTCAGGTCCACCACCTGCTCCGGAATCGCCACCAGAAGAACCCGTCATTTAATAAAGTCCGTCGGCCATGTACATGATTTTCCATGGGCAGCGGGGGCAATAAGGCAATAAAAAACGCAGCCATCGCGGCTGCGTTTCAGATGTCAGATTAGCTTCGGAACAAAGAGAAGACTATTTGTCTTCTTTGTCGCCTTTGTCTTCTGCAGTTTCTTCGCTTCCTTCTTCGGCATCACTTTCTTCACTCGAGGATTCTTCTTCCTCTTCAGCCGGAGATTCTTTCTCAGCCTTGTACTGGTCCAACGTGGCTTGAAGCTCGTCAGCGACTGGGGCCGCTGCAACTGCCTTCATTTGCCAATCGATTGCTTTGTCGAGATCGCCCTTCTCGTAGTAAACGCGAGCCAACGTATCGAGCATGTTTGCTTCTCCGTTGTCCGTGAGTTCATTTGAACGAGTCGACATTTCTAAAGCCAAATCCAAGTCGCGAAGTTCCTCGGGAAACTCTGTAGCAAGCCCCCAAGCCAGTTGGTTGAGGCCCATGGCATCGTCCCAACTATCGGTTTTGAGTTCCTCGAGAATTGCCTTCGCGTCGGCAATTTTCCCGGCCTTCGCGAGCAATGGGAGCTTCCC
>CAYYHV010000417.1:5362-6735 GCA_964471695.1 uncultured Pirellulaceae bacterium
GCTCGGATGTCCTGCCCAGTCAACTCACCCAATTTATCCATGGCGGCGAGGGCGGCGTCCCAATCCTCATCCATCTGCGCCTTTCGCATCTCCTGAAAAGCGGTTTGCATGGCTTCTTGCTGGCGAGCCTCTTCCTCCATCGCCTTGACGGCGGCTTCACGATCCCAATCGCCCTTGACGATCTTTTCTAGCGGGTCATCCATTTGCATAGGGTGACCGATCCATTCCACGTGACCGTCTTTGCCCACGATGAACGCACAAGGGATTCCATTTTGCTTGGCAGCGGCCATGTAGGCGTTGCTGGTGTGTTGAGCCGAGTCGTCAATCACCAGATTGTATTTGATCACGTCGTTCCACGTCTGGGTGTCGTCCTTCTCATACTTCTTTTCAAGGAAGCCATTGACGGTGTCCAAGTCTTCCTTCGTCACACCGATAAAGTTCACTTCACCACGATAACGCTCCGACAACATGCTCAAGTGAGGCATGCTCGATCGGCAGGGTGGACACCAAGTCGCCCAAAACTCGACGACGGTCACCTGATCTTTCATGAACCCGTCCAACTGGTCGCCAAGGACCCATTGGGACGTTCGAACGGAAGGTGCCACGTCACCAATCTTAAGACTCGTGGGAACCGTCGTATCATCAGCCCAGGCGCCGGTCGAAAAGTCCGCAGTCTCAGCGGTTCCCTTCGAACCCGTTTCCACGGACACGGGTTCAGTAGTGTTGTCATTTTCCACCACGCTAGTGCCCGAGTCGGCGCAACCCGCAATCAAACAAGCCGTGAAAAGGAATAGGAACGTAAACTTCTTCATTGCGGTACTTCCCACTAGATAATTTGAATTGGGCCGAAACATCGTCTCGTTACCCCGGCATTTTATGCACAGAGGAACTACACGTCATAGGGCGCACACGGCATTTGTATCCTGCCAGACCAAGAATTTTTCGATATCCGGATACTTGCCCACAGTTTGTGATATCAAACGCACAACGTCGGTGAAGAATAGCAAAAAAGCTGCGGATTCAATTTAATATCCGTCCAACAGATCGCGAACGTCATCAACGAAGTCGTCAATATCTTCATCGACTTTTCCCGACTGATACTCTTTGACTCTTCGTTGAAAGGGTTCGATATCCTCAACTCGTGACCTGTGAATCTCCAACTCAAGCGAGTTCTCAGCAAGTCCAGGTACCCCCTCCAACCGAGCAGCAGATTGTACGGAAAGAATAAGTTTCGTTCCGAAGAAGCCTCGCTTAACTTCCAGCCCTGCGAAATTGTCCCAGCCCACCAAGACTGCTCGAATCTCCTTGTCGAATAACTTCGGCGGCGCGTCACCCTCGCGAAACACCAAACGCAGTCCGTCTTCGTTTGCCAT
>CAYYHV010000418.1:0-6735 GCA_964471695.1 uncultured Pirellulaceae bacterium
CATCTCAAGCGCACGCAAGATAATAGATGCAGGAAGCTTACGACGACGGTCTATGCGGACGACGCCCACTACTGGGTCGAGGTCCTCCCTTCGCCATTAGGAAACCGCCAGTCCGACTCCCAAGGTAAGTATCATTGGCTGGCAATCGATCCATCGCCGGGCTATCAAGTCTTGTTGGCTCCCGAGCCTCTGTGGTCTCAGTTGCTTTCGCATGTTGCTCTCGCTTGGGGTGCTTTGAAACGCAACGCTCTCCCGTTGTTGATTTGGCTCTTGGCTTGTTCGCTGGCATGGTTCAAGAGAACCGCGATTTTCGACTTGCTCATCACCAGTTGGTGGGAACTCGATCACCGGCGAGGCGGTGTCAGACATCGGGTGATATCGACTCTGCGTTTACTCGATCTCCGGTCCTACGTACGCGGCGACTCGTACGCAAAGGGGGCTTCAATGAGCTGTCGCTATATGACGGCGCATTCTCATGAAGGGGATGCGGACGCGTGGCGCACGGCATTTCGCGACCTTGCCAATTGGGCCCTCTATGGTGAGGGAGTTCCCCTTGAGCTGCTTCCCGAGGAAGTTGATTTGCTTTGCAGGCAGGCAGTTGCAGCGGCCTATCGTTCGTCGCCAATGAATCAGATTAACACTAGCTCGCAGATCGTCGGGAGGACTGTATGAATGGAAAGCTCGAAGAACCTGGCCGGGTTAGCGCGCCTGAAATGACCGACGCGATTGCGTCGCTACGTTTCCTGATGAACGAGGTGATTCGTGGGAAGGAAGAAGTCGTCGAGTTGGTGTTGGCCTGTTTGCTCGCTCGCGGTCACCTGCTTTTAGAAGACTTGCCCGGTTTGGGCAAAACAACGATGGCTCGAACACTGGCAAACGCCGTGGGAGGGCGTTACTCGCGTGTCCAATGCACGCCCGATCTGATGCCAAGCGACATCACCGGTTTCAATATGTTCAACCAGAAGACTCGGGAGTTTGAGTTCTGTGAAGGGCCACTTTTCGCGAATGTCTTGCTAGCCGATGAGATCAACCGAGCAACGCCGCGAACCCAAAGCGCGCTTTTCGAGGCCATGGCGGAATGCCAAGTCACGATCGACCGCACGACGCACAAGTTGCCGCAAACGTTCTTTGTGGTCGCCACCCAGAATCCCGTGGACAGCCACGGCGCCTATCCACTTCCCGAAGCCCAACTCGACCGCTTCGCAATGAAGTTATCTATCGGCTACCCGGCGCGGGCGACGGAAATGGAGATTCTCAATCGCCACATCGGACGTAGTAAGGAGGATGACAGCGCCGGGACGGTGATTACGTCCAAGACGCTATGCGAGATTCAAGATGCAGTCGCCAACATCTCGGTCGCGGAGAAAGTAAATCGGTATCTTGTCGACCTCGCTGAGGCGACACGAGACCATCCGGACGTGAGCATCGGTCTCAGCCCTCGTGGACTGATCATCTTGCAGCGTGTTGCCCAGGCCCGAGCCTTTTTGAATCGTCGAAAGTTCGTGACTCCGGATGATGTTCAAGACGTGGCAAGCCCCGTTCTCAGCGTACGGCTCGCGGGTGATTTTGTCTCGCCGCAAAAAGTGATTGAAACAATTCTGGCCGATGTGCCAACCCCACTGTGGGATTAACTCAACAACCAGCCGAGGGAAATTGTCGATGAACCACTCACATCTTAGAGCTATTACGACTTTGCTATGCCTCATGCTGACAGTCGTTGGCGGATGCAACTCTGTCGAACCAGCAAGTGAAAATGACGGCCATGGGCACAGCCATGATCACGCACAATCGGCTAAATCGTTGCACGGCGCGATTGTCGAGCTTCGCAGCATATGGACTGCGATCTCAACCGCGATGGATAACAATGACCCCGACGCCGCGCACGACCCTTTGCATGATGTGGGCAGACTGCTCGAGTCGCTTCCCGATCTGGCAGCCGAAACGGACTTGAAAGAAAGCGCATGGAACGAAATCAAAGCAGAGGCAGACAGACTGTTCGAAGCCTTTGCCGAGATCGATGCAGCGTTTCATACGGCTGATGGCGAAAAAGTGAAGGCCTATGATTCGGCCAAGTCGACGATCGACAAAGGCGTCGCGGCGCTCGAAGCAAAACTGCCGATGCTCGGGGAGGAAAGCTCCTCCGACGATGAACACCACGAACATGAGAACGATGACCATGGCGGAGATGATCAAGAAGAACAGGATGAGCATGGCCACGATGAATCGGCCACAGGAGAATGAACGGGCTCCGAGATTGCAATTCAAGTTGCGAAGAAGATAAAGGCGAGCGATGAATATTGTTTTCTGGGGTGGACTATTGCGATTTGGGGAGGCCCTGTTGGCGGGTGCGCCCACGCTACTCGTTGGCTTGTTCGTTGCGGGTGTCTTTCGGAAATTGATTGGTCCCGAAGTCACTTTTCGCATTTTCGGTGGGAAGGGCTGGCGGAGCCTGCCGCAGGCCTGGCTCTGGGGTATGCTGCTGCCCGTGTGCTCGATTGGCGTGATACCGGTGGCATACGAATTGCGTCGGGCGGGGCTCAAGGGTGGAGCCATTCTGGCCTTCGCTCTTACGGCACCGCTCTTCAATCCGTTGTCTTTGCTCTATGGGCTTACCTTATCAACTCCGATTGTCATTTTGTCGTTTGCCGCAGGTTCACTAATTGTCGTTACGAGCGTTGGCATTCTATGGGACCTGGTGTTTGCAAACAGCGAAGCCGACGAGGCTAAAGAACCACCCGTACCACCGGGGCTGAAACGACTTGCTGCGGTCGGAGTCGTGGGAGCCAGGCATATGGCGGGTCCTGCCGCCGTCTATGCAGTGATAGGCTTGGCTGGCAGTATTGTATTGGCGGCGATCTTCCCTTTCGGAAGTCTCACCGACACGATGGCCCACACGGATCCGTGGGCGCCCATTAAGATGCTCTTTGTGGCGCTCCCGGCTTATGCGACGCCCTTAAACGTTACGATGCAGGTGGGAGGCATGTTCGTGCACGGCAATTCGGTGGGAGCCGCCTATGTGTTGCTTTCCTTGGGAACGGGCGCCAATCTTGGACTCATCGCCTGGGCTTGGCACACCTACGGCTGCCGGCGAGCCTTCGTTTTCGTGGCTGCATTTATTGTGGTAGTGATCGCAATCGCCTACGTAATCGACGATCCACTCTATTCCGCAGGCAAAGTCGATCACCCACATACGCACGCATTCGATGTGTACGCATGTCCTTTCTCGCCGTCGATCAGCTCCAGTCTGCCACACAAGGCGTGGGAGAAACTCACTGACGATGCACAGCTCTACGAGATTTTGGCGCTCTCGGCGATCGGCTGCATGTTCCTGGGTGGCACAGTCTTGCGGGTTTGGGACCCGGGACATCGCTTGGAAGAATGGTTAGCGACTGCCCCAGAACACCCTGCCGCTACGGAAGCGTCCTTGCTGAATGCCAATGTTCCGGGGCCAGTCTTGGGTATCACAGCGATCCTGGGATTGATCGCTTTTAGTGTAGTCGGTTGCTTTGTCTACTATCCCGCACCGGACCAGACTCTCGAAGATATGCGATACGTAAAGGTAGACGCCCTGTCGTACGCCTCCTCGAAGAATGTCGACAAAGCCGCCAAGAGTATTGAGGCGTACGACGATCTGACTCGAAAACTTCAGGTGGGCTATTATCTACGTCATTGGCAGGTGAGTGAGTACCAGCAAGCGAAAGCAAGGGTACTTCGTGGTCGCCTGGAGCAGATGAAGGACATTCTCGAAGCGGGCGAATTCGAACGAGTTCGTCCCGCAATCAACGCAGTGCGGGACGCACATCGCAGAGTCGCTGATTCATTTGGTGGCTAGCGCTCTGCCAATGAAGCGAGACCGCTCACATTTGTTATCTAGCATCTTGAGTGTTAATGGATAGCGCATGACATTCGGTCACAGACGGTGGGTCGAGTTTCTGTAAGAGTCGCTCAATAACGCGCTCAGGTACCCGGGACTTTCGAGAATCATTCTGAGCGAGAATGTCTGCAAGTTTTGGTTCGACGTACACGAGTTGGATTCATGCGCCATATTCGGCACCAAGATCAATCCAAAGTTTGCGAACCTGACGAGTCGTGTTGGTCGCATTTAGCGCAAAATCGGTTTTCTCTCTTAGTCGCTCGCGACATCTCTGTTTTGCTGTTTGGACAACCTTTCCCTGATTGTCTTCTGGCGAAATGCCAAGTTCGTTTCGAATGTCGTCGAGGGAAACTACCGGGAGAGTCGGTTCGTGAACAGCAAGCCAGCTATCTTTTCCGGCTCCCGGCAATCCACACATGATCGTCATGATGCACCGATAGTCTTCGTAGGGTGTGTAGTGGAGATTCTCCAATCGATCTCGATAGAACAGGAAGCGTGCATGGTCGTTGGCAAAGGCGTAAGGGCTACTCCAGCAGCCAATCTCTTCGGCATAGATTCGCCAGCACTCGATAGGTTCGTGCCAATTGCGCTCGTCCTTGCAGATTCGACCAAGACTGTCCGCTTGGGCAAACAGGTACAGCAGTCGATGGTCGACGTACCAGGAATGTTTGATTAGCTCGCGTTGTGGGTTGCTTTTGGAATTGATAAACGGAGGTCGCCCATGAAAAAGCACCAGATTGCAAATGTGTTCCCTTGTCTCGATGTCGCAACCCAACTCCATGAGACACCTACGCGCGATCCTGGCACCAACTTGAGCATGCTTGGGCGATCGAATTCTACCCGTTTCCTGGTCGGTACAAGTCACGGCAGGTTTGCCCGAGTCGTGGAAGAGCGTTGTGAGGATTAACGTGAGCTGAGATGTTCGCGAAAGTTCAGGCCATGACGCGAGGCGCGTGAGTTGTTCGAAGACCATGACCGTGTGGGTCCAAACGTCACCCTCGGCGTGCCAAATGGGATCTTGTGGGCAGCTCGCCATTGCTAGTGCCCATGGTTGTTGTTCGGCCCACGAGATGATTGCCTGGTCGGTCGCTCGGCTAGTTTCGCTCCAACTATTCATAGCGATCGTCCCTTGGTTGTGCCGTTAAGTCCAGATGTCAGCCGAGTCCACAAGTTGGTTGGGGACCATTGGCTGGCTTTTCCAATGCGTGCTGAGCTTAACACGTTCCGTGAATTCAGGACGAACGAATTTGGCTCGTCCTGTCACTTGGCCGTCCGCCTCGATGCGAACGTAGACGCCTTCCATTCTCGCATCCATACGGCCGGTTGTTGGATTGTGAAACTCGGCGTCAAACTGTGATGGGCCTATCAGTGATTGGAGTTCTTCGATCGTCGCTGGGCCGCGATGGATCACGGGCACTGTATGAATGCCGGTCGGCTCAAGGAGGACCATGCGCCGTTCCCAATCCAGAAAGACTCGGTCCTCTTTGTCGTAAATGTCAAACTCGAAAAAATAGTGCGGTAGCTGGCGATAGTGGATTGAATGACGGGCATACAGCCACTCGCCGTACACCAAGTAGCGTTCGCCGAGGGCACCTTCGAATTGTGGACGTTTGGCAGCCACCCATTGCTTGAACAAGTCGTATTGGGGATGCATGCCGGCTGTAATTTCATGGCCGCGGCACTGAAGGATCAATTTGCCTTCCGAATAGTGGAAGCCAACATTGGTCCCGTCGAGTTTTTCCTCGACGATCAACGAGTCATCATTCAACAGGCGTTGTGTGTCATGAGCCCCAAGTCGCTTGTCGTCGGAAGTTCCGTCAGATCCGGCCAAATGGGGTGTTCGTGGATACTTGTGGAAGTCTCCTCTTGAAGTCCCCATGGTCTTGTCCTCGGTGAAGTTCGATTGATTGGTGAATTTCTAGAATGAACAAGACACAATGGCAACCTATTTTGATTACCGATTTTGGTTTAGCTCGAACAATCGATGACGCGACGATGACGAGAAGTGGCGCAATTACCGGAACGCCTGAGTACATGTCGCCTGAACAAGCACGCGGTGACTCGATTGACTGCAAGAGTGACGTCTTCAGTCTTGGAAGCGTCATGTACGCGTTATGTTGTGGCCGTCGCCCTTTCCGCGCGAAAACATCATACGGAGTCCTGCGAAAGATAACGGACGAGGATCCCACGCCGATTCGCGAAATTAACTCAGAGGTCCCGATCTGGCTCTGCAGCCTGATCGAAAGCATGCATTGCAAGTCACCTGAGAAACGTCCCACGTCGATGGAAGTTCGAGATCACCTCGAAAGATGCTTGGCACACGTTTATCAGCCGGATCGAATTCCCTTGCCAAGTGGACTGAACCGAACAGCCTCGAGGCGCTCAATTTTTTCACCCGCAATATTTTTGGCAGGAGTCGTCACTATGTTGATTGCTATCTTGATCGCAATTTTACCGACCGTCATTCAACCCGACAGCGCAAGTCCCGAACCTAGGATGAAAACAACGACGGCTCGTGCGCAAGATGGAAAGCCGGAACCTCAAGTTTACAAAAGATTGAATCTGACTTTTCCACGACAAGATCAAACGGGAACTCTCATCGTCGATATTAACCGCGGCTTTGTCGAAGTTGCAGGTCACGAACAACCGAACGTCGTGATTGAAATCCTGACGCCGCCTGGTTTCGAAGAATCTAAAGAGCCGGATTCGCAGCTTAGGAAGATTTTCTCGCCTAGCTACGACTTGGACATCGATCGAAGGATGAATTCGATAAAGCTGGATACCTACAACCAAAACTACGCATTGAATCTTCGCATCAAGGTACCTCGTTCGACGGATTTGTCACTTGATACGTACTACGA
>CAYYHV010000419.1:0-6702 GCA_964471695.1 uncultured Pirellulaceae bacterium
CAATACGGCTAACCGCCGAGGACCGTGAAGACCTGTGCGCTGACGTGCTTTTAACCATCCTCAATGAGGATTACGCCGTCTTGAGGCACTTTCGCGGTGAAAGCAGTCTGGCAACGTACTTGACGGTGATTGCACGTCGCGTCGTTGTGCGGCGACTCCTGAAACTCGACCATTCCACGTCGCTCGCCGATCCGGCGACCGTTCCGTCCGAAGCGGGATTGGACACGGGCGCTGAAAAGAGAATCAACGATCGGGATGAAGTCCAGCGACTTCTTAGCGGCTTGGATGATCGCGAAGCGCAAGTGGTACGCATGTACCACCTCGAAGGCCACACCTACGAGGAAATCAGCTCGCGTGTCGGCATGCCGGCTGGCACCATCGGTCCCACGCTCAGCCGAGCTCGCGCCAAAATGCGTCGCACCCACGAATCGACTTCGTAGCTTGGCGACTTGTTCTCAAACCATTCTCTAGCGTCGCGATTTTTAGACGACGTTCATTGCCGGTGTTCGCTAGGCGCCGGTTCATAAGCAGCTCGACACCACGTTCTATCCGGGGTGGGGTCTTCAGAGGCGAAGCCTGATCGTCGTAAGCGGCGAGCGTCTTGACGTTCACGGCTTGAGTTGAAGGCGCTCAGGGGCCTAAGGTCACGACTCGATAAATCGCTGTGAATAATGCGTGATCGCCTATCGAGGCATAAACTCTTTGCCCGAATTCCACCCCACCGACTGTTGCCCACGCATCGTTGGCTGAGCACCGACTCTTTGGATAACAGCCGCCAAGGGTACCAATTGGGAACCGGGCACTTGGGGCATCGTCCACAAAGTTGTCCCACCGCCGTTCGGATTGTTAATCTGATATCCGTCGACTTCCAAAGTAAAAGCCAGTTGGGCTGGTGGAAGCTGAATCGCAACTTGGCGAGGCATCGTCACTTGATTCTGCGCATCAAAATGATGTTGAGAGGCGATCGCCGTCGCCAGGAGTTGCCCCGATTGGTCATAAACCTGCTGCTCCAAAATGATGCCTCGTTGATCGTCCACAACCAACACTTTGGTCAACGGCCCGCTCGGCGTCATCGCGACACCTCGAATTTCGACTCGGCCATTCCCCAGCGGACGAGGCCCACTCCAATTGTCATTGGGCTGAATTTCCACCAACCCCAAAGCCTCAATTAACCAATGCGGCGGAACCGGGAGAATTTCACGAGCCGCACCCGCGTCGTATTCAGAGTGGCGAGCAAAGTAGGTCACAGGCGGCTCGCTCCGCTTTGCCCACATCCAAAATACGTCGTCGTTGCTGCCCAGATCCAGTTCGGTCCCGGTCAGCCCCAACCCAGCCTGCATGCGGAAGCGTAGCGGACGTTCCAACGCGAGGCTGGTACGAAGCGAAGGGAATCCCGAAATTCGCAGAGAAGCCCCCGTCGCCTGAAGTCGCTGAACTCGGTGTGTATTGTTGTTGATCGTCGCTGCGACTTGTTCGAGCGAAGGCGGTTGCGCAAACGCCACCGGAGATTGGTTGGTATTGTTTTGAATTCGTCGGGGACACGTCGAACCGCCCGACACAAAGAGCAGTAATAGTAAGAGCAGCAGTTTGCGATATGTCGTCGTCTTGTTTTTCAAACCAGCATCCTGCTTTCGTTCGTTCATCCTGAACTTCTTATCCGACACATCCGCGAGAGCACTCCCGCCTGGTTGGAATCCACTTCACGCTTACGGCAATGCGTCCTATCCGGTTCCCATGGAAAACAACAAATTCGCCAACTCATCCTGAATCGCAGCAACTCGATCGGAACTCGGGTCAACGACTTGGACTCGGTATTCCGTTTCGTTCTTGGGACAAAACAGAATCATCGTTTCCGTACCATCGTCGGCGGACTCGGACTCCTCCAGCCTCAGCATTCGCCGTCGTATCATCAACAAGGTCAAAACGTAGCGCGTATCAGCGCTATCAGGCCGCTCCGCCAGTTTCTGGAAATAATGCAGGATCACATCGCTCGGCGCCCAATCGACTTTCTTCTCATTCGGATCCGGCATCCGCGACTTCCACCAACCAATGTTGCCTTCGGGTGGCCCATCCCAGGCGGCTTTGCTGTAATCCAAACGTACAACTTCGGCTCCCTGAGAAACCAGCACGCTGTAGAACTCCTCACCAGGCTTCAAGTCCTGCTCAGTCGCGGTACATTTTCGCGTGCATCGCTTTACGTCAAAATCCAACATTGGTTCTCGGTAATGAATTGGAAGTAAACCGCGTCGGGGCTTTGCCCCGCCGCAAAGCCAATCGTTGGCGGCTGTCCCAAACGGTTTGGGCTGTTCCGCTTCCCAAACCGTCAAGCATCAAAGGTAGTCGTTCAGGTTATCCGCAAAGGGCCAATTTGCCGCAGAATCGTAGGATAAAACACATCTAACCAATACCCCAGTCGAACCTGAGCCATACTGAAACTGTCTCACCCATAGGTGTGGGAGTAAGCCGGCGAACAAACTGGTCCATTCACGTCGTTTGGAGTCGAATTACGACTGGGGACGAGATTCTTTGTCCGCGGATGAGACAACTTTGCTTGTGGTCGCTAGCAACTCTAACAATGCATTTAGCTAGCTTGACCCTCCATCGACTCATGGGTTACAGTTGATGTCACAAGATATGGCCACAACCGGCCCAGAGAAAACGGGCCAAGACCGGCGACAACGAACATCATGACGAATCTCAACCCACTAAACCTACTTCCGCTCTTGTTAGCCAACCGCAGGCCGTAGGGGATATTCGTTCATACCAAACGCACACCACCCTGAGGCCAAGTGGCCTTGGGGTTTTTTTGTTAAGAGACGATCGGACCAACTATCACTTAGGCGAAACCATGACGCAGACGCAATCACGATCCATCAAGATCTTTGATACGACGCTTCGCGACGGCGAACAATCCCCTGGCGCCAGTATGAATCTGGACGAAAAACTCAAGGTCGCCCATGCGCTAGTTGATCTGGGTGTCGACATCATTGAGGCTGGGTTCCCCATCGCTTCGCCAGGTGATTTTGAAGCCGTGCGTGAAATCGCCACCAAGGTAAACGGCGCCACGATCTGCGGGCTGGCCCGCTGTAACGACAAAGACATCGACCGTGCCTGGGAAGCCTTAAAACACGCCGAGCACCCTCGTATCCATGTGTTTCTCGCCACCAGCGCGATTCATCGCGAATTCAAACTCAAGATGACTCCTCAGGAAATCATTGCCCGTGCTGTGGAGGGCGTCAAACGAGCCGCCGGATACTGTGACGATATCGAGTTTTCGCCAGAAGACGCCGCGCGCACAGAAATCGACTTCCTTTGTGAAGTCGTCGAGAAGGTGATCGCAGCCGGTGCCACCACCGTCAACATTCCGGACACCGTGGGCTATGCGACGCCGCAACAGATGGGTCACGTGATTCAATCCCTGGTCGAACGCGTTCCGAATATCGACGAAGCCGTGATTAGTGTGCATTGCCACGATGATCTCGGCATGGCGGTCGCCAACAGTCTCGCTGCCGTTGAAAAAGGTGCCGGGCAAATCGAATGTACGATCAATGGAATTGGTGAACGAGCCGGCAATTGTTCGCTTGAAGAAGTCGTTATGGCCATGCGGACCCGCAACGATTACTACAACGCCGACACCAAAGTCGATTCCAAACGACTGGTTCCCACCAGCCGATTGGTTTCCAGCATCACGGGATTGGACGTACAGCGAAACAAAGCCATCGTTGGTCGAAATGCCTTCGCTCACGAAGCTGGTATCCATCAGGACGGCATGCTCAAGGAACGCAGCACCTATGAGATTATGCGCCCGGAAGACGTCGGCTTTGAGGATACCGATCTGGTTCTTGGCAAACATAGCGGCCGCGCCGCTTTGGCGGATCGCGCCCGCAAATTAGGATTCCACCTGACCGGCGATCAACTCAAAGAGGTATTTGATCGTTTCAAGGAACTGGCTGACAAGAAAAAAGAAATCTACGACGGCGATATCGTGGCGCTGGTTCGCGCACAGATTCGCGGCGGTGAAAAAGAGTGGGAACTTGAATCATTCGAAGTCACGTCCGGCTCCAGCCGTGCGCCGAAAGTCACACTCACCCTGCGTCGAGGTGACGAGCTGTTTACGGAAGAGCTTTCCGATGGCGATGGTCCCATCGACGCCGCCTTCCTGGCGACCGAAAAAATCACGGGACTGAAACTGGTTTGCAAGGACTTTCAGGTACAGAGCGCTACCATTGGCCACGATGCCCTCGGTCAGGTGACCCTCGAAATCGAATGCAACGGCCAATCTTACAAAGGCATCGGAGTCTCGACCGATACCGTGGGTGCCACGATTCGCGCGATGCTGAATGTCGTCAACATTATTACCATCCACGGCGACTCGCCCGAGAAAGTTTCGCCCTACACGGCGGCAGAACGCCCTTAAACGGGCGAAATGGATGGCGCAACAACGCGAACGATATTGCAATCGGCAATTTCGTTCGCTCAACCTGCGATGAACGAAGTCCCCATTCCCTGATTCGCAGCCGCGGCTTTGATGGCGCGGGACTTCGCATTCTCTTCCACTCAGAATAGCGCCCTACCCTGACTACGCGAATCCGCGCACAGGCTATAATGCCGTGAACATTTCGCATCTTGGAGTTGGAATCGGATGAGTGGCTTTCTTGGATCGCGCGGGTCTTTTATGCTCGACCTCGTGTTTGTGGCAATGCTGGCTGTCGTACCCATGCTGTTCATCAGCCGCTTTGTCGTGCGATCAAAGAAGGCATACGCGACTCATAAATGGATTCAACTCGCCCTGGCCGCAGTCTTGCTGCTGGCCGTCTTGGCGTTCGAAGTCGAGATGCGACTGCATGGCTGGCGACATCTGGCCGCCCAATCGAGATTCTGGGTCGACGGAGCCTGGAACGATTGGATCGACTACAGCCTGATCATCCACTTGTTATTTGCGATCCCCACGCCCTTTCTCTGGGGCTGGTTGATCTATCGAGCGTGGCAAAAGTTTCCTTCGCCACCCAGCCCTTCGGAGCACAGTCGCTTCCATCGCACCTGGGGCCGTATCGCCATGGCCAGCATGATCATGACTGCCGTCACCGGATGGTGCTTTTATTGGCTGGCTTTCGTCGCTTAATCTCGCAGACGGTCGTGCCCCAAGCTCGCTTAGCCATCGAAGTGGCGCGAGAATGCAGCCATCGATGCAGCCGCTTGGTCACTTCATTCACCAACCACGGTAGCTGCAGAAGGCTCGTTGAACCCATGTGAGCGGCAAAGCGCCCATTCGTTTCAGCCGTCTCGGCGAGGGCTTAGGGAATCAACCGAACGGTGCAGCCATCAACGGCCGACCCCATGGATGGACTCGCGGTCAACCGCCATCAAGATACCGGACCGTCTCGCCGAGGCGCGACAATCCGGGAACCGTTTGCTACGGCAACAAGCCCGTTCCCGTGACGGTAGCCGAGCCAGATTGGAATATCGAAGTGAAGATATTCAGATTGAACACTTGCGATACGTAACGCGACATTGCTTCTTGCGGTGTCTCCTGCAGAACAAGGACATCACCAGGCTGAATAAGAATGTTCTCACGTCGATCCCGAGCTGCCCGGTTCAAATCGACTCGAATAACCGCCTGCCCACCATCGGGCGTTTGGCGAATCACCGACAGCAGACTTGGCGATGGATTTCCAATTCCCGCTCCGGTAATGCCGCCGCCACTCAATGTATTCGATTGGAAACCGCCGCTTATTAACGGGCCACCAACTCGCAAGATAGCTTCGATGACACTTAGATCACTATTTAGTGGCATCGGCACCTCGCGTGACGGCAGCAATCCACCTGTAAAATAGATTCGCGGCTCACCGGCGGGCACGTACACGATGTCGCCCGTCTCCAGCAAGATATCATCCGGTCCAAATGGTATGGGCTCGTCACAATCCCATCGCAATGGAATCTTCAACTTACGCGGACGCCCGTTCTCATCCAACTGATTTGTGTTGCACCAGTCCGTCAGGTTCAAATCGTAATTCCCGTTCGAATCCGTCGGGAATCCTCCGCCGCCTTGCGAGTCAGCAAATCCCCGAAGAATCACGACTTCCTGTGCAGACGAAGGCCCTGGAAGACCCCCCGTTCTCGCCAAGACGTTAAGCACGTCCGATTCGGTGGCAGGCAGCTCTAAAGCAATACCCGTTCCCTGCTGACGACCAGGGGCCAAGGGAGCCGCTCGAGAGAAGATATTGAAGTTCGAACCCGACTGACTTGCGGGCGAATCTTCACGAACGACCAGCACGATGGCTCGACGTGGACGAATCAACGTCACGAGAATTCTCGCCTCGTCCGCCTTGATGATTTCCTTATCAGCCGTGTACGCCTTGATGATCGCCTCTTCGGCCTCTTCAATCGTCAAACCATCGACGTCGACAGGTTCCACAAGCGGCAGGGGAACCGTACCATTTTCTCGAACGGGAATCGGAAACCCAATCGAAGGTTCGACATTCGCGACGTCTGGGAAATTGACCGGCGGTAACTCGTCGGTTTCGCCGAGAACACCTTCAATGTACACACCGAGAACATCACCGGTTGCCAGCCGGTAGGACTCGTCAGGCTTGCGGCGCAGCAGGGTCAACGGAATATCTTCGAGTTCGCTGGCTGATTCTGCCAGCAAATCATCCGGCAACAATCTGACAGGGATACCATTCGCCACGGGATTGGTAAGAG
>CAYYHV010000420.1:0-6692 GCA_964471695.1 uncultured Pirellulaceae bacterium
TACAGATTTCGAGCGTGAACGGTGGGCGCAGGGAAATCGATACGGATCGCGTCCCGCATCGCTTCGTTCCACTGTCGAGCCACCGTTTGGGCTGCGACAGGCGGTGCCAATGTGGACAGTGTTAGGATCACAATGCCGGCCATAATTACCGGAATGCGTTGAAAACCTGCCATACCTCTGCTCCGTTGGAATGTAATGTTGCTCACATTCCCATTGTCTTTACCCTTTCAAATGGCGTCAAATGGATTCGTCAGTCCATCATCTTTGCATAGAAAGCTAGGGTTCGATTATGCGGGTATTGAGCGAGCAAAGTCGAATTCAAGGGGCGGATTGGTGCGTTTCTTCTTCGAAATCCGGCTCCGGCTCTGGTTCCCACATGTGGTCTTTGACGGAAAGCGTCGAGTAGAGTGCAAACGCAAGCAGTCCAATGGTTCCACCGATTTGCGTTACGTAGAGTTTTTCAATTCCCTGGGAGTTCACCAGCAGCATCGGGCCAATCAGTAAGCCAATCAGCAGCCCTAGGGAAGCCCCACCGGCGGCGCGTTTTGGGCGATCAAAGCCGTGCATTCCGGCGATACCCCCAATGAAGGCTGCCAATAGACCGCAGCATATGGCAGAGGCTGGCAGCAACGTGTAGTCCCACGTGCGATTCCGAATGCTAGGGCCAAGCGATGAAATCGCAACGGCGAGCAGGGCCGCAATGAATACGGTCAGGAAAATGAACGATAGTGGATACGATTGCCGGGAGCGTTTCATCGACTTATTCTCGATTGATTAGCGAGCCATCGGAGCGGTGGGCCATCTGTTCAAGAAAGGTTTTGTCGGCAACGCCTGCGACGTAGTCGACCGAACCATTGGCGAACAGGAACTGGGCTCCGCCGGATGCGTGCCAACTTCCAAACCCACCGACCGTAAGAGCCGGGTCGGCATCCTTGGCTGTGACGACTGGATCGTTCAACATCCAGCCGGTGTTTCGCAACGTGGCGGCTGTGCCAGACATCCATCCCAGATCGACAACGCTTTCATCGACGCGCTTTTCGCCAACCAAAAGCGTGTACTGAAGTCCGTCGGTGATATCGTCGGAAGTGATTTGGCTGTTAAGAAAAAGGATACCGGTATTGTCAGCGTCGATGGGCGATTCAACGTGATGATGCACACCAGCATAGTGAGACGGTGGCGAGATGCCGTGGTTGCGAGGCGCTGATGGGCAATGGAGTAGCGGGATGGCTCGATTGCGGACGACGTCGTGTTTTTTGTCGTAAACACTGGCAGTTGTGTCGACCATTTCGAACGCGGCGGGTTCATCTAAAAACGGAAGTAGACTTACAATCCATCCCTGATGCAGATTCCCCTTGTTTTCGTTGCGAATCGGGCCCGTTTCATCGCTGACTCCCGCCGGGAAATGTTGCTCCGCCATTTCGTATTGTTGTACGGCCAAGGCGAGTTTGGCCAAATTCGCCTCGCATTGTATACGTCGAGCTGTTTCCCGCGCAGCGCCGACTGCCGGAAGCAACATGCTGACGAGGATTCCGATGATCGCAATTACGACGAGGAGTTCGACGAGCGTAAATCCCTTCGATCGGATGTTTCGATTGCTGTTATTCATCGTTCGACTTGTCCTTCGGAATTGCGGTCCGTTTAGAACGAGCAACGACTCGTTCTCTTTTGCGGATTTCCGCGTTGATCTCAACTTGTTGCTCTTCCTCAATCGTTGTCGTTGTGACACTGAGTCGGTGTCCGTCGAGAGTGTCGATCGTCCACACGGAGGTCTCAAGAACTTCGTCGCTCGCGTCTATTCCTTCGACATAGTCTTGGGCGTTTTCGCCAAGCCACTCTGATTGAAGCGATAGTAAACGCAGCTGTGATTGTCCGCGAGCGGCGGACAGGATTTGCGTCATCGCGACCAGGAGCAGCGAAACGACAACGAGACAAACGAGTGCTACGATAATCGACATGCCCTGGCGTTGGTGCGGTTTGTGACTCACGGTTGGTTCACCTCCTTCATCACATTGCGGCCAAGGTAGCCACGTAATACGACTTGCCGCGACTTACTGTTTTGATGAGGTCCGGGAAGATCGAGCGTCAAGCTCACCGAGGATGCTGCGGTTCGCTCGATGTTCCACGTGTGTTTTGTCTCCGGCGGCATCATGAATCCTTCGCGGGTTGTTCTACCGTCGTTAGATTCGAGGCGTCGTTCAAGGCCTTCCGGCAGCAGTTGGTATGTGACCGATTGTTCGTCGCTGATGAGCGTCAATAATTCGGATTCGTCATCCGTGGCTTTGAGTGAAGCATCGGTAGCTTGACGGATATCGCGACGCAAAGTCAAACCAAGTCGTGATGTGGATTCGAACCAATCGACTTCGGTGCGAAGGTTGCGATAAGCCTGAAAGCCGTTGGCGAGAGCCGGCACGATGAGCGTTGCCAATAGTGCCATCAGGGTGATGACCGCGATCAATTCGACGAGGGACCACCCGCCTCGACAATGGTTTCGCGCTCGCTTCCGTCGCTTTGTCGAGACGTTGTTATTCACGTTCGTCCCCCGTAGAGTTCGCAGTCAGAATCGTGACTGATTGCCGAGCTTTTGTGCCGGCCAAGTCGATCCAGGTGACCGAAACGTCGTAAGCTTTTAAGTTCGGGTCAGTTGCCTTGATCAGGCGAGTGGCTTCTTCGCACACTAGTTTCCCATCTGGCAGTCGTTGAACGGCCCAAGCATCCAATTTGACTTCGCGAAGCTGTGAGGGTTTGTGATCATTGTTTGTCAATTGATCAATGTCTTCGAGTGCGTTGGCAAGAGACTGCTGCGCGACAAAGTAGCGAAACGCAGATTTCCTTTGCAGGGAGATATTCGCCAGTCCTAACGCCAGCGTGGCGAGGACGACTCCAGTCAACACGATTCCGCCGACGCACTCGACGAGAATGGAACCTGCTTGACGTCGATTTGACGGCGTCATGTCGATGGCCCCTCTTGAGTTTCTGAATAAGTGAAGTATACGAAAGGTCATATCAGCAAAGCGCCTGGATAAGATTAATAAGAGGAACGAACACAGCCACACACATCAGCCCAACGGGAATTGCCACAATTCCCATGGCAACTGGAGTCATGAATTGCGCAAATGCTGTGGCTCGCAGCACAATTCGTCGATGCGTACCTTGCGCCATTTCACGCATCGCCCACGGCAAGTTGCCTGTTCGATTTGCCGTGTCGAGCACAGCGGCAGTGCTACGCGAAACGAGTCCTTGTTGCCGCAGCGAATGGATCCACTCACGGCCTTGTTCCATGCTGTTAACGGCATGTGCGATTCGCGATTTGACATACCGTGTTGGGTAGGCAGCCCCAATCTCGGATAAGGCGCTGGTGACATCCTTGCCGGTTTCAAGGGAGTTGGCGAGCGTTCGGAGGATAATCGAACCATGGTAAGGAGCCGTGAATTTTCGCAACAACGGCGGTTCCCAACGCAGCCACCCGATGAAGTAGAGGATGGCAGCGAAGGTTGCCATCACGAAGAACAGCATAAGAGTCGCCAGTAGCGCAAGGACGACTCGCCCAACCGTCGTCGTCGCGAGACTGTCGCTCATGTGGATCACCATCAGCGTGAGTGTGGGCAATTCCAAATCAAAATCAACGAAGATTTGCCGAAACGTGGGCATGATATTCAGGGCAATAAATGACCAGATGAAGATCCCCACTACCGGGATAGCGCATAGGTACACCATACGTTGCAGCAACCAGGTGGTTTCATCGATATTGGCATAGGAATCGTTGATGGTCCCTTGCATGCGTTTGGGCATAATCAACTTGCCGCCGGCTTGATTGGCTGCCAAGCGACTCTCAACGGTAAGCGGCAAGCGAGAATCCTTGAGCGCCTCCACCAACGAAACCCCTTGTTCCAAGCGGTCCGCCAGCCGGTCGGCTCGAATGCCAATCTCATCAGTGCGTTCCGATGCGAAAGCACGAGTCGACGTGATAATTGGCAATCCGTGTTCCATGCAAATCCCAAGTTGACTAAACAGCGATCGGGTTTCATTCGCGCGAAAGCGATTTGCCGTCATCGCCGAAATCACAATTAGCGCGACGATTACAGGAATACTGAAAGGCCCCGAAGCGGCTGCCATCAGGCTGATGAAACCAAAGAACATCAGGATGATCGCTGTAATCTTCAGCGCAAACGGCAAGAAAGCGTCGGGCGAGTAACGCCGATTGTAAAAAACGATGTGAACCGTCAACCAGATTGCGACGCCCAGTAGAGAAAATCCGACCCAGCTTGCTCCCAGCATGATGTCGGCGCGAAAGGTGTTGCCGCCTCCAAACGTACCGATGACTCGAATCATGTGCAACATCGGCCCAATGATTGTGGCTGCGACAGTGAGTGTCAGGCCAGCGACGGATAGAAAAGTAATGGGCGGAACGACACACTTCATCATGGCAGTGCGAGCTTGAAGACGATCTCGCATCGTTTCGCTAATCAGTTGTAGCGAATCAATGAGTTTGTTGTTAGCTTCGCCCCAAGCAATAAAGGAACTGACGGTCGGAAGCACGCGAGTCGTCTCGCCCAGTTGATCACTCATGGAGTGTCCCGCCTTGCATCCACGCGCTAATCGGCGGCTGACATCGGCTAGATTCGCATCGGAAAGTTCGTCGGCTACGATCTCCAGAGCCTCTGGCAGAGCCACGTTGCCGGCGAGCAGCAATTGCAATCGTTTGGCAAATTCCCATGATGATTTCCAGTTCAGGATAGGCCCAACGATTGGGATCGAGTTGACGATCCATCGCCACCGTGGGGCTCCCACCAACAGTCGTGTGACCACGCCCGCCGCCGCCAAACCCACAAGGCTCCAGCCGACATAACGGAATCCATGATCGGCCATCCAGATCGCAGCGAGAGTGACGGCGTCGGCATCCAACTCCCAAGTCGCCAAGAGGTTTCGTCCGACTTCGGGTATGACGTAGCCGAAACAAACGAAAACAACGCTTGCCAGAATTGCGATCAGAATGAGTGGATAGGCCAAACAAGTCCAAAGATTCTGAGAGGCTTCTCGCTGTCGTGCGTGGAAATCGTTCAGCTCGACGAGAACGGTTCCAAACTGATCGGACGGCATTCCGAACTCGATGGCCCGTGCAAGAAATCGCGACACCTTGTGTCCATCGTCGAGTGAATCAACCAGCGATCGGCCGTCTTCGAGGCGGCTGGCAATTTCATTAAGCTGGCGGCTTGTCTTCTTGGAGTCGGATTCCAGTGCGGCAGCCCGCAATCCCGAAGGAATCATACCACCTGTACCTACGACGTGCGCGATGTCTCGGGCAACGGAATGATCGTCCTGTTTGCTCATCGCGATGTTCTTCCAAAGGGCATTGGTTTATCAAAATTCAGAAAGTCGTGACAGGATCGACATCCAAGGGAATAGGAACGAACCGGCATAAGCCATCGTTGATACGCCGGCAATACCCAAGGTCGTGAGAACTGGCAACGCCGTTCTCAGCAAATTACCGCGGCGCTGAGCGCGTTGAAAGTAGCCATTGGCGAGTCGTTGGAGTGTATCGGGCAACGAGCGCTGATCGTGATTGTTACCGACTAACCAAGCGACCAGCGGGGGGATACCGAACTTGCGATTGGATCTCCAAACCGTTGTGTCGCCTTTTTCGATTCGCTCAGCAAGTTCACGTGCGTCATCATGCAGTTGCTTACCATCCGTCGCTTCGGCGGCCAGCACCAGGGATTCATTGAGAGGAACGTCCTGGCGGATCAGCGAAGCGAGGACTTCGGTAAACATTGCCTGTTGGCCGCTGCGGAGCAGTCCAGCCGCACCGGGGATCCACGCGAATCGCATCGACGAAGGGGCCATGGTAGCGATTCTTGAGCGACCACTGCGCCACCACCAGATGAATGCAGCCACAACAATTAAGGCTGGAAGGTAACCAAGCCAGTTGCCAAGCGATGTTGAAAAATCCAACCACATTTTCGTAACTGGCAAATCCGTCAGTCGATGACCGTCGATCGAGTCCCGCAGGACGACCAGCGTATGACTGACGCAAGTTGCGAAGAGGATCAGCGCACAACAGACGACGATCAGGGGATAGAAAAGCGAGTTGGCGACAACGCTGCGCAACTCGGACATCCGCCGGAGGCTGGTAGCCAGACTTTCGCTGGCCGTCGTCAATTTTCCCGACCGCACGCCGGCTCGTACAACAGCTCGGTAGTGAGCCGGGAACTCATCAGGACACGCATCAAAAACGGATTCCAGCGACTGCCCCTGCTGCATCAGATGGCTGACACGTTCTGCGACTTTGCCCATCCGATCTGGCAAGTTGTGGCTTGTGTGCATAAGCCCTTCGCCAATGGGAATGCCGGCTCGCGAGAGCGCAACAATTTCGTCGTTGAATGCGATAAGTTCCTGCAGTTCCATGGCCACATGATAGATCAGCAAGACGCTGACGCGAAACTACCGGAGAATTCCCGGTTTTTGCGAGCGATCCTGATATCGCGAACGAAATTTGTGATCCACCCGGCGACGCCAACGATTTTACGCGTTGATTGATGTGGTCATCGCTGATTACTCGTCGTTGGGAGAATGGAATGGGTTGTCCATCGGCATCGGCGGGACATCCGGTTTGGGCACTGCGTCTTCAACCAGCGGCGAGTCGTCTTGCTTCTTGGCACGTAATTGCCGAACAATCCATTCGACAAGGCAAAGGG
>CAYYHV010000421.1:0-6671 GCA_964471695.1 uncultured Pirellulaceae bacterium
ACATAACACTGTCCACATTGTCAAATAATGTCGCAGCCCAAACGGTGGCTCGACAGTGGAACGAAGCGATGCTGGACGCGATCCGTATCGATTTCCCTGCGCCCACCGTTCACGCTCGAAATCTGTACCACACGTCAGCCGCCATGTACGACGCGTGGTCCACATTTGATCCTATTGCCCAGGGTCACTTTGTGCAGGACAAACACTTCGCCGAAAACATCAGCAGTGCTCGTGATGAAGCCATCAGCTACGCTGCCTACCGAGTTCTTTCCGCAAGGTATCAACTTGCAGATGATCCTGTGATGTCGCAAAACATGTTTGACAACTTGATGGACGATCTTGGATACGATCGCAGCATCAATACAACGGTTGGTACTTCGCCGGCTGCCATTGGGAATCGCATTGCTCAACAGATTCTCTCAACAACGCTTGACGACGGGTCGAACGAAGCCAACAACTACGTCGATAACACCGGATACACACCATCCAACAATCCGATGGTGGTTGATTTCCCGGGCGTGGTCACGCCGGATACGACGTTGGCGGATGCCAATCGTTGGCAGCCGCTTTTCCTGGAATCCGCCATGACACAAAACGGCTTGGAGGGTGAGGCACTACAAACATACGTCGGCCCACACTGGGGCAGCGTCACTCCTTTTGCGATGAGCAGCAACGGCCCCAACAGTTGGTCCGACCTCGACCCTGGAGCGCCACCGCTGCTCAACGGAGTCGGCGATGCAGAGTATCGTTCTGACACAAAGCTGTTGATCGAATACAGCAATTCGCTCGATCCCACCAAAGGCGCCGGAGCGGGAACCATCAATATCTCACCCAATTCGGCTGGTAATCGACCACTAGGAACACACAACGATCAGGGGTATTCGGTGAACCCAGTGACTGGACAACCCTACTCCGACAACATCGTCAAGACCGCTGATTACGGACGAGTCTTGGCTGAGTTCTGGGCGGATGGTCCGCGTTCAGAAACACCGCCGGGACACTGGAATGTCTTGGCGAATGAGATTGCAGATCACCCACTTGTTGAAAAACGAATTGGTGGAACGGGTGCTGTGGTCAGCGATCTGGAATGGGACGTCAAGATGTACCTGGGGCTGAATGGTGCAACCCATGATGCAGCTGTCGCCGCTTGGGGCACCAAACGAGAATACGACTACGTGCGGCCAATTACCAAAATTCGCTACCAAGGCTCGCTAGGCCAATCGAGTGACGCAAATCTCCCATCGTTTCATCCTGATGGGCTCGAACTTCAAACCGACTTGATCGAGTTAATTACCGCCGACTCGGTCGCCGTCGGCGGTCGTCACCGAAACGCGTACGAGAATGCCAATCAGGATGCCGATGGCAACTTTACATTGAATTTCACAGAAGAAGAGATGGTCGGCAAGATTGCTGTTATGTCGTGGAATCACGAACCGGCCGACCCTGCCAATGATCTGAGCGGGACCGACTGGATACTGGCCGAGAATTGGGTTCCGTACCAGGAGGACAACTTTGTCACGCCAGCGTTTGCCGCGTACGTTTCCGGGCACAGCACGTTCAGCCGCGCGGCTGCCGAAGTCTTGACCAAGATGACTGGTAGTGAGTATTTCCCCGGCGGTTTGGGTGAGCAAACGTTTACCACCGAGTTTCTTGATTTCGAAGACGGTCCTTCAGAAGACATCACGCTACAATGGGCGACTTACTACGATGCAGCCGACGAAGCAGGCATCTCCCGGCTGTGGGGCGGTATCCATGTCCCAGCCGACGACTTTGCCGGACGCATTATGGGCGCGCAGATTGGCAGCGACGCGGCGGACCTCGCCATCTCGAAATTCGTTGCCGACGATCTGGGATGGCATAACAAGGTTTTGCGATCCGACGTGAATTTCGACAACGCCGTTTCGCCGTTGGACGCCTTGCTCGCAATCAATGAACTCAGTAATCGAGTCTACAGCGACGTTACCACTGGTCAGTTAGATGAGTTCGATGACATTCCACCCGGTGGATTTCTCGATGTCAACGATGACGGAGCCGTTTCGCCGATTGACGCACTGCTAATCATTAACGACTTACCTGACACCAGTTCGATTCCACCTGCCGCAGCCAGTTTTGCTGCGGTCGACATTGCCCCAATCACGGTTCCCGAACCTACCAGCGGCCCAATGCTGCTTGCCATGATGGGATTACTCCTGGCAGCCACACGCAAGTCACGTTAGTCGAGCACCGAACCCTCAACGTGACTTTTCGTGCTCACGGTTTCCGTGCCAGCCCCACAAAATCTTGCATGTAATTCTATGAACATGCACGTTGGACGATTCGTGATCCAATTCTGCAATCGCAGGAAAACCTGATAGAATCCAGCCATTCTCTTCCCCGCCTTGTTTTCCCAACACGTTGAGAATGTCATGCCAATCCGAATTTTCGCGATGGTCGCGGTCGCGATCATCGTCATATCCAATTCCAGCTTAGCGCAAACTGTCACTGCCACGCAGCCGGAGCAACCAACCCCACCTCAGATTCCATCGCTGCCTAATACCAAACCGTTGGAAACAGCAGCAGACATTGCGTCGGAAATGGTTGCAGGTATCGACCGATTCCTGCTTCGTGAGCTGGCAAAATCCAAAGATCGACGAGCCGCAGCCTGGCAAGATGCCTTGTCGTCAACGCAACAATTCGATTCCTCGTTGCCCATATTCCAGCAGCGATTGGCAACGATTCTGGGAGTTCGGGATGAGCGGATCGCATCGGATGGCCTAAAGACGTTCAACGGACAACCGCCGATTGCCTGGAGCGATCACTTCCTGGCCTATAGCGTTCAATGGCCTGCCATAAATGGAATCGCTGGCGAAGGAGTTTGGCTGAAACCACTACGAACTCGCATTGGATTCGTCATTGCCGTCCCCGACGCGGACCAGACTCCAGAACAAGTCTGCGGTCTTCAAGACGGAATTCCACTCGAATCTCAGTTCGCGCGACGACTGGCGGAACAAGGCTATGAGGTTCTGGTGCCCGCGCTGATCAGCCGCAGGCGTAAAGTTGACATTTTCCTCCGCAGCCCCGACGTGACAGCTCGCGAACTCATCTATCGTTCAGCCTTCGAGGTTGGACGGCATATCATTGGCTACGAACTCCAGAAGATTCTGGCAGCCGTCGACGTTATGGCGAAGCAGACGGACGAAAAAATGCAGCTGGGAATTATGGGTTATGGCGAAGGTGGCATGCTGGCGCTTTATGCCGCAGCCCTCGACCCTCGAATCCAAACGACGGTGGTCAGTGGATACGTCGATGACCGAGCAGCAACGATGTACCAACAACCTATCTCCCGAAATGTTTTCGGACTGCTGGAGGTATTTGGCGATGCCCAACTGTGCGCAATGATCTCGCCTCGCAAGTTGATCATCGAAGCCAGCGCGCACCCAGACATCAGACTTCCAACAGGAACGGACGGCGCACCCGCCAAAATCGAGACGCCCGCCGCGTTAGTCGTGCAAAACGAAATTGAGTCCGCACGGCGGCATTCACCACATCAGGATTGGGTGGAACTTATCGAAAGCGACGAACCTGGATTCGGATGGGATTCCACCATTCGCAGTTTTGACGCTGCCATGCGAGGCGCCAAGCCGCGTAAGAAACTGCAGTCCACCAGCCACCTTCGCACGGTCTCCAAGCGACAAGACGAACAATCGCGACTCCATCGCATGATGCGGGAAATGGATCAGTTTACCCAACGCGTCTTGGTCGATAGTCAGCAGGTTCGCAGGCAGTTCTTTGAAGATCTGGATACCCGTTCTCCGGAGGCATTTACGACCTCAGTACAACCTTACAGAGATCATTTCCGAAAGAATGTCATCGGGCACTACGCAAATCGACTTTTGCCCGCAAATGCCCACACGCGTCAGCTCAAACAGTCTGAAAAAGTAACCTATTACGAAGTCACACTCGACGTGTTTCCCGATGTAATGGCCTATGGAATCCTATGCTTGCCGCGAGACATCCAACCAGACGAGCGCCGTCCGGTTGTTGTGTGCCAACATGGTTTAGAAGGGCGTCCGCAAAGTACGATTGGAGAGAAAGATTTCCACTACTACCAGGCCTTCGCGACCACACTTGCTGAGCGTGGATTTGTAACATTCGCACCCCAAAACCCATACATTTTCGAAGATCGCTTCCGTTCGCTCCAACGCAAGTCGTATCCCATCCAGAAAACGCTCTTCTCGATCATCGTCCCGCAACATCAGCAGATCGTTGATTGGCTGCAAACACAATCGTTTGTCGACCCCGCGCGTATTGCGCTGTATGGATTGAGCTACGGCGGAAAAACGGCGATGCGTGTCCCGCCTCTCGTAAAAGACTATTGTTTGTCAATCTGTTCCGCAGACTTCAACGAGTGGGTCGACAAAAATGCTTCGACTCGCAACCCCAAAAGCTACGTCTGGTCCGGCGAGTACGAAATCTTCGAATGGGACCTTGGCAGTACTTTCAACTATGCAGAGATGGCAACTCTTATTGCACCCCGTCCATTCATGGTTGAACGTGGCCACTCAGACGGAGTCGCCGACGACTGGACAGTGGGTTGGGAGTTCGCCAAAGTCCGCAACCTTTATGCACATCGCCTGAAGATTCCCGAAAGTTGTGAGATCGAGTGGTTCGACGGACCACATACCATCAACGGAAAGGGGACATTTCAATTCTTGCATAAGCATTTGAATTGGCCCGAACCTCAGTAGACTTCCCAAAGTCACATCTCCGAGCGTTTTCAATCATCGACGGTGGCAGTGAGGTGGAAACAAGAAATTTATTTCTTCGCTGCAATAAAGTCAGTAATTTTCCAAGCGAGGTCTGGTTAGTTTCCCCACCGTACAAAATACCGTTCCGCGAGCGGCTTAACTCGCTGACTTCGTAGCCCAACGATTCGACCGCATGACATAGTGGTGTTAACTAAAAAAAATGAGAAATCCATGTCACATCAATTATCAACCAATTTGAGAAAGGACACCCTCAATACCGGATGCGAAAGAGCAGAATTGCAGATAAGCTGAAGAATGTTGTATCGTCGAAACGACAAGAACATTGAAGACAACGACGCAGAGACTTTCTGGATGAGACCATGTCTGAACGCAAGCCAGTCAACGCAGACCACCAACGTAGCGTTGTCGATGAGTGGAAAGAGCTAAACGGAAAAATCGACCAACTCAGCCGATTCATTAGCGGCGAGTCGTTCGACAAACTCCCTCGAAGCGAGCAGGATCTGCTTGCCGATCAACTCAGCTACATGCAGGGCTATCGCAATTGCCTGAGAAAGCGTATCGCGAGAGCTCTTTGCGCCGGGAATCACACGGTTCCAAAAGACGGCGTGCAAGATGTACGCGACGACGATTCTTCCGAATCTGGATCGACACCTCCGATTAGAGTTCGCCGACCAAAACCCAATCCGTCGCTCAATTAGCGAGCGTCGGGAACCACCCCGGTTCAAGCTCATACTCATTCGGACTTGTCACTCAGCCGACACGTTTGCGTTGGTTGGATATGGCGGCGAATGCACCGCACTTTTCGCTGGAAGATGAGCCGCGCGAGCAGTCAGGATGTGCGTATTGGGCGATCCGTTCCACAAGGTTTCCCGGATTGGGATCCGCGTCGCAAACCGAAACGTTCCATTTAGTCGGGACGCACTCAAAACTTATCGACTCCCACCCTCTCTGCATTGCCAAAGTCGGTATGAAACGCAGTGCCCAGCAAGCCGCGTTCATCAAATCAATCCAGGTCGTTCGGGAACCAGCCTCGGTTCGATATCGAGAAACGGAGTCGACACCAAATTATCGTTTGCATGATTCGAATCGAGCCACGTTGATCAGTGATAAACAGTCGCCCCGATCCGTCGGCAGCATTGGCGATTCCGACTGGGGAAGTGATTTCATACTGACTGATCGGCTCGAAACCAATCAGAGGAGCCTCTGCCTAATCGGCGTTGAGGGGAGTAAGAGATTCACGACTGAGAAACTGAATAACGTC
This sequence comes from uncultured Pirellulaceae bacterium, assembly GCA_964471695.1. Lineage (GTDB taxonomy): Bacteria > Planctomycetota > Planctomycetia > Pirellulales > Pirellulaceae > CAYYHV01. Next base: position 6,010 of record CAYYHV010000421.1, read on the forward strand.
CGCCGTCACGCCTCAGCGGGGCTATTGGGACTGAACAGCCCACGCACGAGACCTCTAAACATTGAATTTTTCCGCGGCTGGAGAAATATGGCTGAGGACGACTTCGTCGTCTATTTCTGTCCCGAGGGGCGCGTGGCGGGGGAAGCCGATCAGCACTAGATAGATTTCGCCGGAATGGCGAATCATTGCAAAAATGCGGAAATGCGTCAGGCTTGCTGCCACTCGGGCGACTTGGGTCGCAGGCACTGGGTTTGTCCGTCTTTTGCAGCTTGGCTAGAATGACGCGGTAATTTGGCGAACTTTCGCACTCTTTCGGAGTCTGTACCACGAGCAAGATTCGAGTCGGCATTGGGCACGACACGCACCGGCTAGAACCGGGCGACTCTCTGAGGTTGGGGGGCATTGATGTGCCTCACGACCATTCGCTAGTCGGACATAGCGACGCCGACGTGCTGCTTCATGCAGTCACTGATGCGTTGCTTGGCGCGGCTTCGCTTGGAGATATTGGGGAAATGTTTCCCAACACCTCCGAGGCGAATCGCAACCGCGACTCGGCGGATATGCTGCAGCTTGCAGCCGCTAGCGTGCGTGAAGCCGGTTTCGAAATCGGGAACATCGACTGCATTGTCTTTGCTCAGAAACCGAAACTTAGTCCGTATAAG
>CAYYHV010000422.1:0-2084 GCA_964471695.1 uncultured Pirellulaceae bacterium
GTTTCCTCTGGCAGTCGACTTGCCTCCCGAGGGCGACACGCTGACTCAGATTGTTCGCGTCGCTGGAGAACATGCAAAGGATGCCAATCGCGTTGAAGTGCCTTTCGATGCAGTCGTTCCTGCGGATTCCGATTGGTGGACTCACGATAGTCGCCACGAAGTCGAAGTGCCGCTAGGTCGGGCAGGTGCGACAAAGTTACAGACGATGCATTTGGGAAAAGGGACGTCACAGCATGTTCTGATTTCCGGCAAAACGGGTTCCGGTAAATCGACGCTGCTTCACGCCGCCATCACCAACTTGGCGCTGCATTACAGTCCGCGAGAAGTCGAGTTCTTCCTCGTCGACTTTAAAAAGGGTGTCGAGTTCAAAACGTACGCCCATTTGCGTTTGCCCCACGCCCGAGTGGTTGCAATCGAAAGTGAACGCGAGTTTGGTTTGAGTGTTCTCCAGCGACTGGACGACGAACTCAAGCGTCGCGGGGATATGTTCCGTGACGCGGGGGTGCAGGGAGTCGCTGGGTTCCGCGATATTCGGCCGGACGTCGACATGCCGCGTCAATTACTGATCGTCGACGAATTTCAGGAGTTCTTCGTCAAAGATGACAAGATTGCTAACGAGGCCTCCTTGCTCCTGGATCGATTGGTGCGTCAGGGACGAGCCTTCGGCATTCATGTGCTACTTGGTTCGCAAACATTGGCTGGAGCCTACTCGCTGGCTCGTGCGACGCTGGGGCAGATGGCAGTGCGTATCGCATTGCAATGTAGCGAAGCCGATGCGCATTTGATTCTCAGCGAAGACAATACAGCGGCTCGGTTGCTCAGCCGCCCTGGGGAAGCCATCTACAACAATGCGAACGGTCTGTTCGAGGGCAATCATCCGTTCCAAGTCGTCTGGCTGCCCGATTCACAGCGCGAGGAGTACCTGCGAAAGTTGCGAGCTATGGCAGACGACCGCAGCATCGACACGCCCGATACGATTGTGTTTGAAGGCAATATCGCGGCGGATCCGGCACGTAACGCACCGTTGGTGCGTGCATTGAATACCGCTCCCAATGCCAGCCTGTCGGCTGCTCCAAAAGCGTGGTTGGGTTCAGCCATTTCGATCAAAGAGCCTACGCATGTTGTGCTGCGACGCCAGGCTGGTGGAAACTTGATGGTGGTTGGACAGAAGGAAGAACTTGCCGCCGGAGTCTTAGGGGGCGCTGTTGTTGCGCTGGCCGCTTGCCAGCCGCAAGCGGATGAAACGACCGGAAATCGTGCTGCGAAGTTCTACATTCTCGATGGTGGTGGATTTGAAGCCGAAGACATAGGGCTCGCCAGTCGACTATCGAAACGACTGCCGCTGGATATCGAGTCGGTTGCTAACCACGATGTCGAAGATCGATTGACGGAAATCGCGGATGAGGTGAGTCGACGCCTTGAATCACGGGAAATGGGAAAGCCAATCTACCTGACGATTTACAACCTGGCTCGATTCCGCTCGCTACGGAAATCGGACGATGATTATGGACTTGGGGGGTTTGGAGATGAAGACAACGCCAAAACGCCGGCTCAAAATCTGACGCATATTATGAAAGAAGGGCCCACTGTTGGCGTGCACGTGCTGATTTGGTGCGACACTTATAATAATGTGACGCGTTGGTTTGATCGTGGCACGATCCGGGACGTGGCCCATCGTGTCCTATTCCAGATGAGTGCCACGGATTCCAGCAATTTGATGGATTCTGCAGCGGCCAGCCATCTTGGGCCATACCGAGCAATTTATTACAGTGATGAGCAGGGTGAATTTGAGAAGTTCCGGCCCTACGCTCCTCCCACGATGGAATGGTTGGACGAGGCAACCAGGTTGCTGAAGGAGATGCAACCCGCCGGAGAAAAGACTTCCTGAGTTTTCTTTTTTCACGGTGTAGATATGCGATTGTTTGAAGGCACGGAATTTGATGTTCCACCACGTTGCGACAAGTGCAACGAATTAGAAGAAGCGTGTAAGTGTCCCCCGCCTGAACCCAAGTTGATCCCCCCTGAAGATCAAACGGCAGAGGTGCTCGTCGAGAAACGCAAACGCGGGAAAGTTGTCACGGTCG
>CAYYHV010000422.1:2094-6669 GCA_964471695.1 uncultured Pirellulaceae bacterium
TTGCCGGAGGGCGGCAACGATCTTCCCGGGATTCTATCGCTATTAAAATCTATTTGCGGTGCAGGTGGCACGATCAAAGAAGGGCAACTGGAGATCCAAGGTGATCATCGAGCTGCGACTGTGAAAGTGCTAAGCGAGATGGGGTACAAGGTGTTCTAGGTGCGGCTGCATCGAAGTCGATTTCTTCTCGATCAAAAAACTCTATCCCAACTCTAGAAGGAGCGTTCAGGCGTGGCTCCCATTTCGTCGAGCAATTCCTGAACGGCATTCTGCATGCGTAGCGTCAGTTCGGTCACTTGAGTTCGGCCGCCGCGTTCTTTAGGGAGTGGGATCGGTGCACCGAATCGAATGACGACTCGGCGTTTGCCACGGATGGTCGGGCTGGGTCGATCCAACAAGTCCTCTTCCAGTTTGTCCAAGGTTTCCGCGACTCGTTCGATTCGTGGCGAGCCGGATAGGTAGTCGCCTCGATAGCTGAATAGCTGAACGGCGAAGAACAAATCTTCCATGTCTTGCAGCATGTCGAGCGGCAAAGTGGTAGCGTCTTTCTTTTCCGAACATGCCTTTTCGAAAGCATCAATCAAATGTTGTCGAATTTGCTTGACGCGTTCGGGTGTGCCGAGGTCTTTGCGAGCAAGGCAGTATTTGTCTTCTAGTTGCGTGAGTACAAAATCCGTCAAGAAACCCAATCGCTCGGGAAGTGCACCGGAACGCGTCTGTCCGATGTAGTCGACTTCCTTCAAAGCCAACAGGGCCTCAGACAATTTGAGAATCCGTTCGCGAACACCCATACGAGAATCGGAATGCAGGTAGACGCGTTGTTCTAGTTCAGCCGCCTGTTGTTGCAGTTGTGGTGTTGGGTCCTCGAGGTACCAGAATCGAATGCCACAGGGAATGATGACCACATCTCGTTCTGCTTTGCGAGCCGCGCTCAGCGCAATGGCTGCTGCGCCTTCGCGAAATGGCATCACGTAATCAGAGATGTGATAGATGTCGCCTTCCGGAAACACGACCAGTGGCTCAGGCTGATGTTGGAGAATCTCGATCGCCTGCTTGAATGCCTTGCGATCATTCCCTTCGCGGTTGATGCTAAAACAACCGGAATGCTGTAGCGCCCATTGTTCCAGTCGACTGCTGACGCCGAACACTTGCCACGCCGTCATAAAGTACAACGAAGTCTCAAGTTCGTCGGCGGCTTTGTAGAGGCAGTTGGAATCGTAGTGCGTCGAATGATTGGGGCATACCATCACGCCCCGGTTTGCGTTGAGTGCCGAAGTAAGATGTTCAGATTGCTGAATTTCGACGGATTGGATGAGTTGTTGCCGAATAATGCGATGGCGATACCCTTTCGTGGCGCGAACCCACCAGCGATTGAGTTTCGGTTCCCACCAACGAGGCGGTATTCCAAACGGCTGTCGATTCATGACGGGTCCAGACAATCCAAGGGAACCGTGAGCATCCCAATTTCCCACTTCGTCATGCTAACTTCATGACTTGCCAAATAATACCACGAGAATGACGGAAGCGGTTAGCAAGCCTGCGCCGGCGAAACGAGCCCACATGACGTTGGCTGGCAAAGTCGCTTCGTTGCCGCCCCATTTTCTGGCAACAAGATAAGCCAGCAACACGCCCCACATACCTCGCATGGCGTAAACCACGTTGACGCGAGCCGCGTCGCCGAATATCGCTAGGGTGGAAACCAGACACAATGCCTGAAGCGCAATCAGGAATGTGCCCGGAATCAGGAACTTCCGGACTTGCTTGTCGCGAAGGAAATCGACTTGGAACCAAGGCAGAAAGCCTAATGAGAGAACGGCCACGATCCAATAGATGGCGGGGAGGAGGCGACCGGCTCCCCAAGTCGGAGCCCATACCTGAACCAGTACGTCAAACATGGCGAACGATGAAGCCGCCATCACCGACAAGATGATCGTCAGCAACAACTTGCGTTTGTCTGATTTGTTGCCCTGTTGCGGACTGCGCTGAACCAATCCAACGCCGAGCGTTGCGAGCGCCGCGCCGATCCAGACGCTCACCGAGAGCGAGCCGCCGAACACGGCAGTCACAAGAAACGCCACCATCACGACTTTGATGCCAAAAACCGGAGTTGCGACCGACACGTCGCCATGATGAATGGCTGAGAATGTGAAAACCTGACCGAGGATATATAACGTCGCAATGATCGCCGGTTGCCACAAGCTAGTTAGTGGTTGGCCTTCTCCCCCCAGAAACCAAAGTGAAGAAAAAATGGTGGCGGCCCACAAGTTGGCCATAAAAGTGATCGTCCATGGCGACACGCCAGCCGCCGTGGCTCGCTTAACAACAATTAATCCTGTGACAAAAAGAAAACTTGCCAACAGGGGAAGGAGCAGGTGGAGCGGGAGGTCAGGCACTTGGTTTCGCCGGCAGAGATGGGACTGAATCCACTCATCGTAGCTGGACAAGGCAACTGCGGCCAATGGCTGCCCCAAGGTGTCTCAAAAATGCTTAGCGCAGCTTCACAAATCTGCGAACAACGGGAACGAGAGTGTCCGGCGAGGCGACATGGCCGTATAATCCGCGCTATGTCAATTATTGAAATCAGGGGTCTTACCAAGACCTACCGCGTTTATCAGAAGAAAGAAGGGCTGCTCGCCTCACTCCGCGGGCTGTTCGATCGCGAATACAAAGACGTCGAGGCGGTACGCAATATCGACTTGAACGTCGAGCAGGGCGAGTTCGTAGCGTTCCTCGGCCCAAACGGAGCCGGGAAAACGACGACGCTCAAGTTGCTGTCGGGCGTAATTACGCCTACGGAGGGTTCGGCGACCGTGATGGGGCACGTTCCCTGGGAGCGGAACAACGACTATCGCCGCCGGTTCGCGCTGGTGATGGGGCAGAAAAACCAACTTTGGTGGGACCTGCCAGCCCAAGAGTCCTTTCGGTTGCATCAGCAAATATATGGTGTCCCGCAAAAAGATTTTGACGCGACGCTTAACGAACTGTCAGAGCTGCTCGACGTTGGTGAGTTACTGTCGCAACCGGTGCGGGAATTGTCGCTCGGTGAACGCATGAAAATGGAGCTCACAGCGGCCTTATTGCACTCGCCGGATGTGCTATTTCTTGATGAGCCCACGATTGGCTTGGACGTTGTGGCCCAGCACAATATTCAACAGTTCTTGAGGAAATATCAGGAAGAGCGACAAACGACGATCTTGCTGACCAGCCATTATATGAAAGACGTCGCGGCGCTTTGTCGTCGAGTCGTGATTGTCGCCAACGGTCAGATTAAATACGATGGCTCGCTAACGGGCATTGTTGATCGCTTTAGTGGCCACAAAGTCGTCTCACTGCAGTTTGCTGATGGTCAAATGCCATCCGATCTGGAAAAGTTCGGGCAAGTGTTGGAGTTGGCAGAACCCAAGGCTCGCATTCGTATCGAACGCGCCCAAGTCGCGGCCGCTTTGAGTTCGCTTCTCGATGGGTACACGATCGAGGATGTTAGCGTCGAGGATCCACCCTTAGAAGAAGTCATCGCGGGAATGTTCTCGCAAGTCGAACACTCGGCTCCCATCGGCGCGAATTGACAGGCAACCAGAATGTACGCACGAGCCCAAACCTGGTGGACGATTCTTCGCATCTCGCTGGAAGAACGATTGGTGTATCGAGGCGATTTTGCGCTCGGTACATTGATGCGATTCTTGCCGATTATTACTCAAATATTTCTGTGGTTTGCGATTTTTGAATCGATGCGATCCGATGGAAACGCGGACGCACTCATTCGTGGATATTCGTATCACGATTTCGTCGCTTACTACTTACTGACAATGTTGGCGAGAGCCTTCTCTAGTATGCCGGGATTGGCGAGCGGGATCGCCCAGCAAGTTCGATCTGGCGAAGTCAAAAAATTCTTGATTCAGCCGATTGATATGCTGGGGTTCTTGCTTCTCAGCCGCATTGCTCACAAGTTGGCATACTATTCGGTTGCCGTCGGCCCGTTCGCGTTGGTCTACTTTCTCTGCCGCGGCTATTTCCCCGGCTGGCCAGATGCGACAACGATGATGGCGTTCATTGCAACGCTTTTCATGGGATTTGTGCTGGGATACTTTCTCGAAGCCACGATTGGATTGATCAGCTTCTGGTTCCTCGAAGTCAGCTCGCTACTGTTTCTCTACATGTTGATGAGCTTCTTTCTCTCGGGACATATGTTTCCGCTGGATATGCTGCCGGCACCGTTCGACTCGATCGTCGAATTCCTGCCGTTGCGGTACCTCGCCTATTTTCCTGCCGCGGTCTTTCTAGGCAAAGTCACGGGAACGAAGTTGGTGATTGGATTGTTGGTCGAAGTCGCCTGGATCATCTTCTTTATCTTTACGGCTCGTTGGATGTTCCAGCGTGGACTAAAGCGTTATAGCGGGTTCGGGGGATAACTTATGAAGGCTTCGCATCGTCCCGCTTATTGGAAGGTTTTCCTGACGTTTATCCGCAACAGTCTGATGCGCGATATGAGCTTTCGCTCGAATTTCCTTATCGAGTCGATTGCGTCTACATCCTGGGTGTTCATGAACGTCGGCTTTTACCTGCTGATCTTTCAGT
>CAYYHV010000423.1:0-6664 GCA_964471695.1 uncultured Pirellulaceae bacterium
CCCTACCATCGCACGAATTCTTGGCGAGCACGGCTATGTGAGTCACCAGTCGGGGAAGTGGTGGGAAGGTAAATTCGATCGCGGCGGATTCACCAGTGGTATGACGCTTGGCTTGGGAAATCATAAGCAAGGACGTCACGGAGATGACGGTTTGAAGATCGGGCGTGACACGATGAAGCCGGTCTTCGATTTTATGGAAAATGCCGTCGAATCAGAAAAGCCGTTCCTTGTTTGGTATGCACCTTTCATGCCACATACTCCGCATAATCCGTCGGAGGAGCAAGTCGCCAAGTACCTGGGCGAAAAAAACGAAGTTCCACTGGAACAGGCCAAGTACTGGGCAATGTGCGAGTGGTTCGACGAAACCTGCGGGTCCCTGCTCGATAAGATCGACACGCTCAAGGTGCGAGACAATACGATCGTCGTCTACGTTTGTGATAATGGTTGGGTGACCGCCGTCAAGCAACTTGGAAATCGGCCAGAGGGTTGGAGACGCGGTTTTGCACCGCGGTCAAAGCAATCGCCCTTCGAGGGAGGGACTCGAACTCCCATCATGTATCGTTGGCCAAGCAAAATCGCACCTCAGGATCGTCCGGAACTGGCCACCAGTCTCGATATCTTGCCGACGTTACTCGCAGCCGTGGGTGTGAAAGCTCCTGACGGATTACCCGGTTTAGACTTGTTGCCGAATCTTCGAGCGAAGACGCCGATCGCCAGAAACCGAATCTTTGGTGAGAGTTTTGATCACGATCAATCCGACCTCGACAATACGGAAGCGACACTAGGTTATCGGTGGTGTATCCAAGACCACTGGAAGCTGTTGCTCAGCTACGAAGGTGACTTGCCCGGCCGATACCCGGAAATTCACGAGCTAATGCGTGGAAAGCCGCGTTTGTATGATCTCAACAAGGACCCGCTCGAGGCAAACAATCTGGCCGACGAAAAGCCCGAACTCGTAGCTGAGTTGCGAGCGCGAATTGATGCGTGGTATCCCGTCGAGAAGAAAGTCATGGAATAACAACACATTCCGTCAACGTTTGCCGAGCCGGCAAGTTATCAACTGCCCCAAGCATAAACGTAAAAAAAATGACAAGCCGACCGTAGTCGGCTTGTCCTCTGACGCTGAACTGGAGGCAATCGTCCAACGCCAACGGAACTGCAATGTTGACGCGGTGAGTCGCCTCTAGCTCCTACGTCGACTCATTCCGAGCAGTCCAAGACCAGCCATCATCAGTAGCGATAGCGAGGCGGGTTCGGGAACCACGCCTTGAACCAAAGCTGCTCCCACAACAACGCCTTCGAGGTTGCTCGCACTCAGCGAGTTGTCGAAAAGGAATTGTCCAAACTCAGGCGAAACAGCCAGGTCAGCTCCAATGTCAAGTTGGCTGGTAGTTGTCGTGAGCGTTCCGATGTTCGTTACGTCGAAAAGAATCGCTGCGACACCAGTCGTGCTCTCCACAAAGAAACCTGTTCCAGCCCCGCTGAGTGATCCTGCGCGAGCCGCATCGAAACCAATCTTGAAATTACCGACTTCGACAGAGTCCGCGTTGAAGAATACCGAACCTGTGTGCTCGATCGATCCCGAAAACGTACCCAGGAAATCCGACGGGTCGTAGGAAAACGTAGTCGGCAGGCTGGCGGCGTCGCGTGGATTGATGGGGAAAGCCACCGAATCCGCGATCGTGCCGGGCACGATTACGTCACCTGACACGCTGGAAAAAGCCAAGCTCGCTGCTGATTCCAAAGTCGCAAAGTCCAATGCTACGTTCGTTTGTCCGCCCACAACATCGACCGTTTGGCCCCATGCTGCTGGTGCGATCAATAGGGAAACAATGACCAATAGATTCGATACGTTAGTTCTCATGATTCTTACCTCAATGCTTATCAATTCATTTACTGTGAACACAAATAATTTGCGACAAAGAAACGCAATGTCGACTTTTGCAACTACAAATGTAGTTGATCGCTGTGGTCACTGGCTGTCTCCTAGGAACATTGATTGCAAAGTGGTTTACCGGTCGGATGCTGCGACGTGAGCCGGTGGCGAGGAAGACGGATTCCCCTTCACCATCGACAGACCGCGTCCGGGCCAAAGAAAAGCTGCCAAAAGCGTGGCAACTGCCAGGGATCGCCAAAGCGACGGTTCCGTCGTTTCGCGATTGATCAATCGTAGAACGCGTCTCTGCGTGACTTCGCAAGAGAACACGCCGAGTGTGCCAACGGATGGTTGTGATGCAAAACCAGCCTCGATAACTGACAAGAGGCTTTCCGCGTAATTGTGCTCGTCGACTCCACCAACTGCGACAACATCATCATCAGTCACAAATTCCAAAGCATTGCTCAGTCGCCGGATGGCGATCCAGACTAACGGATGGAACCACCACACCACAGCCGTCGCAAGCTGCAAGAAACCAATCCATGTGTCTCGGCGGCGAATGTGAACCAGCTCATGAGTCAAAATTGGACGAAGTTCAGAATCCGTCAATGATTTGAGAACATGGAGCGGGATCACGATCGTCGGGCGAAACAGTCCGTAAACGGCTGGTCCAAAATCCGTGCAGGTAATTCTGACTTGAGGAATCTCTTTCAGGCCAATCGAGTCCGAAAGGCCGGCCACGAGGGACTCGCAACGCATTCGGGCTCGAATGTCATCACAATCGTCCGCCGCCATTCGGCGGAACCGAATAAGCGACCAACTCACAAGGAGTGCGACTCCCGAAACCCAGACCGCGACCACAACGAAAACCATGTTGGGATGGCTTGTCAGCAAATTAAGCAGAGCAGTCGTCCAACTCGTCGAAACGCTGCTCCCGCAATCAGATACGACTTCGATCGACGATTGTGCGAGGCTAAACAGACCCGTCGGACTGGCAATGACCGGCGGAATCAGCGCTTTGAGAAGCACCAATACCCACAGTACGTAACGCAGCCGGTGTCGGCGGGTTTCAACCAGCAGGTGATCGCAGAGCAACGCTACAACGATCACCAACGAAAGTTGGAATACCTGATGCACAAAGAGTTCGGACAAGCTACTCATCGTCGTCCCCTTGCGCTTTTGCGAGTAGTTTCCGCAACTCAGCGACTTGCTCGGGAGTGACTTCTGATTCGTTAAGCAAATGGCGAATCAGCGGCATTGGCTCGCCACCAAACAAGTTGCCGACGAAATCATCAACCGTTTCCAAAATCACGCTCTCTTGACGGACTTTGGCAGAATAGACACGCGATCGTCCGTCCAGCCGATACTTCAAATATCCTTTGTCAGCCAGACGCGATAGAAACGTTTGAACCGTCGTGAAGTCGACTTTCTTCGTTTCGGAGACCTGATCATGTACTACGCGCACTGTCGCAGATTTCAACTGCCAGACGACTCGCAGGACTTCAATCTCTGATTTCGATAGTGGTTTACGCTTGGACAAATCTCTACTCCGTTTCAACTACATGTGTAGTTTAGGCGTGTGGCATCACTCGGCAACGCCAGTTCTGCAACTTTTCTCGAATAAAAGATCGGCTTTTCTCAGCCTTTCTCTATATCGTTTCGGCAATTGTGAAGTGTTATGATGAGCCGTCACTGCTGCGGATTTCCGCCAATATGAAACCTGGAGTCGCCGAATTATGACCGCTTATCCTCAGCCATCCCGTCGGACCGTCTTAAAGTCGACTCTTTTAGCCGGAGCCGCATATTGGACCAGTTCGAGCACGGCCCGAGCGGCTGATGGTGCCAACGATAAACTCAACGTTGCTTTTATCGGCGTCGGCGGTCGCGGCTTTGCCAACCTCAACGGACTAAAGGACCAGAATGTTGTCGCACTCTGTGATGTCGATCAAGAACGCGGCAAACAAGGACTGGAGATGTTCCCGAGCGCGAAGAAGTTTGTTGATTATCGCAAAATGTATGACGCGATGGAAAACGAGATCGATGCCGTCGTGATCAGTACGCCTGATCACATGCATTTTCATCCGGCGTACCAAGCCATCGAGATGGGCAAACATGTATATCTGGAAAAACCCATGGCACACAACCTTTGGGAGGCTCGTACCCTTACCGATAGGGCGCGAAACAAGGGCGTCGCGACTCAGTTAGGCGTGCAGCGTCATACGATTCCCAATATGCATCGCGTTGTTGAGCTGATTCAATCGGGAGCCATCGGACGAGTTAACGAAGTCTATTCCTGGGTTTCCTCAAGTCGAGGTATGCCTGGTGTCCCAAAAGAGAAACCTGCAGTCCCAGCCCACCTCGATTGGGACCTATGGCTCGGACCCGCTGTGGCCCGTGATTATCATCCCTCAATCTGCCCCTACGGTTGGCGTTTCTGGTGGGACTACGGTACCGGGGAGATGGGGAATTGGGGATGCCACATTCTGGATATTCCTTTTTGGGCCCTGGGCCTCAAGTATCCCACCAAAGTCGAGGCCGGTGGCGATCCCGTCGACTCGCTCCGTTCCCCCAAGTCGATGCGATCGACATTTGAGTTTCCCGCCGCTGATGGCGGAAAGCCGATTGTGTTGCACTGGGACCAAGCCAAGAATGGACCAGAGATTCTGCAAAAGTACGATTTGCCACTCAAAGGCAATAACAACTTGTTTATCGGCGAAGAGGGAATGCTACTGTGCGGTTTCAGCAAGCTCGCGCTCTATCCCGAAGCCAAGTTTGAAAGTTTTCTGCCGCCGGCTAAGTCAATACCCGACTCGCCTGGGTTCTACACTGAGTTTGTGACGGCTTGCAAAGGCGGAAAAGCTGCCACCTGCAACTTTGAGTATTCCGGTCCTTTGGCGGAAACGGTTCTGTTGGCCAACCTCGCCTACCGGACGTCATCAAAATTCGATTGGGACGCCGCCAACCTGAAACCCAGTGACGAAGCCGCATTGAACATGATACGCGAGCCATATCGAAAGGGCTGGGAAGTCTAACCCGGCGAAATACGAACCGGACGATCCCGCGCTCGGTGCTGCAACCCACCGCGGTATGGCCAATCAGAAATTTCTCTGCCAACCAACGACGGCGATCACCGTGTCCCATTCTTCCGGTTTGGGAGCTTCGTCATGGAGCGAATTTGCCGTTCAATTTCTCGCGCCTAGCTAATGCAAGCTTAGCGCCAAAACTGCCACCATCTTTTTTCTCGCGTCATACCGTGTCGAGCCACGAGTTCATCAATGAGTCGAGAGTCATGGGGATGACCGCATTCGCAAGCGACAACGGTAGAACTGTCATAGAAGGAACCGCAATGATTACACTCACCGCAGCACGGGCAATAGGCGTGCTGGCATTTTAGACAGCACGCCAATCGGTCGTCACGTTTGACGCCGCATCCGATACATCGTACACAGAAAGAGCAAACTGGAAGGCGCGCGTCAACGACCGAGTTGCATCCGGGGCATTGGATATGAGGCGCGGTCACGAATAACAGAGTCGCAAAAAGGGAAGGTATCTACGACACCCCCCAAAACGATTCGAGCGATGTCTGAACTAAAAAAATTGTAAAACTATGGCTCAATATCAACAAGCGATGCGCTTCCGAACTTAATTCAAGACTCTACGCGTTGGACTGGGAGTTGGCCCAAAATTCATCAAGTTCAGAGTGGTCGCCAAGTAGCAGCCGTTGCGCTGCAGAATCTAATTCAAGACGCTACGACCTGCCAGTTGCGGCCAACACAAGAGAACCCGTGCGACATTTGGCACATTTGAGGTGCGATTCACGTTTACCAACAAGTTCACTAAGACACAGTACAGTGGTATGACCGCAAGCCGCGCATGAATCCACAACTTCGTCGTCTGCGAACAGCTGGAATTCGAGACAGCGTTCGCACGTGAAAGCATTGCGGCGACCTATGCGTCCAAGTTTTTGAAGTTGGCGAACACTCAGGCCAGTTTGGTGTTTGGTGGCAAGGTCTTCGCCGGGGTGCGGAATGTTTTTCCGCTGTCCGTTGTCGAGAACCATGAACGGAACTTGGATGAAGCCGAAGAGCTTGGCGTAGTCGCAGTCCGTGCAGGATAGGCTGTAAACGGTTGGCATTGCCGAGAACCTGCGGCGTAAGAAACCATGTTGTGCGACCGGAGCCGCGCGATGTTACGATAGGTCCATTAGTTCCCACGTGAAGTCGGTGAGCCAAGTCGCATCACCATCACGGTATTTGCGAAATGCCGTCAGAATCTGGTCAAGTTTGATCGGCCCATCAGTTGCACGATAGTGCTTGTCGAGTGAACCATCTTGATACTCGAGGATGTACTCCCACGGCGGTTCGTTCTGTTCGGCGCACTGGATGTACGTGTCGGCGGCCGCGCCGGAGAGAATGGCGAATTCTTCGCCCTCTATCCGCGCGAAGTCGTCATCCGTGGGTGAAGGCGTGACGAATCCGGATTCAAGTTCGAGCTTCATGCGTAGGTCACACAATAGAAGGTCTTTACGACACCGCTTCTCACCGAAGCCAACAATCGTCGCAACACGTGATAGCTTACCAAAAAAACCACGTCCCCAAAGAGGCGATGTCCGCGGCGTGGCCAACCGAAACGCGTCATCGAAGGGAACATCGCGGCAAGGCAAACCACGCTACAGCGGCATAGCGTTAAAACCATGTTGTGCAGAGCTTGGACTATCGCGGTGAAATGCCGAACAACTCGCGAATCGCTGGTCGAGTTAGCACTTTGTACTGCCAGTACGCGACCATA
>CAYYHV010000424.1:0-6628 GCA_964471695.1 uncultured Pirellulaceae bacterium
TCGCGAGACTTGTCGAACAATCTGAAACGGCGTTCGACGCCAAGCTTCTGTCAGCCGTCGAGCTGGGCGATTCGCAATCACTCGCCGAAGCAGAATACGACTCTGTCGAGTTACGAACACAACTTCAGGATGAAGTGGCGCATCGTATCAAGCGACTGAATCTGACCAAGTTACTTCCAATCGCTCGGGTTTATCGTTCCGCACTGGCTTTGTTGATCGGCTTGAGCTTATGTTTCGGTTTGATACTAATCCCAACCCTCAATTTTGCGGCGTTTTTTCAACGAGCCGCTCTGCCCTTCTCCAATCTGGCTCGACCCACCAACATCCATATCGCGATTCTTGCGCCTTTGCCAGCCGACACCTCGATACCAACCGGTGATGAAATTTCTATCGTGGTCGAATCGACGGGTGCGAGGCCAGAACAGGTTCATATTGAGATTGTCGATCCCGTGAATGGTCGATCACTCACCGAAATGCGAAGAGACACGTTGGCTCGTTTTTCGACGACGGTCACCGTCGACAACAATCTGGAGTATCGCATTCAAGCGGATGATGGATTAACACGATTCTATTCCATCACGGCGTTGCCGCGCCCAACCGTCACCGAATTCGAGAAAACGATACACTACCCGGACTATACGCAACTCCCGGATGTGACAACCCTGGAGGCAATGGGCGACATCAAAGCGCTCGCTGGCAGTCGTATTGGCCTACGATTGCCCACCAGCCTGCCGGTTCGCCATGCCGAACTCCATGTCGAGTCGGCGGAGGACAAGACGGACCAACTACGATTACCACTTACGATTTCCGAAAATGGCCGCATGCTCACAGGCGACCTTCTCGTTTCGGCGGCGCGAGATGCTTATCGAGTCCACTTGGAATCGAAGGATGGCGTGACGAACAAATTCAGTCCACTCTTCGAGATTCGCAGCACACCCGATTTAGCCCCAACCATTCAACTTGCGTTGCCAGCTCAAGACCAGGAAGTCGTGCAAGGCGATACACTGCTCGTTGAAGGGTACGCCGAAGATGATTATGGACTTGCCAGTGTGATGCAGCATTGGAAAATCGCCAACGCGGAATGGCAATCGCAGCCATTCGAGCTCGATCGCAATTCCAAACGCATGGATCTGTCGCGCCCATGGCAAATCGCAGCCAACGACTTTCCTGTCGGCTCGATCGTACTGCTGAAACTATCCGCCACTGACGGCTATGGTACGACTTCAGAATCGGGAACCATTCGGCTGTACATTCGCAAACCGCTGACTTCCGCGGAAGATCGCAGCTGGACAGCGACTCAGGGCGCGCTCGCCAGACAACTGACGCAAGTCGAGCGACTCGCCAATCAGACTCGTGACGCCGTCCACAAAGCCGAGGCATCCACCAGAAAACCCGTGACGGAACGCGACTCGGCTGACCTGATGCGGATTGCTAAAGCCGAGAGTCTTCTTCGCAAGACCAACGAAAGCCTGGAGCAGTTTCGCGAGTCAATCAAAACAGCGATGCCGGAGGCTCCGGCGCGAAGCGACGAAGTCGAATTGCTCGCCGTCGCACGTATGCTGTCCCAGGCTCAGCGCACCCACTTGGAACCGGCACTGGCCGACCTGCGAACGTTAGCGCAAGGCGACCAACCACCGTCGCGCGAAGAGCACAAGAATTTCCGTTCTCAATCCAACGAATCGGCGGGGAAGATAGCCCACGCAGCTCGACTCATGCGAAACCTTGCCGCCGCAGAAAACGCCCACGAGCTTGCGGGCGAAGCCAAGCGACTTGCTCAACGCCAGGATCGTATCACTGACGAGGCGAAACGCGCCGAAGATGACCCAACCAGTCGAACGGAATCAGACAAGAAAGCCTGGAACAACCGGCAGGCATTCAACGAACAGTCCTCCAAGAACCTGCAGGAATCGTTACGGCGACTTGCTGAGATCGCCGATGGTGAGCGGGGACGAGTCGAAGGATTGAGGCATCATCTCGAGCATCGAGATGACGACTTGGCTCGCTATCGAGAAAATCAGAAACGGACTGAAGCCCTCTCCGAAGCGAAGAAACAATTTAGCGCCTCAAAACGACTTCAAGATGCCTATCGTCATGCGGATCGCAACGCCGAGCAACTGGCTCGCAAACTTGCTGAACAGGCACGGCGGGCTCGCAAAGAACTCTTACGACAACAACTGGCAGCCAATCCTCACTTGAATGAGGTGCAGCACGAAGCGAACCGGATGCGAGACACTATTCGAAATGGTGAAGAGCAAGCACTCCAACCTAATGAGCAAAAGCGTTTCGATATCGCCCAACAGCAATTCAAAGACAACGTCCGTGCGGCAGCGAAACGCATGCGTGACAACGCGGAATTGGAAGAGATGAGAAAACGAGCCAACCATCAGGCGGCTTCCGACCAATCCCTGTTGGCCCGTGCACTTGAAGCCCAAGAAAAACAATCGCCGAACAATCTTGCTGATGCTAAACAGCTTGTGAAGAAAGTTCAGCAGATCGAACGGGCAAGAAAATCCATCGAGGCAGACGCACAAGCTCGAGAACTGCTCAACTCACTCTTGGAGTTGGCTCACAACGAGAAGCAGGCAACATCGCGAGGTGCGACTGAACAGCTGGACGATTGGCAAATCACGCAGGAACGACTTGGGCAACTCCCCAAGACATTGCAACAAGCTGGCGTCGACAAGGCGACCCTAAAACAGGCTAAGGAGAACAAAGACAGTGACGAGTCTCGAGCAGTCGCCAAAGAAATGGAGCGGCGACAGCGAGAATTACGCAAAGGAGACTTGGAAAACAGCTCGGTAGAACGTCAGCTTGGTCGACTCGCCCAGCGCGCCAGGAATCAGCAGCTCGCAGCCAGTCATTCGGCTTGCAATTCACGCGAGAAACTGGCTGAATTGACTCCTTCAGTGCCCAAACGTATGCAGCAACTGGCTAACGACCTCAATGAACAAGCTACGCGTAACAAACAAATCGCAGACTCCGACCTCACCGATTCGTTTGAGAAAGCAGTTCAAGAAATGGCACGGCGCAATGCCGAATCCGCCAACCAACTGAAGAACCTGACAGATGACTTGCGTCGTGAGGCGAACGCTCGTGAGCTTTCTCGTAAGGAAGCGCGACAACGAGCTCGCGATGCCGATGACGCGATTGCAACTCTGGACAAAAACCAAGTCGCCGAAAAAATTGCCCAGGCACAGTCGCAGTTGCAGAAAGCAGCAGGGGAAACCAGCAGCGAATCGCCGAAATCACAATCCGTTTCCCAAGCCGCCGAGCAACAGCAGGCCATCTCCAATCAGCTCGATCGACTGTCCAAACAACTGGCCGATCAACAATCCGGACGGGCGGCGTTACGGGACGGAGAACGCGACAACCCAATCAATGAAAAGCTGAAGCAGGAGCACCAGCGAGCCGAAAAGCTGGCCGAGGAAATGAAAGCAGCCGAGGAAAACCCGGAAGACGTGCTGGCAGCGCTCGAGGCTGAACTGGCGCGAAACCCTGCCATGCAAGAAACGCTCAAAGAAATCCAGAACGATGCGGCGCAGCAGGCCGCAGCAGACCTGGCCCAAGCGGCTGAGGATGCCAAGCAGCTGGCTGAGCGCGTCAAGCAGCCGGCCGATACGAAGCGACCCGCCGGAGAATCGGCATCAGAACAAGCCAAGATTAACGAGCAAGTCGATGATGCACACCAGTCGATGGCCCGCGCCGGACGCCATGCGAAACGATTGGGGCAGTCTCAAGCGGCCAAGTCGCTTGAAACGATGTCCAATTTGACTCAGCAAGCCGCAAAAACCGCACTCGAAGCGACTCGCGCAGCGTTGGCCAAGGAATCACCTCCCGGCGAGTCCGCGCTCAAAGTCACCATAGCGAAGGACAAGCTCCAGCAGCTTGCGAAGTCCGCGAGCAACGTCAGCGCTGCAAGTCAGGCGAAACCTTCACCGACCGTTCCGCAAACAGCAGAAGGGCGAGCATTGGCCAAAGCACTGGACGAACTCGATCGGGCGATCCATGCAACAGGGAAAAACGATGCATCGCTGGCGAACAAACCCAAGACTCCCGACTCAAACCAACCGGCTCAATCTTCACCCAACGGCGATGGCCAACCACCAGCCACTCCGGCACAACAGAATTTCGTCGAAGCCCTCCAGGCGGTAGCGCAAGCGATGGCGAACACGCGGCAATCGCAATCTCAGAGCCAGAAGCAAAAACAGCAAAGCCAATCCCAACCGCCTCAAATGGCGAAGCCCTCGCAGAGCGCGGAAGCCAAGACGGCGGCAGGAACCCAATCTCAATTTGGCAAACAGTTAGATCAATCGATGGCGGAGGGATTTACGCCTCAAGATGTCATCGGGGCTGATCCTCGCCGCTGGGGCGATTTACCTAAACAGATGGCCGAAGATGTCCTCCAGTCCCGCCAAGATGCGGTCTCGCCAGAGTATCGGCAAGCCATTGAGAATTATTACAAAGCGTTGGGGCAGAAGGCGAGGGCTCGAAAATGACTCGCATCCTGGGTTTCACTTTTTTCATTTCCATCATGTGCAGCCTTAGCGCAACCGGCCAAGAGACAGCCAAAACCGATGACGTCCAGAGCGTCGATCAGTGCATCGAACGTGCAGCGACTTATCTACTATCCAAACAACATCGCAGCGGGTGCTTTTCGGACAAGAAGGATCCGTTCGAAGGCGATCTGGACGAATGGCGCCGGAGGTTCCGAGCGAAGGAAATCCACCCACCAAGACACAGCACTGCCTTTACGGCACTGTCCATCTTGTCGCTCGCTTCCATCGGACATCAGCCGCGTGATCCAACGAAAGAGGGACGTGCCCTCGCTAGTGCATTGGACTACATTCTTGAAGAACCCCTCGTCCGTGACGGATATCTCGGCCGCACCGATCATTCCAGGATGTACGGACATGGCATCATCACGCTCATGTTGACGGAAATGTGTGGCATGGGCAAAACCGATCAACAAGATCAGTTGATCCGTGTGCGCTGCGAAGCGGCATTGAACGTAATACTTAGCGCACAACAAGTTAAAAAGTCGCTGGTTCATCGTGGCGGCTGGCGCTATAACCCAAATTCTAAAGACTCGGATTTATCCGTCACCGTCTGGCAGTTGATGGCGCTTCGATCAGCGCGCAACGCAGGATTTACGGTACCCAAAAAGTCGATTGATGATGCCATTGCCTATCTCAAAGTTTGCTACAACTCGGATCGAGATGCCCAAGGCCAACCGACGAATCTGAATACGGGCTTCTGTTATCAGAAAGGTCGCAACCCAGAATTCGCCACTTCGGCAGCCGGATTGCTGGCTTTACAAGTAAGTGGCGCGTATGACTCGCCGGAAGTCAAAGCATGCAGCCGTTACTTGCTCAGCAACCGGATGACACCCGATCAGGATGTGAACTGGTTTTACTATGGCATCTACTATTACGCGCAGGGTATGGCGCAGCGTGGCGGAGAAACAGCCAGCCGGGCCAAAGACATCACCGAGAGTTTACTGATGGCAATTCAGAATGATGATGGATCGTTCAAAGGTCGTGGCGAGGAAGGCAGCCAGATTTACTCAACAGCCATGGCCATCCTGAGCCTTTCGATTCAGCACCATTACTTGCCAATCTATCAGCGCTGAAACGACGGATGCTTAACCGATCAATCGACTGATCTATTCAGCCGATTCGGCTTCCGTGAGTAGCTGCTTCATCTCTTTTCGAGCCACGAAGTATACTGCGACACCGATGGCTGCAATGATCACCGAGATAACACGGAGAATTAGGGAAACGACAAACCCATCCTCCAGAGGTCGACCACCGACCGGGATCACCTCGTAGAGTTTGGAGTAAGCCGTCTCAAACGTTCCCAATCCACCTGGGGACAGCGGCAAAGTTCCCACAGCTCCGGCGATGTTCCACATGACAACTTGAGACTGAAAGTCGGGTGGATTGGTCGTTACGGCAACAGCTGAAAAGTAGGCCGAAGAGGCCAGCAACGTGTGGCTGAGCAAACCGGACAGCACCGCCAAGACAAACCAACCGCGACGATCGCGGTACATTTGCACGGCGTGTTCGCCACGCAGCAGAATCGCACAAACGGCGGGAAACGATTTCAGCATTTTCCGAATGGGGCGAGTCGTGAGGTTCGTCCACAACAATCCAGCCACCACAAAGAAGGCGATTGCAGTCAGCACCAAACAGAAGATGGCAATCGTATGCAGATCTTCATTCAGCTTCTCCCAACCTAACAGGACGAACACAATGCACGTCAAGATAAGCAGAGCGAACAAACCGACGGCTCGATCGATGAAAACCGTAGCAACGGCTTCAGGACGTCTATCGGGTTGCTCTCGCGCCAAAAAGACGGCTTTGAACAGATCTCCCCCCACAGCCCCGAGTGACAGAAACTGAAAAAAGAATCCCACAAACCCCAAACGCAAGGCATCGCGGAAGCGAAACGGCAAGTCGATGGCTCGAACAAGGATGAACCATCGCCAAAAGGTGATAACGATGGCAGCGAGATAAACGACGACCGCCATCGTCAGCCGACCGTAATCCTTGGGTTGAGTGGCAAGCTCCCATAGCTTGTCCGGATTCTCGGTGTAGACCTGCCGAACAATCCAACCCAACAGAAGCAC
>CAYYHV010000425.1:0-4636 GCA_964471695.1 uncultured Pirellulaceae bacterium
ATCGTGAAGTCATCGAGGAGTATTTCCGCAAGCTCGCCCGCGACGAAGACCAACCCAAGTAGGATACAAATTGATATTCGCAAAACTCTGCCTGCTCATGCTGTTCACAGCGGGCATGGAATTCGACGTCCGCTCCATCGATGGCTCTGTGCAATCCGGACGCATGGACGCCATTGCCGCCGAAACGGTGACGCTTGCAGTCGCTGAAGAAAAACTCGTTGTCCCCCTCCAAAATGTGCTGCAGATTGTCAATCGCGAAACGAGGTCCAACTCCCAGCCGGAGTCACCACTCGCGGTTCAACTGCTTGATGGCAGCGTTATTCGCGGCACGAAGATCGCAACCAAAGGCAACGATGTCTATATTGCGTCAGCGGGCGAGATCCCCGAAACAGAGGAACCCCAAGATGCTCGAATACTCAAGATTGCCAGCAAGCAAGTGCATTCGGTTCAATTCAGATCGTTGTCAGCCAAGTTGCAGTCGGATTGGAATGCCATCCTCTCCAATGAGCGATCTGGCGACATCGTAATTATTCGCAAAGGTGAGGATGCGCTGGACTATCTTGAGGGCATCGTAGAGTCCATTTCCGTCGCCTCGGTAAAGTTTCAATTCGACGGAGACTCGATTGACGTGCCGATTGCCAAACTCGCCGGCCTCGCGTTCTACTCAGCCGCCGTCGATCTTCCCGCACCATCCACAGTCATCAAACTAACCACTGGCTCGATTCTCAATGCATCCACAGTAACCATGAACGATGGGATCTTGGCGACAACGACGACGGGCGGAGCCGTCCTGAAGTTCCCTGTGCAAGAATTGAAAATGATGGATTACGGCAGCGGCAAGATTGTCTATCTGGGCGATATCCAACCTGCCTTGACGGAAGTCACGCCACGGTTTGGATCGTCAATGCCAGCCTTGAAGCGGTTCCTTTATGCTCCACGCAACAACAAGGGCTTTGACGGAAAACCGTTGCAACTGCGTTGGTCAGAATCCCGCGACATGAAAACCTACGAACGCGGCCTGGCGTTGCACAGCCGAACGGAGCTGCTCTATCGGCTTAACCGCGAATACAAAACGCTCAAAGGCGTCGTTGGCATTTCTCCGGAAGTATCAACCGAAGCCGTTTTGCAGCTTGTCATCAAAGCCGACGATGAAATAATTTTTGATCGAATGCTCGACGCCAACACAGATCCAATTGAATTGGAATTGAACGTTGAAAAGCGACGTCAGCTAAAGATACTTGTCGACTACGGTGACGAGTCAGACATTGCCGATCGCCTGAACCTTTGTGATCTACGAGTCATTAAATGAACCACACCCCGCGACTCGATATTCGCCACATGACTTGTATGCTTTTCAGCTTGCTGATGCTGATCAGCTGCTTTTCGTTTTCTGCGTTGGCACAACAACCTGATGCGATGGCGCTTAAACAGGTCCTCAAGGCTCAAACCGAACGCATCGAAACGATCAAACGCATCTCGGCTTGTACGCTCGCCGTTTTCGGGCCCTCAGGCGGCGGTGGCGGTTCGGGCGTCATCATCTCCAAAGACGGATATGCGCTTACGAATTATCACGTCACCAAACCCTGCGGTGACTACATGCGATGTGGCATGAATGATGGCAAGCTTTATGACGCCGTTATCGTAGGAATCGACCCTACAGGCGATGTTGCTCTGATCAAGGTACTAGGCAAAGACGAATTCCCTTGTGCCGAGCTGGGAGACAGTGACTTGTTGAACGCCGGTGATTGGTGCTACGTCGTCGGCAATCCGTTCCTGCTGGCAACTGACTTTACGCCCACGGTGACCTTCGGCATCATCTCCGGAACCCATCGCTATCAATATCCGGCTAACACGCTCCTTGAGTACGCCGACTGTATCCAGACCGACGCGTCCATCAATCCCGGCAATTCGGGTGGTCCGCTATTCAACTCGCAGGGTCAATTGGTTGGAATCAATGGACGTGGATCGTTTGAAAAACGTGGACGAGTCAATGTTGGCGTCGGTTACGCGATCTCCATCAACCAGATAAAGAAGTTTTATGGGTATCTCCGTAGCGGTCGAGTCGTGGATCATGCCACACTTGGCGCCACGGTAACGACGGCAGACGACGGCGGAGTGTTTGTCAGTGACATTATCTCCACATCTGACGCCTATCGTCGTGGAATGCGTTACGACGATGAAGTCGTCGCGGTGGGCGGCAAACCGGTAAGAACAGCCAACGAAGTCAAAAACATCCTCGGAACTTACCCAAAGGGTTGGAAGATTCCCATCAGTTATCGCCACAATGGCGAACGACGCGACGTCTTGGTTCGCTTGATGGGCGTGCATTCCCGAGAAGAACTTATCAGTCAGGTACAAGATGGCCCCCGCCAAGTGGAAATCCAACCTCGACAACCAGGAGATGACCCGCACGGCGATGGCCCCGAAGACGCGCCTTTGCCAGAAGATGAAAAAGACTCGGACGACGGTGATGACAAGAAGGATCAGAAAGACTCGAAAGGTAAACGCCCAACTGCAATCGCCAAGAAGTCAGCTATCCCGGACGCCGTTCAGTCTCTGATTGAATCTCGACGAGGCTACGCGAATTATTATTTCAATAAGAAGCATCGCGACCGTGTTTGGAATGCATTCACTAATCACCTCGATTTGTCCGACCAAAACGGCGAATGGGTCGTGTCTGGTATTGTGGAACAGAATAGTCCTTTCGAAATAATCCTGCGCGATGACGAAGCTTTTATCGACATCCCCAAGGGACAATTTCGCATCACGTTGACTCGTGACCTCGACGAAGAACTCGCTCCCAAAGGCAGCGGCGGCGCGTTACTAGCTGTCTCAATGTGGCGAAGACTGCTCACACTGGGGCCTGAGAAATTTGGTGAGGTGTACTATTTGGGCACGCAACCACATGCCAACAGTGAGAAGGAGGTCGACGTACTTCTGGCGACTCACGATGCCATTGAGATGCAGTTTTACTTCGATCCGGACTCCGGCCAGATGATCAGCTTTGAATTGTTCCCGTCCATAGAGCACGAAAGTTGCGAAATCCTACTCGATAACCATGGACCAATATTCCCAACGGATAACAAACAGATTTGTCCGCGTACGATGAAGGTAAAAACGGGCGACCTCATCTATGCCACATTCCAGATTCGCAGTATTCGCATCGTCGGCAAGACGAAGGTTGGCACGGAACTATGATTGGCTCGCTAAGAAGTTTCATTTTGCTGTTCGCAATAACGCTGGCAAGTCTTGCAACGGCACAAAACAACGTGGTCAATTCGGTTCAACCCAAGATGGCCAAGATCTACGGTGCCGGCGGAATCCGAGGGCTCGAAGCTTACCAAAGCGGCTTTGTGATTTCTGCCGAAGGTCATGTTCTTACTGCCTTCAGCTACGTACTCGACACCGATGATATTGGCGTCACCCTTAACGATGGTCGAGAATTTGTGGCGACAATGCTTGCCGCCGACCCGCAATTGGAAATTGCGGTCCTCAAGATTGAAGCCGAAGGTTTACCCCACTTTGACATCAACGACAGCGTTGATCTTCAGCCAGGCAGTCGCATACTTGCCTTTAGTAACCTCTATGGCATCGCAACCGGAAACGAACCGACGAGCGTTCTTCACGGAATTGTCGCGGCAGTATCCAAGATGGCTGGTCGAAAAGGTACGTACAACACGCCCTACGACGGCTCGATTTATGTGCTCGATGCCATCACCAACAACGCCGGCGCAGCGGGCGGCGCTCTCACTGATCGAACCGGTCGACTCGCTGGAATCCTAGGTAAAGAATTGAAGAGCAGCGAAACCGACATCTGGCTAAATTACTCGTTGCCTATCTCAGCAGTTCGCGACTCGGTCCAAGCCATGATGGATGGAAAATCTAATTCTGTCAGTCGAGCCGCAAAAGACGAAGCCGAGTTGGCTAAGAACCCGTGGACGCTTTCGGATCTAGGCATGCAGCTGATGCCGGATTTGCTCTCCAAGACACCCCCGTATATCGAATCAGTATTCGCCGATTCCCCCGTTGGAAAATCAGGGCTTCGCCCCGATGATCTTGTGATGTTCGTCGGAGACAAGCTCGTCCGTTCGCTACAAGACTTGCGGAATGAGCTGAGAAAAGTCGAGAACGCAGATGACATTTCGATCACCGTATTGCGAAATCAGCAATTGATTCCAGTCAACATCTCTCCTGAGTTTGATGATAAATAATATGCACCTCGTGACTCGTTTCGCCCTTGTCGTCGCTGTTGCTATGGGTGGGTATGTGGCTGCCCAACCAGTCGATCTGATTGCATTGGAAGAACAAGCCGTTCGTGCCGCCGTAGACAGCGTCTCCGCTGCCGTGGTGCGCATCGAATCGGTCGGCGGTCTCGAGAAGGTTGGCAATGTCTTGATTGGCAGTGGACCAACAACCGGCTTAGTCGTCAGCCCCGATGGCTATATCATTTCGAGCGCCTTTAATTTCATTCAAAAACCCAATTCGATTTTGGTCACGCTCGGCGACGGAAAAAAAGCGGCTGCTGAAATCATAGCCCGCGACAAATCTCGCAACCTCGTACTACTCAAGGCGGCGTTTGAGACCAAACTTCCGGTACCAGCCGCTGTGCCACGTGACGAAATCGAAATCGGTCAAT
>CAYYHV010000425.1:4646-5047 GCA_964471695.1 uncultured Pirellulaceae bacterium
TCGCCGTTGGTCGCACCTTCGGACGTGAATTCCCCAATCTCTCAGTTGGTATCATCAGCGCGAAGGATCGTATCTGGCGCAAAGCCATTCAAACCGATAGCAAAGTCTCCCCGGCCAACTACGGCGGACCGCTGGTCGACATCACGGGACGCGTGTTCGGCATATTAACCCCGTTGTCTCCGCAGGCCACGACCGACACGGCAGGAGCCGAATGGTACGATTCGGGCATCGGATTTGCGATTCCTCTGGAAGATGTTTTCAACGTTCTCGATCGCCTGAAAAAGAAGGCCAAGAAATCCAACAAATCGAAATCGAGCTGACGCCCAAACCGAATTGAACCAACAGAGAAACTGAAAGGAATTGATCCATGAATACCGAAGAAAACCTGAACCTGCCGCAAT
>CAYYHV010000425.1:5057-6599 GCA_964471695.1 uncultured Pirellulaceae bacterium
GGCAAAAACGAGAAGTCCGACGCACCGATCATTGCCACCGCCCCAGCGGGCACTCCAGCGGCAAAATCGGGAATCAAGAGTGGCGATCGTGTCACGTCC
This sequence comes from uncultured Pirellulaceae bacterium, assembly GCA_964471695.1. Classification (GTDB taxonomy): domain Bacteria; phylum Planctomycetota; class Planctomycetia; order Pirellulales; family Pirellulaceae; genus CAYYHV01. The sequence goes on from CAYYHV010000425.1 coordinate 5,157, forward strand.
ATCAACGGATCGCCGGTGAACACACAATCTCAACTCAAGATGGCGCTAGGTCGCAGCTATGCGGGAGATACCGTCAAAATCAAACTCATGCGCGACGACCAGGAGATAGCGACAACCGTCACTTTGACAGACAAAGTCAATCCCTACCAGTTGCCCTATTTGGGCGTTCTTCCCATGCGGGCTGTGGCCGACAAGAAAGCCGGAGTCAAAATACGCTTTGTCGACCCGGACAGTCCGGCAGCAAAGGCTGGTATCAAAGCTGGTGACCTGCTCCAAAAACTCGGGGATAAAGAACTGGCTACCGTTGATCTTTGGCGAGAGCAGCTTGCTGCCGTCGAACTGGGGCAAAAAATCACACTCCAACTTCTGCGCGACGGAAAAAACGTGACCTTCACCACAGAATTAGCGAGCCAACCGGAGACAGTCCCCCAAGAATTGCCGTCAGCGTACGAAGAACTCGATGACGCAGAGGAAAAGGCGACAACGGGAACCGTCGAAGTCAAGATTCCAGAAGAATCCAGCGCGTGCTTCGCCTTCGTTCCCGAAAACTACGACTCGCGTATTCCGCATGGCGTAGTGGTTTGGATGACCACGCCTGGAGAGTTCGATAAAGAAGCCATGGTCGAACGATGGAAGTCACTTTGTGAAGAATTCAGGCTGATCGTGCTGGCACCCCAACCGGAGGACCCAAAATCCTGGAAACCGAACGAAGTCGACTTTATCCGCAAGACGTTGGATGACGTCATGCAAAACTATTCTGTCGACGAAAACCGAGTGGTCGTCCACGGGTTCAAGACGGGAGCTTCGATCGGATACTATTTTGCCTTGAAAAATCGCGAACTCGTACGAGGAATGGCGGCCGTGGATGGTGCACTTCCACTTCGCGTCCCTATGACCGCCAATGATCCGATCGAACGATTGGCTTGGTATTTGAGTTGGTCAAAACAGTCACAATTGGCAAAGCGGCTGGATAAAGATGTCGAACGGTTAAGAAAATTAAAATTCCCTGTTACGGCTCATGAGCAAGAATCCGTAGAATACCTCGACGAGCAGGAACTGGCTGAGTTGGCTCGATGGATCGACTGTCTCGATCGTTTATAAGTAGTATCGGTCTGAATAGAGACGCTAACCTGCAATGAAAGAAACATTTAAGAAGCTAGGTAAACGTGCATTTGAGTCCGTCAAAGGCGAACTGATTGGCGTCGGCGTGTTTGTGGGACTGATCTGGGTCGCGTTTTTCCTGGATACCTTTCTTCCGCTCGAGCGTCTTGCGCTACTTCCCAGAAAACTCTCCGGCATTCCCGGGATTTTTGCGATGCCGTTCTTGCACGCGGACCTAAGTCACATACTGGCAAACACTTTTCCATTAGCAGTCTTACTCGGCTTGATGGCTGGGTCACGATCCAATACGTGGAAGATCGTCGGAGCGATTATCCTTGGAAG
>CAYYHV010000426.1:0-6350 GCA_964471695.1 uncultured Pirellulaceae bacterium
GTCCGCCACTCGGCTGCGATGTTCAAGACGTTTACGGATCTGGTGGATGCGGACGTTGACGAAGAGTTGGCTCGCGACCTGGTGGAACGACTTCAGTGCGAGGCAGGAGAAGTCGATTGCGTGCAGGATTTGAAACATCGTGTACACGACATGATCAAAGCGGAGATTCCGATTCAAGGCTCGATCAATGTCACGCAAGGGAGCGGGCGGGTTGTCGCATTGGTCGGTCCAACTGGAGTAGGCAAAACAACGACAATTGCCAAGCTGGCTGCCAATTTTCGCTTGCGAGAGAAACGCAAAGTCGGACTGATTACTGTGGATACGTATCGGATTGCTGCCGTTGAGCAACTTCGTACGTATGCTGACATCATCGACTTGCCAATGGAAGTCGTTTCGACTGCCCGAGAGATGCGTGAAGCAATTCAGCGGCTCTCAGATCTCGATTTGATCCTTATGGATACGGCGGGGCGCAGTCCGCGTGACGAAATCAAGATTCGCGAACTCAAATCTATATTGACGGAAGCCCAAGTCCACGAAGTCCATTTGGTGCTGAGCTGTACGTCCAGCCCTGCGGCTTTGGTGAAGACCGCCGAGCGATTTTCTCAAGTAGGTACGACGGCTTTACTGGTTACCAAGCTTGACGAATCCACTGGGCTGGGGAACCTTCTGCCCCTTTGGCGCTCGTGTGGTTTGCCAATGAGCTACGTAACCAATGGTCAAAATGTACCTGACGATATCCAATCGGCGGATGCCGACGCGATTGCGTGGCAGTTGCTGGGTAACGAGGTGCCTCAATCATGAATGATCAGGCACAGGGGCTACGCAAACTAATGATGGGAGCGGGGCGAGAAGATGCTTCGACGATTGCTCCACAGATGATCGTATTCACGGGTGGCAAGGGCGGATCCGGAACTACGACTTTGTGCGTCAATGTTGCGGTTGCACTCGCGAAGCGCGGCGAACGAGTCATTCTGATGGATGGGAACGGCGTTCAGGGAAACGTCGGCGCACTATGTGGAATTGTCGAAGACGCAACGCTTGACGCGGTCCTGAGTGGGCGCATGGCGTTTGTGGATGCAGTTCAGCCTGGGCCTGAAGGAATCTTGGTCATCCCAGCCGAGTGGGCTGGTGAGCAACCGATTGAGTTAACACGCCCTATGGTTGAGCGGCTGGTCGCTAAAGTCCATCAATCGGGAGAGATCACCGATTGGGTACTGCTCGACCTGCAGGCTACGGACCAATCCTGCTGGGCCCCCATGGTGGAGACTGCAGACGAAGTTATCGTCGTCGGTAACCCAGATGCTATTGCGCTGATGGACACCTATGCCCGGATTAAGACCTTGGTACATCAGGGATGCAAACAGATACTGACCGTTGTGAATCAGTCGGCTGATGACGAACAAGCGAGCGAATCGCATTTGCGATTGGCACAAACAGCAAAGAGGTTTCTTGCTATGTCTCCTGTCGCGGCGGGGTCGGTTCCATTGGACCCGATTTTCGCTTGTCGAACAGATGCAAAGCGAACGGACGGATTGCTTGCACCTGCTGGCGCTGCCAGCCGTGCCGTTGATGGCATTGCAACGAGCATGATTCAGAGATCAATGCTTAGAATTAAAGCTCAAAGGCCACAATCGTAGTCTTTTTGCGAAGAACGCATGGTACAAAAAGTGAAATTTCGTTAACGTCTCGCTCCGGTTGCTGTCGATGCCGAACACGGAGCTGTTCCGCGACTTGCGCCTCCGGTGTCAAAATGTGACAGATGCGAAGAATTTGCGGCTGGCCAATGCGTTAATTGGACAAGGATTGGGTCCTGGTTTAGCGAAATTTGCCAAGGCCTGATTACACGGTTCACGGATTGGATTCGTTGACCGATCGGGAAGAAAGAAATCACGGAGGATTTAATGGCAACGACCGCCACACTGGGCAAGGAAGAGCGTGAAGTTCTTTGGAAGGACTACAAGGCTGACCCTTCCAACCAGAGCCTTCGCAACCAGCTCATGGAACTGTTCCTGCCGCTCGTGAAGTACAACGGTGAGCGTATTTGGGCGAGACTGCCCGATGGCGTAGAACTAGATGACCTCATCTCCGCCGGTATTTTCGGTTTGATGGATGCGATCGACGCCTACGATTTGACTCGTGGCGTGAAGTTCGAAACCTATTGCGTTCCGCGAATTCGGGGAGCCATGCTCGACGAGTTGCGAACGATGGATTGGGTGCCACGTCTGGTGCGATCCAAAGCCAGCAAACTTGCGGAAGCCAATCGCGTTCTCGAAACCAGGCTGGGACGTCATCCAACCGAAGAAGAGTTGGCAACGCAGCTTGAGATTACCGTGCCTGAGCTCGAAAAGATGCTTGTCGACGCCAATGCCGTTGGCCTCATCAGTCTGAATAAGAAGTGGTACGAAACAGACAGCTACAAAGATGTACGAGAAATCGACATCTTGCAGGACAAGAAGGGCGAAGACCCGACTCGCCGAGTCCACAAGAATGATCTAATGCGGTTAGTCACCAAAGGGCTGAATCGCAACGAGCGACTCATCATCATTCTTTACTACTATGAAGAATTGACGATGAAAGAGATCGGACAGACGCTTGATCTTAGCGAAAGTCGCGTGAGCCAGATGCACAGCAGCATCGTCCAGCGACTGCAAACGCAGCTGGGACGTCGTCGACCGGAGTTCGGCACCTAGGATTCGCAACCAACAGTGGTTGAAGAAGGCTTGTCCGTTGATGACAAGCCTTTTTTATTGGTCGTTCTACTGGATCGCGTTCCGCTCTTGTTAGGTCTGGGAGAGGAGAAATAATCCAAAGACGAACGCGGCAAGCATAGCCACGCCAATCCAAAATGCGACGGGGCGGGAATCATCTAGTATCGTGAAGTCCGTTGACCGACCGTCAGGAAACTCTTGAGCACAGTGTTCGCAGTGATCGTAAAAGCGGGGCGCAAATGGCTCATCACAGCCGTGGCAGAGCAAGATGATGTTGGAATGAACGGGTTTCTCGCCTTCGCGGTGATCGTCGTGCTCATAGGAAGTCAGCTCTTCAACAATGTCTGATGCATTCACTTCCTCAGGAAGATGTCCTTTCTCAAAGTCGTTGCCAGCGGTCTGGCAAATGGGGCAGATCGTCTGCCGTTTTTCCCCGCAACCGGGGCATCGAGGCCAGCCGTCCCATTCTGATTCAACCTGATCGATCTCGTCGCGTAGCGTGAAATCGTCGAGGGCCGTGCTGTTCAAGACGACGTGCTTATCGAACAGCTTGGCGATTCCAATCGCCAATTCCTCGTTCGACGATTCGACGAGGACTTCAGGAACCCGAGCCGGATTCTCATTGGATCCGAGAATGTCCGGATCCATAACAAATGAGTCGATTCCGTAGTCGGCAAGCAACGATTTGAGCAAATGCGCCTGGTGCAGAACTCGGGCGCGATAGATGACCTTGAGTTTGCTCATGAACCAGTTCCCGAGGAATAAAACGAAACACCGCGTCCATGAAGGTGGACACGGTGTTTCGTTCTAGTCAGATTGGCTTCACAAGTCAAAGTGGTTGAATTACGTTGCCAATCAACCCGCTTCCAACGCGGAAGCGGAACGGAGGATGGTTTCTACGTGCAACCATTACGTTACTTGGTGGGAAGTGTACCGCGACGCAATGATGCAAGGCTAGCCACCGGAGCCGCCGCGAATTTCCAGCGATCTACCAGATCTTCCAAGCCGAACGTAATTTCCTCTGAGAAGCGTAAAAACTTATTCAAAGGGACCGCAATCGGATTGGGATCGTTGTCGTCGGTGAGTACCACGAGTAGTGTCGGTGGTGTTGCTGAATTAAGCATGTGCCTTCTCCTCGTTCCAGGAACTGCCTTGCGGTTTTCATTCCGAGAGGCAGCGGGTTGCCAACCCTATGAAAACTGTTCCTACCTCATTGTACGGAGATGCGCCGATAATGTTCGGTTCGCGTAAACGCATTTACGCTGTGATAAAATGTGTTTGATTTGTCCTACGAATCAAATGGCTTAAGCCGCGGCTTTTTCGCTGAAACACAGGTGCGTAACATTTAACCGATTGTTTTTCGCCGTCGAACCTTGGGAATATCTGCCTGCGACATTTGAGTCATTGAAGTCGCGAGGTGAGGCGAATTAGAAAACGTCATCGACGTGCTATCAGTGAAATGTGGTTTTGGCGTGGAGCCGCACTGCGACGGGCGACGGCAATATTCGCGGCAGCGGGCGGATAAATCAACACGAAGCTGGAAACACAGCGGTTATTCCGACTTGCCTCGGAATGACGATGGCAGTGCTATCTTTGCTTTCAAATGTGCGACCTTGCGAATGGAATCCAGCTTCCCTATACTCCGCCCGTTTTGAATCACTCTAGCCGGGAATCGGATGGTTCTTGCGAATCAGATTTTTGAAGCGAACAACCCGACGAGTGATGCGTACAATGGATGAGTCGCGAAGGTGACTTCAAACTTTTCAAAAGCTTATCCATTCAAAACGGAAACGGAGTCCGTGTCAGGCGATGTTGGAAGGAGCCAACGTCCGATTTGCGATTCGTGTATGCGAATCATTCGCGATCCACGTGATGTGCAAAACGGTCAAGGCCAGTGCAGTCCGCACCTCTTACCAACGTCGCAGGGCAAACCTTCCTCCGCAGAGCGTTATGAACGGCACAAGAGGCCTTTGTTGAATTTGATGTAAGCCAACTGGCGTTTTCGTCGATGAAAGTGGTGCTTAGCAGGCAAGGTCAGAAACTTTCTGCATTGGAAGCCTCCCACGACACGGAACGCTCTGCTGGTTTAACAACACTGAAGTGACACGCTGTGGGACGGCTTGTCAATTTGCCCATTTGGCAAATTACTGACCTGTTCGATCGGATTCGAACATTTTCGACGCCTGCGTCGAGGTCTTGATGATCCGTTCCCGTAGAGTTTCGATTCCGATAGACTGTGACTTAACAGCACGGTCGCAACACGGGGGATAAGATTATGCAAATTAACGGAACATCACACGCTCACGGACCACAATCCTTGAACGGACCTCACCGCTCGTCTTCTGCTAGTGCTGCTAAGGCTAACAAGCCCATGCACGGTGCAGATCAGATCGACATTTCGCCTGAGGCTGAAATGGTCAGCAAAGTGAACGATCTTCCAGAGGTACGAGCAGATCGAATTGCTGAGATTCGTCAGCAGATCGAATCAGGAACGTATGAGACCGAAGCGAAGCTCGACGTTGCTGTAGGTCGCCTGCTGGACGAGATGGCTGGGTAGAGTTTTTCCCGGTTCACCTCGTACTGTTTCATTGCCATCATTGATCCGCGCGGAGATTCTGCGCCAATCCCATTCCTTTTCGGCTTCATCAGGGAAGCCATTTGGTATCTCGAGTTTGCCAGTCGAACAACAGGGATGTTTCGACTTGGCCAGAGATCTTCTTTCAAAGCTGCCACAGTCCATCCAACGATGGGCCGATGAGTGTTCTCTGTCTCCGCATGTCAATTTTGCGATTGTCTCGCTCGACAACTCTGGCAAGCCTGGGGAATAAGAATGAGCCATGCGACTTCTCACCCGTGACTCTGGCTCGCATTTCTCACATGTTCAGCGATACCGTCGCGTTGCGCGGCTGCTTATGCAACTCAATGGCAATGGGTCGCACCATTTCTGAGCAGAGGGAATTTTCGCATATCTTACGGACTGGTTGTGTTTAAGAAGGTCGCTTTTGAGATTCGCGGTGTTGAATCATTGTTGGCCAAGCGAAATCGGGTGCCACAATGCATCGTCATTCTGTACCGCCTTCGAGATGTAAGGAAAGTAGCATGAAGATCAGGGCTATGCGACTCGCGAATGTTCTTGAAACCTTGAGGAGATCAAAGCACCCCCGCTGTCTGGGCGCGGGGATTTTGTTGTTGGTAAGTTCGTGCTGGGTGTCAGCCCATGAAGGCCATTCATACGTACAATCTTCGCAGATAGGGGAAGAGGTCCAACAACCAAACTCGAATTCACAGGTGCAATCGGTTGCGCAACGCGCCAAAGCGGATGGGCGAAAGCGATCTGCTGTGATCGGATACTTCGATGCCTTCGAAAAGTCGGTCAAAGTTCGCAGTGATCAAGAATTTCTTTATGTCGAATCCAATGGGATGCCTGACCACGCAATGATGATTGGGATCAGGGCATGGCAGCAACAGGTGCCGCTGCCGCAGTCTTATCATGGTTCTAATGCTTGGCAGATTCCATTGCGTCCGATTCCAGCCAAAAAGCCTCTGTCGGCCAAGTCGCATTTCTTTCGTGGCGCGATTGCCTTGGCGGTTAACGGCGTACCGATTTTCAATCCGATTAAGAACGACGGAAAAACCGACACA
>CAYYHV010000426.1:6365-6591 GCA_964471695.1 uncultured Pirellulaceae bacterium
CGGGCGAACTTGACCAATGGGGTGGGCATTGCGGTCGCGCTGACGATTATCACTACCATATCGCACCGATACATCTGGAGAAGATCGTTGGGATTGGAAAGCCGATAGCAATCGCTCTCGATGGCTATCCGATTCATGGCTACAACGATCCCGATGGCAAGCCGCCGAGGAATCTAGATTGGTTGAACGGACACAAGTGGCCGGACGGTGTCTACCACTATCACGC
>CAYYHV010000427.1:0-6571 GCA_964471695.1 uncultured Pirellulaceae bacterium
GTATGCAAACGAGTGCTCCGGAGTTGATGAATACGGCGGACGAAACGCAGGAGACGTTGGATCACTACGGGATTAAGGACGCGAACGAATCCAGTTTTGCTCGAAATTGTTTGCTCGCGCGTCGTTTGGTGGAACGGGGTGTACGATTCATCCAGCTGTACCACACGAATTGGGATCATCATGGCGGGCCGACGGAAAATCTCGACAAGCACCTTCCAGAGATCTGTAAGGAGATTGATCAACCGTCATCGGCATTGGTGATGGACTTGAAACGAAACGGGTTGCTTGACGATACGATTGTCATTTGGGGCGGCGAATTCGGCCGTACGCCAATGGGCGAAGTCCGCCAATCGACGGGCCGCAATCACCACATCGATGCCTTTACGATGTGGTTTGCAGGTGGTCAGTTCAAGAAAGGTTGCGTCTATGGTGAAACGGATGAGTTAGGCTTTGGTCCGATCGACAAACCAACCCACATTCGTGACGTCCACGCAACATTGCTTCATCAACTGGGGCTGGATCACGAAAAGCTTGCTGTTCGTTTTCAGGGACTGAATGTCAAGCTGACGGGCGTCGAAGAGGCGAATGTGATCAAAGACGTGCTGTCTTAGATTTGATTATCAGGTGGTAGTTTTGAACTTCGGGTTCTAAGAAATCTCCCAAAGCATGATGTCACCTTCCTCCGTCACTACGATGAACCGATCGCTGCGCATCCCGTCCAAGACAGCGATCGCCCGACTTGGAAGTTCCGCATTGTCCAAATGGTTCGTTGTTCGGTTCTTACTGTCGTAGACTTCCATTCGTTTGTTTCCGGCCACGATGACAAAACCACCTTGATTGAATCCGGCGACTGGATTGGCAATCGAAACGCCGAATCGAGGCGAGAACGTGTGAGTGCCATGCCAATAGACTTGCGCGCCCTGCTCAAAAGTCAGTACCAACCGCGTTAGCGAATGGGCGGCTGATGCTTTGAGTCCCAATAGGTGCGAATCGAGCTCTGTAAAACAGCGGAAACGGACGGAGCCTCGACGGTTTGGCGGTGGCTTGCTTCAGATTGCGGATTTTGTTCAGGGTGTCTGGTTTTAGTCGTTTGGTTTTAGTCGTTTGGTTTTAGTCGTTGCGACAACCGCGACTTCCCCCAACTGGACGGATGAGGATGTAGGTGCGGATGATTGTCAAATGCCTAGGCTGGGATTCATAGCTCCGTCAACGGACGATTATGCCCAAGTGGCGAAGATTCGCTCTCGCAGACTTGTTTCGCCTTCTTTGTCTTTTGTTGCCTCGTCGTTTGTTTTGTCCGTGTTTCGTTGTTGGGTAACGATGCCGCTGGTTGGGGCGAACGTGGAAGGCGTCTCCAGGTTAATCTCAAAGGCTACGATTTCTTGCGGAGCCGGGCTGCCGGAAAGATTCTTGACCAGTCCCGTGCCTGCGTTGGTTCCGTCGCTTACGAACAGCTCGGTTTCGCCAGTGGCCAAGGTGGCTGCGAAGTACAGAGCATCGCCGATGGCTGTCAAGTTGTGTGGTGCCGAACTTGCCGTGCCGGCGAGGTCTTTCAACCGTGAGGTTCCAGCGGCGGTTCCATCACTTGCGTAAAGTTCACGTTCAAGATCGTTTCCAACGGCTGAGAAGTAGAGTCGCGATTGAAAGCCCGTTAACCCTCGAGGCGTAGCGTTGGTTGCACCATGTAAGTCAACTATCAGACCAGTTGTCAATGCGTTGGTAGCGTGTAACTCGCGCTGTGCATCGCCGGTCGTTGCTGTGAAGAATAGCCGACCCGCTGCCACTGTCAGTTCGCTTGGATTTGCACTCGTGGTTCCTGACAGGTCTGCGACGAGTACGGTCCCTGCGGATGTGCCGTCCGATTTGTACAATTCCGTTTGACTGTTCTCAGTTGCCGCAAAATACAAATCACCGGAGAATTCTGTCAGTTCGTGTGGCTGGCTGTCTCCAGACAAATCGGCGACGAGTCCTGTGCCTGCTGCGGTGCCGTCCGTTTTGTGCAGCTCGCGGTCTCCTGAGGGCGTCGTGGCGACAAAGTAGAGTGTGTCGTCGACGACAGTTAAGTCGCTGGGTTCAGAACTTGTCGATTGTCCGTAAAGGTTGACCAATCGCGTGGTCCCAGGCCCTGTGCCGTCGCTAACGTACAATTCGCGTTCACCTGTGTCGCTCACAGCCGCAAAGAAGAGTCGGTTGTCGAATAAGGTCAATTCATCAGGGTTCGCACTCGCCGATCCCGATAAATTTTTGACGCGCACGGTCCCTGTGTTGATACCGTTGGATCGGTAGAGCTCCGTTTGTCCGTCGGAGCCAGTGGCGACGAAGTGCAGCGTGCCGTTGTAGTCGATCAATTCATGAGGTGTCGAGCTGATCGGTCCGGCGAGGTCTTTCACGCGTCGTGTCAGTCCATTGGATTCAGTCTTGAACAATTCGATTTCGCCGTCAGCTCCTGTGGCAGCGAAGAAAAGTGTGTCGCCGACTACCGTCAACTCGTGTGGGGATGAGCTCTGGCTGCCACCGATATTCTTCAGGAGGTTGGTACCAGTTGTTGTGCGATCCGATCTGAACAATTCTATTTGACCATCACTGCGTGCCCCGACAAAGGCAATTTGCTCGCGTGCGTTTCCACGATCCAGATCGAAGTTGACAATAACGTCGCCAGTGAAACTCGAGGAACTGGTGGCATTGAATTGGGAACTGCCAAACGTCGTATTGAAACCGCTGATCGCTAGGAAATACGTTCCTGCCGTCAGGTTGCCGTGGGTTCCACCTTGACCGAAGGATAGTCGACTGAGGAGGCTGCCGCCGACAAAGTCATCGTTGGACGCAATGAGATTTCCAGAGGCGTCGTAAAGTCCCAGTTCGGTGTCGTTGTTGGTGACGAGTGACGATCCCAAGGTGTCGATAACCAAACTGCTATCGGCAACCGTCGCGATACTTGTGTCCAATTCGAATTGGTAAAAAATGACTTCTTCGGCGCGCAGGGCGTAGGCGGATTCCGACGTCGTGCCATGCGGGAGAACTCCTAGAGCTCGTACCACGGCAGGGTTGGCTTCGACGGCACCGATGTCGGCGACTCCCCCCACGACTCGAGGGTTACCGATTTGGTCCAAGCCACCGGAAATCGTCGGATCGGCAGCATTGATGGCTGGACTGGCCGATGATGGACTGAACGTAAATCCTGTAGCCGAAGGAACCAGCCCCGGCAGGTCGCTGTTGATGTTGCTGACACCCGCGACGGTCGATCCCGTACCAATCAAGTTGAAGTCGCCGGTAAAACCATTTCCAACGAGATTGCTGGCTCCCACGGTATCGGAATTGTCCGAAACGATCGTGTTGTTCACCACGAACGAGCTGGTGTCATCAACCTTCTGGATCGAGCCGCTTCCGGCTGTGTTTACCATGTTGCGGGTGATCGTCGTCAGGTTAATGTCGACGTCGGAAGATGCATCGTCAGCATAGATGGCTGCGCCACGAGCCGCCGTATTGTTGCTCAACGTCGATTCGTCGACCGCAAGTTGGCCGACGCTGTGAATCGCGCCACCGGCATCCGCCGTATTGTTGTTGAACTCAACATTGGTGAACGTCGAATTGCCAAGATTCAAGGCTCCACCGCCGTCGTTGCCCGCATTGTTATCTGTGATGGTCACATTCGTGAGCGTCGCGTTCTGCGCCCAGATTCCACCGCCTTGGAACGAGCTGGTGTTGTCATGAATCAGCGAGTTGGATATTTCCACACTGTCGTCGAGAAACAGACCGTTGCTGCTGATGGCACCGCCATCATTTCCGACCGTGTTGGAAACAAACTCGCTGTCGTCCACGATCAACGTGCCCGTGTTGCGAATCCCGCCACCTCGGAAAGCTTCATTGTCACGGAACGAGCTGCCGGTTACCGTCAGCTCGACTCGATTGCGAACACCGGCACCGTATCGCCCCGCGTTGGCGACGACGTCGCTGTCTTGAATCAGCAGGCTTTCAAAATTGTAAATCGCGCCGCCTTGGCTAAAACCAACAGGATCAGCGCCCGTAATCGTCAGCCCGCTGAGCACGGACTCTTGGACAATCCCATTGTTGCCGTCATTGAATTCGAAGATGCGGAAGCCGTCTTGCGTATTGAACACACCGTCGGTTCCGTCGCCCCCGTCGATCGAAAGCAAATCAGCACCGGGGCCCGCAATCGTCAGCGGTTGAGTGATTGTCGGCAGCGAGCCATCAAGTTGAATGACTTGAGTCGTATTGAACGATGAATCAAACCCGATACTGCCTTGACCCGGCATGCCATTCGTCAGCTCAATGGCTTCTCGCAGAGACAACTCGCCCGGCGAAAAGTCGCCATCAGAAACGTCCGATGTGGTAGAAACAACGATGTCCTGGAGTTCGAAGGCTCCAATGTCAACACGCCCCAAGCCGACTCGGGCAAAGCCGTCGCCGCGCTGGTCAACGTTTGTAATGATTTCGACTTCAGCAAGAGTCAGGACTCCATCATTGACGGTACCGTCGGGCGTCCGGGACACGACGACTTTGCTACCGGTAACACCCCCAAGGTCGACGGTAATACTTGTTGGACCGCCAAGCGTGTTGCCAGGATTCAAGTGAACACAGTGTTCCCATCGCGATCGAAGACCTCCACCGTGATGTCGCGTAATCGGTCCTGGCAACAATCGAGGCGATTGTGCAGCACCAATTGTTCGAGGGTTTGCATAGCGCCCAAATCGACTTCCCAAGAAGGCGAACTATCGTTGGCTTGGGTATGCGTAAACGTAGACAGATCTCCATCAAGCGCATTTTTAGCCAGGAAGTTTGAGTTGAACAGTGTGGTTTGACTTGCCTCGCCAGCTTTTGCGACGTTAGCGCCTGCTAACAACGGATCGCCAGCATTGAGCGCAGGACTGCCCAGTTCCAAGGAATGTGTTGGCGTCGGTCCACCGTTGTCAGCGAGTGGACTGAGTAATGCGTCCGTAGTGAATAAGTTATTCGTGCCGGTGATGCCGGGGTCATTGGAACCTAACAGGTTAAAGCTGCCAAAAATGTTTCCATTATTGATGACTCCCGCAACGATTGAGTTGTCGAGATCAATTGCTTTTGTGCCAAGGCCGGTGGAGTGTATGGAGGTGTTCTCCGCAGTTCCTGAATTTCCCTGAAGCGTGCTGTGCAGGATGCTCAAGGCATCCGTCAATCCGGAACCCCCATACTGATAGATCGCACCGCCTCGATTGTCGGCTGAGTTTCCTGAAACTGTGCTGTTGAGGACGTTAGTCGTCGAGCCCGACGCATGAATGGCTCCGCCGGCAAACACGGCTGAGTTTCCAGACAACGTGCTGCCAATGATGTTTAGCACGCCACCCGGACGATTGCCGATGGCTCCACCTGCGAATGCTGAATTCGAATCCAGTGAGCTGTCAACAATTGTCAAATTCTCCCGGTTGCTAATCGCGCCGCCAAGACGGCCCTCACCATCGGCAACGGACGACACGTCGGCGCCGGTCATTGTCAAACCGCTGATGACCACGTCGACGGATGAGTTTCCATCACCATCGTTGACTTCAAAGTGACGAAAGCCCGTTCCCGCGTTGAGCGTAAGCCGATCAGCCCCCGGGCCCTCGATGATGACATTTCCCGTGATCGTTGGCAGTTGACTGTTGAGAGTAATCGACTGCGGGCTATCAAACAGTGGGCTGGAAAATGAAATCGGCTCGTTCGTTCCGTACACATTCGCAAAGGGAATGGCTTCACGCAGCGAAAGGTTCCCTGCCGAGAAGTCTCCATCGTTCAGGTCGGATACGGTGCTCACGACGAGGCTGCCATTACCGATTTGGCGCTCGAATGATCCGATGTCGATTCTGCCATCGGCAACGCGTTCAAAGTCGCGTTGGTCACCGATTATATTGGGATTTGAGAAATTCGGGTCGCCCGCATTGATGGCGGGGCTTCCAAATAAAAGAGCATGGGTTCGAGTTTGGCCGCCGCCGTTCGTGAGTGGCCCCAACAGCGGCGACGTATTAATTATGTCTCCCGGTTGGTTGAACCGGCTCGTTCCCGTGCCGTCTCCCACCAAGTTGAAGCCGTCGCTGAATATCGTGTTTTGATACCCAACGGGGAAGTTCACGTCGCCACCGACATTTCCGGAGACGATACTCGATACGATTCTGGTCTCGGTGTACGAAGAGTTTCCAAATCCCCAGAAACCGCCGCCCACGTTTTCGGTGATTGTGCTATTCGCGAAGTATGTGTCACCGAAAGTGGTAGTGATCGCACCTTCGCCGGCGACAGCCGTTGTATTTCCGGAAACCGTGCTGCGGAAGAATCGAAGCTCGGCTCCATTTCGAAATCCGCCGAAAATCGCACCACCTCGATTGGCCTGATTGTTGGCGATCGTGGATTGGCTGGCGTTAATTACGCCATCGTTGAAAATTCCGCCACCAGTGCCGGTACTGGTGTTTCCCTCGACGGCAACATTAAACAGGCCCAAGCCTTCGCGATTGCGGATGGCCCCGCCTTGATTCGAATGGCCGCCCGTAAGCCGCATGTTCTGCAAGATGATGTTCTGATTGTTACCGTCAAATCCATCGTCGAT
>CAYYHV010000428.1:0-4666 GCA_964471695.1 uncultured Pirellulaceae bacterium
GATCGACTTCGAGGCCACGGAGTGGAAGCACAAGACGACGCATCTCTTCTTATCAATGGTGGATTCGAAACCGTTGACGATTCGGGTAGACCCGAAGGATGGCGGTTCATTGCTCAACCGGCAAGCAATGGGCAAACCCTTACGACCATTCAGACTGCCCCATTCGCTGGCAAAGCCGCGGCTCGCATCGAGTGCATCAACCTGACTAATCGGTTTACCAATCTCATGCAGGCGACCGAGGCTCAGTCTGTTCGAGGAAAGCGAGTTCGGTTCCGTGCAGCCGTAAAAACTGAGCAACTGAAACCAACGGATCGAGTTCAATTGTGGTTTCGAGTGGATCGCATTGATGGCATGGGCGCCTTTGACAACATGCAGGAACGTCCGATTCGAGACACCGACTGGACGCACCACGATATTGTTCTGGACGTTGCCGACGACGCTACCAAACTGAATGTGGGCATTTTTATCATCGGCATCGGGATTGCCAGCATCGACGATGCATCACTAGCAATCGTAAGCGATCAAGTTGCCACCACGGGTGGCGAGATCCCTATGCCTCAAACCACCAAAGAGCTTCAACAGGCCAGGCAAAGCGCAAACGCAGCCCCCACGCAACCATTCCTGACCCTCTGGATGCTTCCCGCGTTGATAGCAATTGCACTATTTGGTTTGGCCAACGTCCGGCAGTCGCCACCGATTTCGGAGACTCATCAAGACGACACCGAGACGAGCGACTCGATGCGAGCGTTGCCCAAGTTTGCATTGCGATTCTCGGTGGTTTACTGGTCCCTGTATTGCTTACCATCCACCCTATCAGAGACTTTGGTCCGGGCTTTTGCCAGCAAGGTGCTTGGAATCTCAAAAACACTGGTGCTTCCTAACGGCAGCGGCGACACGACTTATTCTTACGTCCAAGCCTTACTAATCTTCGTTATCGCGATGACAGGCGCGTTGATTTGGACTGCGCTGGATCGCCGAAAAACGGACTATCGCCTTACGCACGACCTCCTGCGTTCGCTTTTACGATACATGTTGGCATTCATTATGCTTTCTTATGGACTGGCCAAAGTCGGCTGGTTCACGAATCAGTTTCCAACGCCCAATGCTCTACGTTTGGCGTCCACTTACGGTGAATCATCACCGATGGGATTGTTGTGGACCTTCATGGGCGCCTCACGACCCTATACGATTTTCGCAGGACTGGGGGAAGTCATCGGGGGCCTACTCCTGCTTATGCGGCGGACTGCCACCGTGGGCGCCCTGATCGTGTTCGGCGTAATGACCAACGTCATGATGATGAACTTCTGCTACGACGTACCCGTCAAACTGTACTCCGCACACCTTGTTCTCATGTCTGTCTTCATCCTTCTACCTGACCTTGGACGTCTGTTTTCGCTCCTTGTGCTCAATCGTCCAACCCATCCGATACGACTCGCCCCACCCTATGTGCAGGGCAAAAAGATGATCTGGTGCCATCGTGGTTGGAAGATCTGTGTGTTGATTCTTGTCATGTGGCGATTGGGGAATCATGTTGCCAGGGAACGAACCCATTGGGCTGAATCCATGGCTAAAGCCAAAGCCTCCCGCGAATCCGATGCACTCCTAATGAACCGTGGCTTTCGATGGATCAACGAAGTCCCATTCAACCGCTAGAAATTTTTGGGACGCCCACGGAATCGGTGGCTAGTCCTTCAGAGTAAGCAATGAGGCTCCAAAATGTATCCGCCAGCTCCGCCAGTTGGCGCTATCGTTGCGTTCCCCGCCCGTCACATCGAAACTCTGCGCCTTGAGTAGCTTCGCCACTTCGCGACTTTGATTTCGACAATCAAAACTCTGAGGACGTCGAACATCGTATCGGTTCCAAACGATATGAAACGTCGGTTTGTTCCCTGCGAGATTCGCGGCCAACTCTTTGATGGCCCGTTTTCTTACGGTATCGGCTCTACCATACGAGATCGCAATGCAGTGACCAAAGACATCTGGGTAGCGCAACGCGGTATACGTCGCCGCGACCGCTGCGCCTCGCTTCCCCAGAATGATTCTTGAATCACGATCGCGACGCACTCGGTATTTCTTTTCCACTGCCGTGACCAATCCGCCAGCCAGTTGGCGAGCATAGTCCGAAGTATTCGATCCTCCCAAGCCGCGTCGTCCGAGAAACACGACGACCATCGGTTCATCCAGTCCCGATTGATGGACTTGATCGAGAATTGAGATCACCTTCCCATCGCGCAGCCATCCGTCGCCTTCGGTAACGACCAGGAGCTTGTACTGCTTCTTGGAAGTCGAGTAACCGTGTGGAAGATAAACCTTCGCTGTCCCGCCCTCGAAGAACATTTCTTCCATCTGGCCTCGTTTTTTCCCTTCCGCTTCTTTGACTGCCGCCCACGGTGGCTCGCTCCAACCCGGCGTCTGCAATTCGGATCGCCGTGAACCGAATGGGGCGACTGCCTCATTGAGAGAATCACGGATACTTTCATCAAAATCGACGACGAAGTCATACTCCCATCTCGTACCTGGTAGCATTTCATACGTCCGGTAGAAGAAGTCCGTGCCCTCAATATGCCTCATTGCATCCTCTTCGCCGGACGCAATCATCGAGCCACGGACTGCGACGTCCTTCGCCTTGCCCCGATAGACAAAATGGACCATTCGGTCATTTTCGACGATTGGAAACCGATCGAAACCCGCCATAAAAGAGTCAATCGCCGCTTTTTTGTCTGGAGTCGTCGCCAGCGACTCAACGAATTGTGAAAATTTGCTCACGGGTCGTTCAACGTATTGGTTCGACACTTCATCCGCTGATTTCCCAACCGCAAACAGATGCCCACTCAGACTTCTGACGAAGATTAGACCATCTGCAAAAATAGGCGTCGCGTAGCCGTCCGCCGATGACAAACTTACACGAGCTGATTCAACATAACCGTTATGGGTGGCTTGAATGACGATCAGATCGCCTTTGGCTGAGAAGACAACAAGGTGGTCATCAACGAGAATCAGCCCCTTTCCGCCTCCAGGAGCGCGGGAACGCCAGACTCGTTTACCGGTCGCAGCGTCGACACAAGTCAGCGCATGGTGAGAAAAGCCATAAAGGAATCCGTTGTGGAACACCGGAGTCGCATACGTGCCTCGAAGTTCATTGGCAGACCACTTCCTGACGGCTTGCTTCTCGCGGATATCAACGCGCTGCACATTCGAGTCGGTCGCGAGCAAAACGCTGTTCGTGGAAAACGTCATGGGCGTCATGGCAGCATCACACTCAAAGGACATAGCCCATAATTTCTCTCCGGTTTCCCGATCGAGCCCACAGGCTTCCTGCTGCGAACCACAGATCAACTGCTGGACGCCGTTTAACGAAGCCCGGATCGGAGAACGATAGATGGCCGGTGCCACTCGTTGTTTCCATTGCACGGTACCATCGCGCTTGTCGAAAGCCATCACGCCGTTGTTTTCCTTACCTGACACGTGCACGAATAGCGATCGGTCATTGAGCGTCGGTGAACTGCTGAATCCCCAGAATGGCGCCTCAGCCCCAAACTTCTCGACAAGATTGATACTCCAGTTCTGGGAGCCTGATTCCAGATTCAATGAGAACAATCGTCCACGTGGTCCAAGGAAGAAGACGCTCTCGCCGTCGGTCGCTGGCGTGCTTAGAGGACCATCGTGCCCGCCATCATGGGCTGGGTACATCGTCCCGATTCGATACCTCCACAACTCTTCGCCGGTCTTCCCATCAAGCGCTGCCAACCAATCGCTCACACCGTCGGCATAGGGCACAAGTAGTCGCCCTCGTGAAGCCGCGAGGCTTGAATAGGCTGTGCCGATTCGCTTCTCCCAAGCGACCGACAATCCAAATGGCGCTGAACCAAAGTACCCCTCGACCGACGCATGTCCGTCTTGGTTCGTCCCCCGCCACGTGCGCCAATCCTGTCCAGCGCACGGCTGCATCAGCATGACGACGCCAAGAAACAGCCCCATTGCCCGACAACGTGTTCGTGGAATCGTAAGTGGCATCAGTTCTCCCTTTCCCAGTTATTGGCAACAACAAGCGCATGGCCATTGTCCCGGTGAATTCGCATTGGCAACCAAGTCGCATAGATGACACAACGAGACAACCACTCAAGCGGCCCATAGCGAAAATGACTGAGCCACCAATGACTGAACACCGCCTGGGCAACAAAGATGATTGCGACGACTGTCAAGGAAGTCGTAACACCAAACTTGCCCCACATTCCCAACCCCCATCCGTAGAAGACGAGAACGCCGATAATCGAATGCGTGATATAGTGCGTTAAAGACAATCTGCCTACCAACGCGAACACACGCCATATTCTGAATTCCGGCCGATAGAAGTAGGCCAATGCAAACGCCGCGGTGTAGCCGCATGCCATGGCAGGAATCGCAATACACTGATTAAGCACGCGCGCGAGTTCGTGCCAACTCAAGGGCAAAATGACTCCTCCATCCGTTTGGAGGAAATACCAATTGCCTGGGATGCCTAGGCCCAGTCCCACAACCATGATTCGGCGCAGCAAACTTCGATTCTGGTGGGTGTTCGTAAGCAATCGCGTTTGGGCCACCCACACGCCTAACAGAAACATCCCCAGGAGCTTCAATAGCCGGCCTTCGTACGCTGCTCGCAGCCAACGCTTTCCAAAATAGGCCA
>CAYYHV010000428.1:4676-6563 GCA_964471695.1 uncultured Pirellulaceae bacterium
TCCCCTTCGCAAACAACCCCAACATCTCAGGGGGACCGTGCCCAAGGTCCGGGAGCGCGCTTCCCTCATGATGGAGTTGGGTAAAAACCAACAACCAAATCGTTCCCTGCAGTATCGGAAGCAAGAGAAAGAAGACTCCACAGCGCAGCAGCGCCTTGGGGGCTACGTTGGCGAACAGCAGCAAGGCGAAACCAGTTAATGCATACAAGCTGATAATATCGCCAAACCAGATCAGGCTTCCGTGGATCAAACCGATCACAAGGAGCGTAATCAGCCGCCGGCGTAAGACCCATCGCTGCGCTGGCCGCGCCTGGGTTTTTAACAACTGGATGCCCATCCCCACGCCAAATAACAACGCGAAGATCGACCAGAACTTGGAATCCACCAGAAAGACAATGCCCTGGTGCACCCAAGTATCCATCTGCAGCGAACCCATTTCAGCGAAGTGATCACGGTCGGTCGCAAAGATGACCGCAAAGCCAGTAAACCAGGTTAAGTTCACGAACAGAATTCCGAGAAGTGCAAATCCTCTCAGCGCATCAACAACGGGCAAACGGTCCTGTTCCAAGCAAATCGACTGATGGATTCCACCGAAGGATTTCATGTTGCCCTCGAGTTCGGATAAGTCGATTCGGATGGGGTCACCATTCGCCGATGACTGGAACGCAAGACTGCGAACCGATCAACCAACAGTAGGGACAGGTACGACACGATGGCGATAAACGGCAAAGCCACCAGCACCATCACCGCCATTCGTGGTCCCCAATGCGTCCAAACCAACCCCAATCCGACGGGACACAGAATGCCGGCGAGGCTGCGCACCATATCGTTAAGCGCAAGAAATCGTCCTTTTACCTCAGCGTCAACGCGGTCTGCGACGAAGGTAGGTACAACGATCGAGGCGATAATTTCCCCAATGGTCCAAACAACCGTACAAATCCATAGGCTGGAGATGGAATAGCCCACGAGCAAGATCATCAAGCCCGCTGCCCAGAAACATCCCGCTCCAATCATGGCGGAAAGGGCGTTGAAGCGCCGAATGAATTTTTCAATCGCAAAACTAAAGCACAAAACACATAAAGCGTTGGTCGTGTAGATAATGCCGACGTAGGTGAGACTGTGTGAAAATGTGTCTTTGACTAAAATCGGGACCGCATACTCCAATCCCATCAGTGGGCAAATCAGAAAGAAGTACGCAAGGCAAAAGACCAGCACGAGGGGATGGCGGAACCAGATCAATCCGGTCGCCAAAGCGATTGGAGCCCCTTGCTGTGACTCGCTCAAGCGCGGTTCTTCCACGACTGGACGATCTCTCACCCCCAACGCAATCAGCCCAGCACAGAGCAGGGAACTGAGAATGTCGCCGACGAAAATCCAACGATACGCGACGCTTGCCAGGAAGCCCCCAATCAACGGCCCAAGTGCCATGCCAACGTTGATACATACATAGTTCAACGTATAGGCAAAGGGCCGGACCGAATCCTCGGCCAAATCGGCGATAAGGGTGTTTGCCGCCGGGTTGTACATCCCTGACCCGAAGTAACCAATGAGGAGAAACAACGCGTAAGGCCACCCCGCGTCATAGGCAATCGCCAATCCCCCAAAGCCCGTCGCATTGATCAACAACGACGCAATCAGAGTCCACTTGCGGCTCCAATGATCAGTCAGCCATCCACCAACGTAGTTGCCGATCAAAAGTCCGACACTGCCCACCGAAAGAATCAAACCAACATGGTCAAAGCCAAAACCTCGCGATTCGGAAAGGTAGATCGTCAAGTAGGGAAACACGAAGGCTCCCATCCGAGTCACAATAGTTCCGGCGTAAAGAAAGAACAGTGGCCGCGGAAGTCGCCGCAAGTCGCCGATCATTCCACAGTCCTTTCCGGC
>CAYYHV010000429.1:0-1741 GCA_964471695.1 uncultured Pirellulaceae bacterium
GATATACCATGAGCGCGAATAGGACACATTGGATAACGGTTGGAATCACGCGTAAGCATCGTCCACGGACGTTGGCGATGTTTGTCAACATAATCGTCAAAAACGCGAGCCACAGGGTGGCGACCACGAAGTAGAAAACCGACGGGTTTTCCGAGCCCGGTATGATCAAGAAATGAAACGTCGCCAAAGACAGCAGCAGAAGTCCGGCAGCAATAAATGCGATGGCGGTGTAGATTTTCTCCGCAAGAGTCATTCCATCCCTAGCGAGTGCTGTCGATGCTTCGTACGGATTGTCAGCAAACTCATTCAAGGTCATTCTCTTTTCTAAATGTTGTGACCAAAAATATACATTCGAGGATTCCAAGCCCGAGTGCATCATTGCGGTTGCGTACCATGTTTTCCCGCGTAATGCCGCCGACATAACTGCACCAATTAGGATTGGATTTCGACAAGTCGCTTCACAAGTTTATTGTATTGGCCTTTGCTCAAGAAAACCCGATAGCAACCCTTGGTGGGTTCACCAAAGTCAACATTGTTTTGCGTATCCGAATTCCAGCTGACGATTTGACGAGAGTGCAGGTCGATGTCGATGAAATAATAGAATTTTGTGTTCGGGTCTTTGCGGTGACTTGTCATTTCGAGAGGCTCCTATCAACTCCAGCTTCCTTCCCAGGGGACAGCGAGTAGTGGCCCCACGCCCTCCACACGTCCGCTCCGACTGCACACCTCTCGCACGAGTTGGGCAGCAAGAGAATCTACGGAAAAACATTGGCGAAGCCGTTGACGACTGAACGATACATTTGTACAGTAACCGGGCTTTTATGTCAATATTCCTCTCATACGAGCGCAGGGCCGCGACCGATGAGTCATTCACCATCTAACACGACTGAACCTGAATCATCCGAACGATCCCATTTGTTGGATGCATTGAAGCAGAAGATTCAGCATTGCGAAACCTTGCATCATGCGGGCGTTTCTCAATCGCAGGTTGTATCCAGCGGATGTAGTGATCTGGACTCGCTGTTACCACGCGGCGGTTTTCGCGCAGATGGGTTGGTTGAATGGTTATCCGGACAGGTCGGTTGCGGCACGGGTTTGTGGGCGTTACACGTTGCCAGTTTGGCTTTGGCCATGCAAGATTCACGCAGTGGACAGACTACCCAAGCGATTGTGGTGATTGATCAGGATCGCACATTCTATCCTCCGGCTGCGGCTGGGATCGGATTAGATTTACAGCGATTGGTCATCGTGCAACCACGCAGCAGCTCCGACACCATCTGGGCGGTGGATCAAGCGTTACGTTGTCCGGCTATTGCCGCCGTATGGGCCAATCTCCCAAGGCTGGATCCCCGCGACTTTCGACGCTTCCAGTTGGCTGCCGAAGAAGGACGCACACTGGGATTATTGTTACGCCCTTTAACGGCTCGCGGAAAACCGTCCTGGTCCGATGTACAGCTCCAGGTCACTCCACAAGTTCTATCTCATCCTTCAGCCACGGTGACTTCTCAATGCGAGCAGCGGTTGTTGCAGGTTCAATTGTTACGATGTCGTGGTGGCAGGTCCGACGGCTCCTTACATATTGAGATGGCATCATCAACGGGGCTATCCCGTAACATCCAGTTGCGGGCAGTGGCCCCTCTGGACTCTTTCTCCGATCCATCCACAAGCGATGGTCAGGAACTACGTCAGGACGATAAGGAATCGTTCACTCACTCGAAGGATCGCTTGCCACCTACGCTCT
>CAYYHV010000429.1:1751-6557 GCA_964471695.1 uncultured Pirellulaceae bacterium
CGCCGCCGAAGTGGTAACATCCAGCAAGAGGCTGGACGGAGTCGCGGAGGACTCCAACCCAAACGATGGACTGAACTGCTCACACCATGAAACGAGTGCTGTGTATCTGGCTGCCCAATTGGCCCGTCCAACGCTTGCTCGTCGCTCAGCCCGAGCTTAGGAAGTTGCCTCTCGTGCTGCATGCACGCGATTCTCGTCGTGGCCAATTGGTTGTCTACTGCGACCAATCCGCGCGAAAGCAGGGTATCACTCCCGGTATGTCTCTGGCAGAAGTCGCGGCGACGATGCGTGCCACCCAAACCAAGGTTGGCCGAAAAAAGAAACGGCTGCACCTCCTCGAGCACGATCCGGAAGAAGATCGCGTCGAACTGGAGAACCTTGCAGCCTGGTGTGAGCAGTTCAGTCCATCGTTTGGGTTGGAGTCCTCGGCGACTCCGTCCAGCCTCTTGCTGGATGTTACCAGTTCGGCGGCGAGGCTAGGTGGCGAACAGCAGTTGGCTCTGAATGTCTACGAATCCTTTGAACAACGGGGCTATGCGACTCGAATCGCCATCGCGGAAACCATCGGAGCCGCTTGGGCCTTAACGCATTTTGACGATGAACATCAGGACGCCACCGCTGACGCCCCTCTCTACCCGTTGGTCGTACCGTCAGGCGAAGCGCCAGTCGAGTTGGGGCCGTTGCCGATTGAATCTTTACGTTTGGAACAGCCCACGGTTGACTTGTTGCATCAATTGGGGGTCCGAACCAATGCCCAACTGATGGAGCTGCCGCGCGATGGGCTCAAATCGCGATTCGGTCCCAAACTGCTGGAACGAATCGACCAGGCGATTGGACGAGTCGCCGAGACGTTCACCTTTCACCATGTGACGTTGCCACTCCAAGTCCAGATGTCCTTGGAGTATCCGACGCACAAACGTAAAGTCCTCGAGGAGTGCATCTCACGGTTACTCACAGGGTTGTGTGAACAGTTACGGGAGCAAGGGCGCGGCGCGCTGGGAGTCGATTGTTGTTTGACTTTGATGGATCGAAGTTCATTCACCATGCATGTGGGATTGTTCCATCCGTCGTGGGAGCTTTCCCATCTAAACCAACTATTGAAGATGCAATTGGACCAACGTTCTATCCCGGACAAAGTTCAACGAGTCGTCTTGAGCGTTTCCGTATCGACTCGGTTAGAACAACGCCAAACCGGTTTGCCCGGTGACCTTGCCGAAGAACTATCCGGTGCCGCCTCGCAGCAACTCGCTTATCTCGTAGACCGCATGAGTAATCGGCTGGGACGAGACACCGTCGTCGGCGCTCGTTTGTTGGCTGAGCCGAATATCGAAGGCGCCTTTCGCTATCGACCATTGACCGGGCAACGAACGGCTCCACTCAAAAGTACCGCTGCGGCTGAGCGCAAGCATCTTTTGAAATCCGGATTACGTCCACTCCACGTGACTCGTCCACCAGTACGGCTGCACATCCAAAACGGTACCACCAACCAGCCACCCCGATCCTTTGGTTATGCCGGCCAACAACGAATCACCCAACGTTTCTGGGGCCCCGAACGTATCGAAACCGGCTGGTGGAGCGGTCGCATGATTCGCCGTGACTATTACCAGGTTGAAGACCACACAGGAAACCGATTCTGGCTATTTCTCGATTTGAACCAACACGAATGGTACCTGCATGGACTGTTTTAGTGAGACATCCAGCAACGCAGACGTGCCCCACCACGACACCCTGAAACCGGCAGCTAACACCATGCCGATCATCTCCCTATGTATGCCGAACTGCACTGCAAAACCAACTTCACCTTTCTGACCGGCGCGTCTCACGCTGACGAACTGGTGACGACTGCCAAACTCCTGGGATATCACTCTCTGGCCGTCACCGACATCAACACCGTCAGTGGAGTCGTTCGCGCACACGCCGCGGCCAAAGACGCGGGACTTCCGATTGTTATTGGCTGCGAATTTCAACCAACGGATGCACCGCCGGCTGCGCTGTGGGTGCCCAACATGACGGCTTATCGACGCATGTCCCGCTTGATCACGGTGGGGCGGCGGCGAACCATCAAAGGGCAGTGCGAATTGACGTTTTCAGACCTCGCGGAGCACTCTGAAGAGCTGTTTTGTGGCGTGCTGCCCACGGAAGATCAATTGCGAGCGCCCGAGGAATCGGACCTTACGCGACTGCACGAATATCGCGACGTCTTTGGTGACCGAGCCTGGTTGGCTGCTTCACTCCATCGCGGCGGAGATGACGATGGGCGACTGGCACAATACAGTCGACTGTCCGAGTTGACGGGGCTACCGCTGGTTGCGACCGGCGATGTCCACTATCACGTACCGCAGCGCATGCCTCTGTTTGATGTGTTGACCGCCATTCGTACCGGCACTACCGTCGCCGACGTCGGTGCGAACCGCTTCGCCAACGCCGAACGCCACTTGCGAAGCATCGCCGAGATTCAGGAGCTATTTGCCGATCGACCAGAGGCCGTAGCACGCACCATCGAAATCGCTGACCGCTGCCAGTTTACGTTAGAAGAACTGCGATATCAGTATCCCAAGGAGTTGGCGCCCGCTGGTATGACAACCTACGAGTTTCTCGAAAAGCTGACTTGGGAAGGCGCCGCTCGGCGCTATCCCGAGGGAGTCTCTGACAAAGTCCGCGGGTTGGTGAATCACGAGCTCGAGTTGATTAAGGACTTGAACTACGAACCCTACTTCCTGACAGTATGGGACCTCGTCCGCTTTGCTCGCAGTCGCGACATTCTCTGCCAAGGGCGTGGTTCGGCTGCCAACTCGGCTGTCTGCTTTTGCCTGGGAGTCACGGCGGTTGATCCAGCCCGTACGGACGTGCTATTCGAGCGTTTCGTCAGTCGCGAACGCAACGAAGCACCGGATATTGATATAGATTTTGAGCACGAACGGCGAGAGGAAGTTCTCCAATACCTCTACGAAAAGTATGGACGTGATCGCTGTGGAATGACGGGAGTCGTCATCACCTACCGAGTCCGTTCGGCGATCCGCGACGCGGGAAAGGCGTTGGGATTATCACTGGATCGAGTCGACGCGTTGGCGAAGCAAGTCGAAGGATACGTTCGCGAAGAAAAGTTCCCTGACCGATGTCGTCAGGTGGGCATCGACCCGGAATCAAGTGCGGGCAAGCGTCTAGTCGACACCGTGGAACAACTCATCGGATTCCCCCGCCATCTTTCGCAACATGTGGGTGGCATGGTCATGACCGAAGGGCCGCTTTGTGAATTGGTGCCGATCGAGAACGCTGCCATGGAAGGCCGCACCGTCATCAGTTGGGACAAAAACGACCTCGATGATTTAGGGATCCTCAAAGTCGACTGTTTGGGGCTTGGCATGTTATCAGCGATTCGTCGCTGCTTTCACATGATCAAAAAACATACGGGACGGCAACTGACTCTGGCCAACATCCCGGCTGAGGACCCGAAGGTTTACGACATGATCTGCAAGGCTGACACGATTGGGCTGTTTCAAATTGAGAGTCGAGCCCAAATGAGCATGCTCCCACGACTGAAACCTCGTTGTTATTACGACTTGGTCATCGAAGTCGCGATTGTGCGGCCCGGCCCGATTCAAGGGCAGATGGTACATCCCTATCTTCGTCGTCGCGCCGGTGAGGAAGAAGTCGTTTACGCGACTGAAGAGATTCGTGAGGTGCTTGAGAAAACGCTGGGAGTTCCGATCTTTCAGGAGCAAGCCATGCGCTTAGCCGTCGTGGCGGCTGGATTCACACCGGGCGAAGCCGACCAGTTGCGGCGAGCCATGGGGGCTTGGCGTCGTCCCGGTATCATTGACCAGTTTCGCAATAAGCTGGTCGACGGCATGTTGGAACGGGGGCTGTCCGAAGAATTCGCCCTGCAAGTTTTTCAGCAGATTCGTGGCTTTGGCGAATATGGTTTTCCGGAATCGCACGCCGCCAGTTTCGCATTGATTGTCTACGTTTCGGCTTACTTGAAACACTACTATCCTGGAGCCTACGCGGCGGCGATCATCAATAGCCAACCGATGGGCTTCTACGCACCGGCTCAGTTGATTCGCGATGCTCGCGACCATAACGTTATGGTGCGCACCATCGACGTGAACCATAGCGATTGGGACTGTACGCTCGAACCGTGCGATTCGGATCGCGTCCCCGCGTTGGCGATTCGACTGGGATTGCGGCAGATCGTTGGCTTTTCCGAGCGACACGCCGAGCGAATTTGCCAAGTCCGTAAAAGCGGTCCGTTCGAATCGCAGGAAGATTTTGCACGTCGCACAGAGTTGCCGCGAGCCGTCGTGACTCAATTGGCCGAAGCCGACGCCTTTGCTTCCCTCGGTCGTGACCGTCGCCAGGCGCTATGGGAAGCTTTGTCCCAGGAGAAGCAATCGCGAGATTTCCCCCTCTTCGACTCGATCGAGTCGCGTGATGAGTTGCCCGTCGCTTTACCGGAGATCGAGCCCTTGGAAAATGTCTTTGCCGATTATGAAACGACGGGATTATCATTGCGGGCTCACCCCGTTTCGTTTTTTCGCGACAAACTCGAAACCGCCGGAGTCCGTACCTCAGCCGAATTGGCTGATATCGAAAACGACGCACCGATCAGAGTCGCCGGGATGGTATTGTTGCGACAACGACCTGCCACCGCTAAGGGAATCACCTTTGTGACACTCGAAGACGAAACCGGCACATCCAACCTCGTGTTGCACCAGAAAACCTGGGAACGAAACTACCAGGTGGCTCGTCGTTCACCAGCTTGGGTAGCATTGGGTCGTTTGGAATCCAAGCATGGAGTCATCCATG
>CAYYHV010000430.1:0-6530 GCA_964471695.1 uncultured Pirellulaceae bacterium
TCCCACACCTTGGCGGCGATTTCGCTCCTGAGCATTTCAAACGTGGCAACCAATTCGGTTGCCACGTTTTTTCGTTAAAATCACAAGACGATGCGCGATTCGACGTTTGGCTTCCTGCACGATCAGGCAATGCACTCTACGTCAGGCTAAATCGTCAAAAACGGCTTCGAACTGTAGCCTACCGAACATCTCAAGGCTCCATGAGCCTCGGGCGGCATCTAGACTCCGCCTGCGATTTGTATGCACACCCACGGCGATTCCAGATTCCAAAGGTGGGGTTTTCGCGGTTGTAAGGCAGAGATTCCAACTTCCTGTTTCAGGCAATTGAAAGGCTTTACTGGTAATGGTCTGGGGGGTGCGTACAATGGTAACTAGTGGATCGCTGAACGAAGAGGCCGGAGTGAGAGCCAGCGAGCCACGGAATTTCAGGGATGTCTATGCAGGCTGTTTCGTGTTTCACGATATGGTTTGGGGCGTGGGTACGTGATTCCATCGGATCGCTATGGCCAAAAAAGTCAAGAACAGAGAAAAACTGCTCCAACTAATCAAACGAAGCCAATTGGTCGCTGATGATAAACTCAGCGAGTTTGTGGCGTCGTTGGGATCGGCCTCCGGCTCGACTACATCAAGTTCTGTAGCCACAAAGAAGAGCTCGTCTACAAAGTCTCCCGATGGTGACGAAGTTCAAACCGAAGCCGACGAACTTGCCGACCAACTCATTGAAGCGGGATTGTTGAACCGCTGGCAGTTGAACAACCTTCTCAAAGGCAAGTACAAGGGGTTCACCCTTGGAAAGTACAAATTACTCGGTCACCTTGGCACGGGCGGAATGAGCAGTGTTTATCTCGCTGAGCACCCCGTCATGGAACGGCTTGTTGCGGTCAAAGTGCTGCCGAAGAAGTTTGTCGAGAACCCAAACTACCTGGATCGTTTCAAACGAGAAGCCCGTGCCGTTGCCGCGCTCGATCACCCGAATATTGTACGCGCATTTGATATCGACCAGGACGGCAACACGCACTACATCGTGATGGAGTATGTCGACGGCCGTGATCTGCAAAAAATGGTCAGCAAAGATGGACCGCTGGACGTGATCGACGCTATGGATTTCATTGCTCAATCCGCCCTGGGACTTCAGCATGCTCACGATGCTGGCGTCATTCACCGTGACACCAAACCAGCGAATTGCCTCGTAGACAAACGACGCTGTGTAAAGTTGCTCGACATGGGACTGGCAATGTTCTCGGAGGATGACCGACCATCGTTGAGCGCCAAGTACGATGACTCGGTCGTGGGAACAGCCGACTATCTCGCGCCGGAACAAGCTCGCAACAGCCAGACGGTGGATACGCGCGCAGACATTTACAGCCTTGGTTGCACTCTCTACTTCCTTCTGACAGGACAGCCGCCTTTTCCCAATGGCTCGATTGCTGAGCGATTGCTGAAACACCAGACTGACGAACCACAGAGCTTACTGGACTTTCGGTCTGATATACCGCCAGCCGTCGTTGATCTTTGCCGCCGAATGATGGCGAAGAAACCGGAAAACCGTATGCAATCCGCCAACCAAGTCGCCGACGAGATTCGGTCGTGGCTGGCAGGTCGTGGACGAGGAATAACGTTCGATCAGCAACTGGCGTCGTCCTCGGAACGTCCCGGCACCGATTCTGGATGGAACCGTTCCAACAGTCCTAGTGGGCTGAGCAGTATCGGCCGACCACCGGCCGGTGATACGGTTTCGTCTTCCTTCGAGGATACTCGCGTCGGAAGTGACTCGACGATCAATGATGATCTTGGGCTCGCTCCCATCGACGAAGAGAGCCGCCGCGATCGCGACACAACTGGCTCCGGCATCCACGACGATGACGATCGTAAGCACCGTCGGTCATCGAAAAAGAACCAAAAAGAATCTTCGTCAATCGACGAACTCGAGTTGCAACGCTACGAAAGTGGGCCGCTTGATGCCCTGCTGGAAGATCCGACTTTTGAGAAGCGTGTTCAAATGCCGAAGCGACAGCTTTCAACACGTAGAGATGATCCTGCGTGGTATGAAACCGCTATCGGCATTGTGGGCATCGTCTTGGGATTAGCGGCGTTGGTGGGATTAGCCTTCATGCTAATTTCATCGCAGTAGCCGCTCGCGCTAACTAACCTACACCAGCCGATTCACGCATGCCATTCTGGCGAAAAAGAGCAGTCGAGAACCATTGTTCTCGACTGCTCAAATTGTATCAACGTTCGTGGAAATGGAGAGTTGCTAAAGAGGCTCTAATTCTCAGCCCAATTCTCCGACGTGGCGGCAGGACGATTTACAGTCACCGTTATTTTGCGGACATTCCCTCGAACGCCGTCGTAAACGGGTGCCAGATATAACCCATCTTCGTGAAAAACGAAGGGAATCTTATGTCGCACGACGGTCTGAGTTACCGACTCCATCTCGCTGGCGGCTTCATAGGCCTTATTTATTTCGGGGCCGATATGAAACTCTTCTTCGAGCTCAACATCTTCCATCGGCACATGAGACGTCACGAATGGATTGACTATCAGTTGTTTCTGCGCCAAACACTGCACGCCAAATCCAACACTTGTGGCTAGAACAAAGGCAAATAGGAATTGTCTCATCAGTCTGCTCCAGTGGGTTCGATCATTCGCTCTACGATGCAGAGAAATGCAGTCACCGTGCCAAGCTGAGGATCTTCTCGTTTCCCCCGTATTTTTGAAGGTTTCACCCTTTGACGACGCCATTCACTGTTGCGACAACTCAACATGACGTGGAGAACCAACGTCCAACCATTGCCAATACGCACAATGTTGGGAAAACACATCCTGAATGACTGGACGCGAGTCGATATCACGCCGACTCGCGACCTGGCGTCGTTTCACACACACACTCAAGACGGCGCCACGTACTCCGTCACATAAAAAACGGATATCCCACTACCCTTCAGCGACGGCGCCCCGCCTAAGTCGTTGGCCGGTCCCACCAATTTACAGAACTGCGTGAGGTAGAAGATCAACCAATCGTGCGACTCTCCAAGAGACAAAGGCGGCTTGGACTTCGAGGACGTGAACGACAAGTCGTCCGTCAGAGCGAGAGGTTGCCTAGCGAGAAACAGATATTCCAAGAAGGCACACGGCAGTGGCACCTTCCGAATTGTCAGACCACAGCAAACGCCGCCCGACGGATGCTGCCGATTTGCAAGATCAACTCAAATTATTATCAACGCAAACAAACTATCGACGCACCCTGCGGACGCCGAGTGGAACCAGCCAAGCAGCCATAAACAACAGCATGAGCCCTGCTGTCGGTTCAGGAACGGTCGACGCCCCGGAATCCGCACTTCGAAACTTGTTGCTGTTCCAGACATTAAAGTCTGAAATATCAACACTTCCATCGCCGTTGAAATCGCCACTGCACCATTCTGAGCTAGACGTGAACTTGCCACCATTCCAGACATTAAAATCTGACGTGTCAACGACTCCATCCAAATTTGCGTCTCCCATCAGCGTGCCGCGCTGTTCCGTGACCCAGTTTTCGATGTCCGCGCCATCTACAACGCCGTCACCAGTTAGATCAAAGAACGCTCCACCACCGCCATTCGCAACAGCTGTTGTGAGCAAATTGATATCGGCACAATCGAGCGTACCGTCGGAATTAAAATCGCCTAGCAAAGCCGCCAGTCCCGTAACCTGCAAGCGGACGAGTGTGTTGCTATATGTCACATTCCAATCAAAGCCACCGGGCAACTGAAGCTCTTCAAATCGCCCCGAAATGCCGTCTGCCGTTATCAACGTAAATGTGTCACCAATATTGGGCGTGAAAGTCCCCATTCCCAAGTCAGCGAGATTAACTTCCAGAATCCCATCAAGAAACGCAATACGACTGACTTCGATCGAATCGTGACTGACACCGGCTACCGTGCCGCCGAGATCAAACTCCAAAGTCCCATCGATGTTGGCAAGATCACCGACGATCTCCAAATGACCAATGGGATTCCCATTCTCATCTCCTGGAGCAATCACGCCTCCTCCTAGATTTCGGATTGATCCATCCAACGGCCCGCTGCCTACAAAGATTCTGCCACCGCCCGTCAGTCGTCCACCATCGATTTGAATGTACTGAGCATCGGCTGTGCCACCATCGAGATGCAGACGCCCGCCAGAATCTAATTGGATGTCAGCAAAGGCAATCAGATTACCGCCCGTTGCGACGCGAACCGTCATTTCCGCATTCGCTCCACCAGAAATCGTCGTGCGAAAAACCGTCGAACTCGTCGACAACACGGCTTCTTGATCACTTCCGCGAACGTTAGCAACGGTCGCATCCCAAAGATCATTCGGAACACCCGCTGCGTCCCAACTGTTGTCGACAATCCAGTCGCCAGAAGTCGCCGTCGTGCCCCAGACATGTGATTGAGTCACCTTGTCACTGATGTACAGACTGGGGCCAGTACCGCCCTGCCCGATCGAAGGGTTGGCGTCGATCACAAGATCACGACCGTTAAATAGATTCATCCCGATGATCCCGTCAACAACATTCCCCGGATCGCTGGGGTTCGTCACATCGAGTACAGCTACAGGAACATTGCTCAACTCAAAGCTTCCACCAATGGTGTCAATTCGAAAGGTTTCCAAAAAGAAGCCTGGAATACCCTCGGTAATTCCACCAGAACCTTCCACCGCGAGTTCAAAATCGGGATCGTCAAGAACAGGATCAAATCCCAATCGAACAGCCGTCTGTTCAGAAATAACCGTCAGACTGGCCCCCGTATCGAACAGCAATTCAGTATCTTCCAAAGCATTCCCGTTGCCATTGTCCATATCGACTTCCATGAATAGTCCGCCGTTTTCAATCACCGATGGTGACAGCGGATTCTCGTGGAGAACGAGAGTCGTAAAGTCGAGGTTCTGTACGTAAATCGGCCCCTGAACAAATCCGATGGCCGGTTTGAGAATCAGTGGGGCACGCCGAGTGATACCCTGTGAACTGCTGCCCAGATCAAAAAGATCAATCTGTGGGGTCCGCACGGTGCGGTCGCCCATCTCGAATACTACGGGTTCGCTATTCTTGATGTGGACGGCGTGTTGCGCAACCATTGGCAAACCAATAATGTTGGGCAACTCCCACGAAGTCGGGGCTGAAAGAGTCGCAAAGCTGGTCTGACCACGCATCTGGCTGCGATTCATGACCAGATTCGGGGAACCGTTCGTTGAAGTACGATCCGCCAACCCACCCATGTAAACGCCGAGCGGATCATTGATCTCCAACAGCGTCACACCAGTCGCACCACCGATCGCTTGAACATTGGTGCCGTCAAAGCCTTTTCCATCAATGTCGAAACCATTGTGAGCGCTTCGAGTCAGAATGTGGGTAGCGGCCCCGGAATCGAATAGCGCGATATCATAGTACGCACTGTTGCCCGGCCCGAGTTGCTGTCCCCCCGGCGAGTTACTCGGTTCAGTAATAAAGAACGTCGATGCTGCACTCGGGTCCGTAGAGTCCTGAAATTCATCTGTCAGTCCCAAGCCGACAAACGGCAAGAAACCTTCAAATGACACTGACTCCTGGGCTGATGCCATTCCAGCCAAAACCGTGAGTATCCATCCGCCGATTAGGGCGCATACAAAACTGCCGCGCGAACCGCGATTGATCATTTGAGTCGCTCCATTTTCCCTGTCCATCGCCAGAACGGCGAGTACGATTTTGAGCACCGAAAGCCCTTGCTGCCCGAAAGATCGGCGAAATCGTCGTAACTCTATTCTATTGAACAGATACCGAAAACTCAAACAATCCAATATCAATTGAACACAAGTCTTTAAGCCCCCTATCAGTGGGGATACGACGAACGATTTCTACCCTCGAACCTGAGACTTCTTCGCTATGGACGAGAACAACCCCTTCGCAGCCCCTCAAACCAACGAAGAGCCCGACCAGCCGTTTGAACAACGACTGGAGAGCGAGTCGATGAAACTCAGTTGTGGCTTACTCGGTTTCGGAATCGTTGTCATTGCCCTCGGGATTCTCTGGAGCTGGCTCAACTATTCAAATTGATGCACCTACAAGACTTCAAACCGATCGGCGAAGAAAATCCATTCGCTAAGCCGGCCCGATAAGCCAATGTTTGAACACCATCAGTCCATATCGGACGAATTCTAAAATCCATCCGACAATCCATAGCGCAACAAATACGACACTCAGTGCGCAGAACGTAATCATTGTCACGCTCAGGTAGAGTTTGAACGCTTCGAGCACCGTCTTCGGTCGATCTTCGGGACGCGCCGACACCGAACTGGCAAAGAATGGTGCCGATACGCCTGCCAATCCCAAGGCGATCAAGACCATTAAGCACAATCCTTCAACATGAAAACCCGCAAGCCACTCGTACTGCCTGCGAAATTTCAGGCCCAGCCCAACCAGCAAACTCATGTTGAGCACAAATACTACCAAGCCGACCAATTTTTGAATCCAGGGTGAGTAAGGCGATTGGTTCTGGCGATCTGTATTCACTTCAATTCATCTCGAATAGCCGAAC
>CAYYHV010000431.1:0-6497 GCA_964471695.1 uncultured Pirellulaceae bacterium
TATCTACGCGATGTGTGGGGTGTGAATGTGGCTATTTCCCAAGGTCGCTTTATGGATCAAATGAAGCAACTTGCAGAGAATCCAGACGCCAACGATACAGCTAGATTTCGTGCAATGATGTCGCTCGATTCGGATGATGCCGAACCCATTCTGAATCAGCTGCTGGAAAGCCAGGATGACAAACTGGGTTCCTACGGTCGACTATACTTCAAAATGCTGATGAATCTCCGGCAAGGCAAATGGAGCGAGGCCCATTCCTTGCTCGAGAGGCTCTTACTTCGAGGAAGCGGTGTTGCTGAATTTTGGTCAATCAAAAGCGAGCTACTTAGCGAGCTTGGAGAATCAGAAGCAAGCAACCGAGCGCTTGAGCTCGCCCGAGAGTTATCGCCGGAGAATCTCCCTCTGCGAGAGAAGGCCATCGGCCAACGATTAAACAGCTTGACCTTTGCCGAGTACGAGTCGGAAATCGAGTCGCTGATCGCCGAATTCCCGAATGAACACCGAATTCTTTGGGGTCGTGTAAACGTTCACCGCGACGGACCGGACGGCCGAGCCTACGTTTCAGCACTCAGGGATCACATGCGTTGGTATCCGCGCGACATCCGAGGATACATGCAACTGGGATACTGGTATGTTCTACAAAATCGCGACGACTTGGCCGATGCGGTTTTGGCGGAAGCTCGCGAATTGATGCCTGATGAATTCAACTCGGACACATCGAATTCAGAAACCGAGCCAGAGAAGGAAACTAAGCCCTCGCCCGAGAATTCGTTACCGGAGAACAACGATGCACTTTTCGACATCCTCTGGCAACCCGATGACCCACGACGAAACGCGGCTCTTCGGAGCTTGATTGAGTCGAAGTCTGCTGAACAACTCAAGTGGGCCGAACATGCCAACTTGGTTTCGATTCAAATTGGACTAGGCTTGGACTCAACGCAGGCCTCTTTCCAGGAAACCAAAAAACTTCTTCCTACGAATCCACCGGGACCAACATACTGGTATGTCAATAACTTGCTGGAATCCGTCGCCCGTTTCAACTTAACGAGAGAGAATGCGAAAGCCGTTCTCGATTGGATGGAACAAGTCGCCCCAGACTACCGCAAGTACGCAGGCCTTTGGTTCAATCGTACAGTTGTGATCGAACTGACGGGAGCTATGGAGTCGGCATTAATCGAGTTGGGTCAACTTCTAGATACCTACCCCGCCTATTCCTCGGCTCTTTATCGAATGGGCGTCGTGAAGCATCAGCAAGGAGATTTGAATGGCGCGGCGACTAATTTCGAAGCAGCCCTGGAAGTCAATCCGGGCCTATGGGGAGCCTTAGAGAATCTCAGCACGATTTACGAAACACTCGGGGATGATGACAAAAAGCTTCAATATATTCAACGCATACGCAA
Source organism: uncultured Pirellulaceae bacterium (assembly GCA_964471695.1). Classification (GTDB taxonomy): domain Bacteria; phylum Planctomycetota; class Planctomycetia; order Pirellulales; family Pirellulaceae; genus CAYYHV01. The sequence continues at coordinate 1,401 of CAYYHV010000431.1, forward strand.
GAAGCTTCCCTTCAAGTATCAATCGATACGAGATGAAGTCCTTTTCGTCGCCGATTCGCGTGGTGCCGAAGCCGGTGTGAAGCGGGCGGAAGAGCTAGCGCCCGATTGCTCGGCCCTTCACCGCGATATTCTTGTGGCAAGGCTCGCCGCCAAAACCGAAGACTTGGAACGAGCCGAAGCCGCCTTTCACCACGTGATGACATCGGAAGCCTATCTCAAGGAGTCCAAGGACAACGATGACATTTATGAGGAAATTCTTCAATCACGCCTGAGCGTAGCCCTCAAGCGAGAAGACGCTACGACCATTGATGCGCTTTGCGCCGAAGGGCTTGAGCGTTGGCCGGACTCGACACGACTGATTTTATTACGTGCAGAATACGGAACAGCCAACAAGCAACCCTTGTTGCGTCAGGCATTGGCAAGCGGCAAAGCGGATACTGAGATCGCCTATCGTTTCCTTGTAGGCATCGAAAAAAATCACCTCGCCGTCATAGCAGGCGTACTCCAAGAAACTCCGCCAGAACACAAACAAGAATTGGCGGAATTATTGAGCAACATACTTTGCACGCCTGAATTGATCCACGTTAACGAACCATTCCTCGAAATGGCGGAAAAAAAATTCCCGGATTCGGTCACTCTTAAGTATCGTTTGGCTGAGCACTGCAATCTAACGGGCAGACCGGATCGAGCTGTCCAGATTGCAAAAAAGCTACATCAACAAGACCCATCGAACATTGAGCTCACGCGGTTCTACGGTCGCGTTTTGATAGATCAGGATCCGTCTCTGGCAATACATTACCTTAACAAAGCATGCGAGCAGAACCGGTGCGTCGAATACCTGTTTGATTTGGCACGATGCCATCAACTGAATGGAAACATCCGAAAGTCTCGTGAAACGCATAAAGAAATCCTCCGGCAGAATCCATATGTTGGCGCGTCAGTGACAAGTCTCTTTATCCAAGGGGAGCAACATAAATCGCTCTGGCCATTGGCCAAAGAAATCGTGAGCCGTGAAATCGGCGTGCATGACGACTACTTTCTCGTCGCCGCAGTAAAGCTGGCAAAATCGCAACGGGACAAGATCCCCAATACTTGGATAGGATTAGCCCACGAGCGACTTCAACTGCTCCAGAGCCGGCAGGGATTCGGCGACGAAAGAGAGCTACTCATGAAAGCAATCAAAGCTTGGAAAAGGGTTCACCCGGATGATGGCAAACCAGCAGGATTCGCCCAGAAGCTAATCCATGCCTTTTTGTGGCCGGGAACAAAATGGATACCCACCCAACCCGATGCGGTTGGAGCCGCAGCACGCACCTAAGCGAATCCACTCTACGAATCCACCCTTCTCCACCAACGATCAACGCAGCTGCTGGAACAGCTGCGTTGCCGCAGTTCAAAGGCAAAGTCTATTGACCGCCAGCGCGAGGCTCGCGTTTCCACTCGACCTTGCTGGAATCGAGAATATCTTTGTAAGTCAAACCGAGATCACGGCGACTCTCGACGCGAGCCAAAAACGGGACACCCGTAATTTTGTCCACGTTCTCGAAGAAGCCTTCGCGACGAATCTCAAGCTCTGGAGACTGCTCCGTGACTTTCATCACATAGGCTACCGTTTTGGGACCATTGAGAGCATAACCTGTCTCGCCAACGTTCAATGAGAACAACGACTCGTACAGGTCGTCTCCGGGCGAATCCATCCCGTCGATCTCCGTTATCTGCGGACGCGAACTCTGATCCATGGGGATGTTGCCACCAGTGACCCAACTGATTTCGCCCGTGTTGAAGAAGGTTCGATTGGGAGTGCTGATCGCATCCGCCAAGGACTTCGCCTTGTCGGCGTTCGCCTTTTCCGCATCAGACTTTGCAGCAGCCAACGCCAAATCGGCAGCTTGCTGAAGTTTCCACGCCTCGACGACTTGCTCTTTTACGTCCTCAAATTTGGGAACGAAAGCTTCCTGAAAGTCGGTCCGCCAGAAGAGGAACTTCGTCGTAGTGACTTCGCCTTTTGGAAACTCTTCCGGTCGATAAGGCTGGATCGCTTGTGCGTAGGCCACGTCAGCAAACATGATCTGCTGGACTCCACCGCCCGTGAATTGAATATCAAAGGCCTGACCAAGCTCAGTCTCGGTGATTTCACTTTCATCGGAGAGCGGAACGTGGAGCACTTCCAGCTTCGGATTCACAGAAATGCTGCTAACATCTGGGACTTCTGGAGTCTCCGCCTCGACACCTTTGCTTTGCTGGATTTTCAGCATCACGTGGGCTCGGTAGTATCGATCCAGGGCCAATCGAGCTGCTGACAGAGCCTTGTCGAACTTCTGTTGAGCCGCCGGCCTGGCCAACGTTCGTTTGATCTCGTCCGTTACCGACTCAATCGATTTGTAAGTGACAGGCTTGGTTTCGACTTCGAGGTCCGATGTATCAAGCTCTTCTTTCTTCATCTCCGGCTTTGCTTCCTCAGCCGAAGCTTCATCAGCCGATTTACCGTCTGTTTCAACTTGCTTTGTGACCTCGGCCGCAACGGCGTCGGCAGCCTCGGTCGTCCCTTCCTTTACTGCTTCAACGGCTTCCTCAGCAGCCGATTCAAGTCCATCCTGCACTATTGCAGCAGTCTCCTCGACAACATTTTTCACAGCTTCCGCCGCACCCTCAGTGGCTTCATCCTGCGGTTGGGGACTGGGCGTACTTTCTGGTTTGATGACTTCTTCAATCACCTCGCTACCGGCTTCGGTGGCTTCAGGGCCAGTCGGCGTTCCGTCCGCCCCAGCCGGTGGAACCGCTGCGTCATCACCGTCGGTAGTATCGTCAGTCGTGGCTTCACTCGAATCCGCAGAGCCGGTTCCGTCGTTTTCTGGATTTCCGGGCGCACCAGTCGATGCGTCAGGAGCATCCAAGCCAGATTCCAAATCGTCCTCGAGGAAGGACATCTGCTGGAAATCGTCTTTGTTCTTTTCGTAGTATTCTTTGACTTGCTCGTCCGTAACCGCGGCTAACTCGACTTCAAAGAACTTCTCAAAATCAAGTTTGATATATCCAAAAGCCGCCTTCCTGCGTTGCCGGAAACCAGGCTCCGGACTTTGCGGCGAACTGTATTGATTCTTGTATTTTTCAAAGAAGTCGCTCAGCTCAGATTGGCTGGGCTCAGAAACCTGCGACACAAATTGAGAAACTTCGATCGGCATGACTTCCGCAGAAACCATCCGTTCCATGCGGTTGTAATAATCCCAATAACGGACAGGAGATACGGGAAAGTTTCCGCTTTGCATCATCCCGCGGACACGGATCGCCATCAATTCGCGACGCATCATGTTAAGCAGTTGCTTGTCACTAACGCGTTCAGACACCATGTTTCCCCAAATGTTGGAGAATTCATGTGGGGCGAGTTTTCCATCGGTAAGCTGAGTCAGGTAGTTAAGGACGCCCTGATCATTGATCTTCATCCCCATCTCTTCGGCTTTTTTCGAAAGCACAGCCAGTTCCAGCAAGGACCCGTCCGCATTTGACATTGGCACCGTCGCGACTCGAGGTTGAGCCCCGCGCTGACGGGCTTCCGATAACGCGATCTGCGTAAATTGCATCATCAGATTTCGACTGATCCCAAGCTGATTAAAGTCAGATTCGAGCAGGTCGCCATCCGTCCATTCAGCCACAACGGGGTCTTCCGCAGTCGCTCGACTGGACCGCCCACCCTGAAACCAGGACGACGGATCGAGGCTGGGAACGCCCATTGAAAACGTAAAAACGAACATTAAGAAGACGCCGAATACGCCCAACATCAACTTTTCGTATTTACGAAACCAACGCAGTGCACTCATATTTTGAGCCCTTAAACGGTAGGGGCGGAGGCCAAAACCATGGCTACCCCGCTTGACAATCGAAATCTCGAACTATTAAGAACTGCCGTAACAGCCCTGATTAGGGGTCGTGATTTTAGGTAGGTTCGACCTAAATTCAATCCCAATAAGAAGTGTCGCCGATTCTGGCTGTCCTTCAAAGGGGAGTGGCGCCGATTAGAAAACCGCCGAGACTACTGATTTTGCCGCATCAAACGGAAAAACTCGTCATCCGCTTACATTTGCGGCGGGTAATTCCGGTCTTGCCGCGAGAATGTTCTCAACTGATGTGCTTCCCTACGATTTGCTGATAGATATACCGGCATCCGCTAGATGGCCTATTTTCGCTAAAAACGCATGCGACGAGTTACCAGATACACAAAATACTTGCCTTCAGAACACCAAGCCTAACTATTAACGCATGTCCAAAACCCTGATCATTGCCGAAAAACCAAGTGTTGCGACCGATCTGTCGCGTGTCCTTGGAAAACTACCGGAGATCGGGAAGTTTACGAGAAAAAAAGGCTATCTTGAAAGCGAAAACGCCTATATCTCGCATGCCGTAGGCCATTTAGTCCAACTGAAAATGCCACTCACGCCGGAAGGTAAGAAGCTTCCATGGAAGATGGACTGTCTTCCAGTCATCCCAGATCGGTTTGAATTACAGCCGATCGAACGCAACGAAGCGCAGTTCAAACTGCTCGTCCGACTGCTCAAGAAGAAAGATGTCACAACCGTCGTCAATGCTTGCGACGCGGGGCGTGAAGGTGAACTGATTTTTCGTTACGTCATTCAGCTTGCCGATCTCCAACGTGATTTCGAAGTCAAGCGGCTGTGGATGCAATCAATGACGGACGATTCGATCCTGTCCGCATGGTCCAGCTTGCGCTCCGATCAAGAAATGGACGACCTCGCCGATGCTGCCATCTGCCGCTCGGAAAGCGACTGGTTGATCGGTTTGAACGGCACCCGGGCTCTTACCGCATTCAACTCGCGTCATGGCGGCTTCAACGTTACCAGTGCGGGTCGCGTCCAGACGCCGACGCTGACAATTTTGGCGGAACGCGAGTTGGAAATCCGATCGTTTGTACCCAAAAAGTACTGGGAAGTTCACGGGGTTTTTGGAGTCAGCAAGGGCGAGTATCCCGGCCGCTGGTTCAACGAGTCTTTCCAGAAGGACGAAGAAGACGCCCACAAAAAGGCTGAGCGTTTGTGGTCGCAGGAAGAAGCTGAAGCCATTGTGGCTGCCTGCACGGGGCAGACC
>CAYYHV010000432.1:0-2550 GCA_964471695.1 uncultured Pirellulaceae bacterium
CGATCGTCCAATGTGGCGCATTCTCATCCAACCAGGTTTCAAGCTCAGCTAACCGGGATTGCGACAGCCCCAGATCACCTTTGACATAGAGATGCTGATCGGGATTCCAGCTCGACACGAGTTCCCGAGCGGAACTGACAGAAACGGGTTTTTCCTGTCCATGAATTCCAGCGGAAAAAACTCCGACGAGGAGTAAACAGGCAACGGCATAGATTTGGGTTTTCATGCCCTTAATTTACCGTGTTGGCGGATGATTTTCCCAGTAGTCCGCCACCAAATTCGGCGCATTCGCATTTGCCCGAAGAAAACGGCTCTTGCAGAAGTGAAACCCACAGCGATGGTGGTTGGACATTTCTCGCCACGCCAACATTTGCGGGCGGCCTTAGGCGATTCGCAACGACAGAATCGAACGTCGTGCTTAATCAAAACTGCCTTGGGGAGTTGGGATTGAACGCAGCACTAGGTTGAACTTTTTTCATCCGGCTTGCGGATTTCGTGTCGTTTGATTTTTCGATCCAGCGTCGATCGTTCGATACCAAGAACCCCCGCCGTACGGCTCTTGTTCCACTTGTTGGCTTTGAGAGCCGAGATGATATGCAAACGCTCGACTTCTGCCAAAGTCATCGGCTGATACTGCTCTGGGATCCCCTCCGTCATGTCGACGGAATCGCCAGCCGTTGCGAGGCTGGATAGATTCAAGTCTTCCATCTCGATTCGATTGCCACGTGCCAACACCACTGCACGTTCCACCACGTTCCGTAGTTCGCGAACGTTACCGGGCCAGCGGTAGACTTTGAGTTGCTGAATCGCCTCATCGGAAAATCCACGCAGCCGTCGACCGGTTTCGAGGTTGTATCGTTTCAAAAAGTGATTCGCCAATTCCATAATGTCATCGTCGGCTCGCTTTCGAAGTGGTGGCACGATAATCTCGACGACGTTCAATCGGAAGTAGAGATCGCGTCGAAAAGTCCCATCCATGACGGCTTTTTCCAGATCTCGATTGGTGGCCGCGATGACGCGAACATCGACCTTGATCGACTCGGCTCCGCCAACGCGTTCGTAAGGATGCCCTTCGAGGACGCGTAGAAACTTGGCTTGAATCGACTCGCTCATCTCGCCGATTTCGTCGAGCATCAGCGTGCCTTTGTCGGCCGACTCGAATTTCCCAATCTTTCGTTCCGTCGCACCGGTGAACGCACCTTTCTCATGACCGAACAGCTCACTTTCCAGTAACGTCTCGGACAACGCCGCGCAATTCAAGCAAACGAAAGGGCCATCCTTACGTGGACTGGCAAAGTGGACGGCTCGCGCGACCAGTTCTTTACCGACTCCGCTTTCACCACGAATCAGAACCGTTGCACGTACGGGCGCCGCGCGCAGAATCTCCTGATGCACACTCTCCATCGATTTACTGGACCCCACCAGCTGGCTGTGCTCGCCCAACTGTTCACGGAGTTGCTGAATCTCGCCTTTGTGTTGCTCAAGGTGCTCACTCAGCTCTTGCGTGCGGCTAAGATTCTTGATCGCCAGCGCGACATTGTCGGCTACGGCAAGCGTAAATTCGAGATCATCCGGATCGGGTTTGCTAGCGTCGTCGGTAGAATACGTATGAATCAGCCCCACGATTCGTGAGCTTTGTCGTATCGGTGCGCAGACGACACTGACGGCAGTGATTTCCCCTTGGCTATCGCGGCTGCCGAGCGTGCTGTCGTCGCCGATGTTTCGAGCCAGCACGGCTTCCCCATCACGCAGCACTGTCGTAACAAGGAACTTCGAGAGTCGATGGTACTTTGGTTTGATGTCCGACCGACTGGCGACCAATTTCAGATTTCGACCGCTGGGTTCTCCCATAAAGTCGCGAGGCAACAGATAGAGCGCTCCCGCGTCGACAGATGTTCCTTTAAAGAGACAGTCGATGGCGAGTTTCGCGACTCCTTCCACATCTGCAACTTGTCCCAGGTCAAACGCCAGCTTACAAAGCGCCTTCGCGGCTTGACCGACTTTGGGGATACCAAACTCAGCCGCTGGTTCCCCATCAGCCAGTTCATCACCGAGAAATCGAGTCGCCTGACGTCGATGGGTGATCGTCGTCGGTTCGTTCATGGATAGGATGCTCGAGTCATCCTCGGGTTCCGTCATCGAAGGCGGATGGACTCCGTGATCCGTCGGTGACTCGAAGGCTTCGAGGTCCACAACGGATGAATCGGGAAAGGCCTTGGCGAGGTCATGAACGAAAGCGATTTGCGCATGGGCGATTCGGAAAATGTCACCTGGAGAAAGCTCCAAGTCTTCATGAATCGGCTGGCCGTTGTACTCCGTGCCATTGCGGCTGTTGAGGTCTCGCAACATCCATTTTCCGCCCGAACAACGCACTTCGGCGTGATGGCGACTGCAACGGTCGTCTTTGACAACGATCTGATTGGTTGGCGCTCTTCCAATCGTGACCGTTCGGCCTTCGATCAGCCGAAAAACGTCGGTCCATTTGGGACCCTCACGGACCACGAGATATGCCAACAAATCAGTAAACCCCTTTAAAATTAAGTATCGGCT
>CAYYHV010000432.1:2560-6448 GCA_964471695.1 uncultured Pirellulaceae bacterium
CTGTGGCTTCCAGTTTAGCGGATTGCCGCGTTCAGCGATCCGCTACCCTGAAGATTGCAGCAGAATCGAACACCAGAAAACCGGCAATTGCGGAACAACCCGACTTAATGGACCGAGAAGGCCCGCCAATAATGGCTTGCCTCGGTTGAATGATACGCGGACGATATCGTCCTAAGTACCATGATGGCTTACTTTTCTTGCAAATTGAAGGGGCTGTGACTATTCTGAAAACTTGGCAGAAGCTGCCCGAATTGCGCGGAAACCGCGCACATTCGCGGGTAAAAATAGACCCGCTGAATCAATCCACTGGAACAGAGAGACTCAACGGCGTTTGCAATGACGCCTCACGGAGCTATCCATGCGTCGGTCATATTCACTAATTGGATTTCTATTACTCGTATCGCTGATCGCGACTCCTACGGCGTATGGACAGTTTGTTCAGCGAGCCGTCGGTGGTGTTAGCGTTGATGCCAAGGGGGTTGTCCGCTCATTGACGGCGGCCGAGCGAAAAACGCTCGCCAACGATCTACGTGAAAAAATGGCGGCTGCCCCGAAAGATTTGGCTGGCAAGACTTCGATGCGAATGGTGTCTCTCAAGGGTCTGCAACAGGAAATCGCTGCCTCTCGCGAAAAAGGCACGAAGCTTCCCGAAGAAGTTCGCTATCTCGCTGGCTTGCAACGTGTTCAATTCGTTTTCGTTTACCCAGAGCAAAACTACATCGTCTTGGCTGGACCTGCGGAATCTTGGCAAGTCGGACCGACGGGTGACGTGGTTGGTGTGACGACTGGCAAGCCCGTCTTACTGCTTGACGATTTGATTGTGGCGTTCCAGTCGACGAACGATGCATACGAAGTCGGTATCAGCTGTTCAATTGATCCCACCGCAGCGGGGCGCCAGGCACTTCAATCGTTCCTCGCCAAGCAGACTCGGTTCTTCCCAGGCGTCGTGGATGGCGTAAAAAAAGCCATGGGGCCTCAGAAGATATCCCTGACGGGCGTGCCGACATCCAGCCACTACGCGAGTGTGCTCGTCGCCAGCGACTATCGCATGAAGAGATTCGCGATGAGCCTGGAGCGTTCACCTGTCAACGACATGCCAAGCTTCTTGAAACTGATAAAATCATCACGAGGCGGACTGAATAACATGATGCCTCGTTGGTGGATGGCCTGCAATTACGATTCCATTGCTCGTAGTGAAGATGGATTGTCTTGGCAGCTCCGCGGGCAGGGCGTCAAAGTCCTGACGGAAGACGAGATCATTGCCGAAGGTGGCGGATCAGTGAAAGGCAGCGGAAAAGCCAATCCAGTCGCTCAGAAATGGGCAGATACGATGACCGCCAAATACGACGAACTTTCCAAGAAGGAACCAATTTTTGGACAACTCCGAAACATCATGGACATGAGTGTCGTCTCAGCGTTGATTGCCAAAGAAAAATTGGCTCAACAGTCTGGTTGTGACTTGTCCGTGTTGACTGACGCTGCGGCGAAAGAAGAGCTGCAGAAGTGGAATGTTCCGCAAACGGTTTCGACAGAGAGTAGCTTTATCAAGAAGGGTCGTGAGACCATCATCACGGCGTCTGGTGGCGTCCAAATCGAATCTTGGGACGCAGCGTCGAATACCGAAGTTGTCGACACGCTGAAACGCCCTGTGACTGGCAAATCAGCATCTTGGCGTTGGAATTAAAAACGCCAAGAATATTCTTGACACATCTCTTTAACCCATTCGCCAACCTTGGCGGATGGGTTTTTCTTTAAGTACTCGCCGCCGTTTGCGAATTGCCGCCGCTGACGATTCTGCCGCGGCGAGTAAGAATCCAACGACGAGCCCAAGCGGTTTTTTCTGGAATCTTGGATTTTCACCAGATCTCAGCGATTCCATTTCAAGGAAAAGCGAGAGACAATAACTGCTAGACACATCTTCGTCACTACTCTCACGCGGTCTGTTGCGTGAAAGACACCTGATGTATCGCACTTAACGCGAAAAATCATCCATCAACTTGCTCAATTGAGAGATTGCAAACACAATCAACCTGCTGGGATAAAGCACAAACTCGAAGGAGAACACCAAGTGAATACGCCAAAACAGAGCGAGCAATACTGCCAGCTTCTTGCCGGTCTCTTAATCCTTGGCTTTGCATCAGCGGGTCATGGCCAAATGGACTACTTCCCTGATTTTGAGGTCACAGACCAACCCGTTCGAATGGAGACTTCGGCTTGCTTGAATGGCGTTCGATCTGCGAAAGCCATTCCCGATGGCTCGGGGCGGATGCTTGCCGCTAGATCATTCAATCGCATTTACACCATTCAACCTGACGGCAGCTCATCCGTCTTTCATGACATACCCGACATTCACGCTCCCAACGGATTCAACTCTCTGGAATTTCACCCGGATTTCGCGACTCCAGGCGCCCAAGGTTTCGGAAAATACTATACGGTCTCCAGTGATGCTCAAATGCTTCAGCCGGCTGATTTCGTATCCGGCAACACCGAAAATGAACATAAAGTTGTTACTGAATGGACAACCAATGACATCACAGCGAACGCGTTTTCTGGCACCCGTAGAGAAATTGCTCGCTTCGCAACCGTAGGGTCGTCGCACAGCATCGACGATCTGGAATTTGGGAACGACGGCATGCTCTACATTGCGACTGGAGATGACGAGTTCCCTGGGGAAACGTCACAAGATCCTCAAAGCGTTTATGGCAAGATCCTCAGAATAGACCCATTCGGAAACAATAGCGCGAATGGAAACTACGGTATACCTGCCGACAATCCATTCTCCAACGAAGTTTACGCGACGGGATTTCGCAATCCATGGCGACTCAGTATTGACTCGGAAACAGGGGAGATTCATGCCGCGGACGTTGGTTTCAACTCGATCGAAGAAGTTGACTTAGTAACGTCAGGGGCGAATTACGGCTACCCATTCAAGGAAGGAAGTTTCATTCGAGACGACGTGGCAACACCAGACTTACCCGATCCCGATACGAATCTAACACTCGCCGAGGAACTTGGGCTTACGGATCCAATCTACGAGTTTGACCATACCGACGGCCTTGCGATCATCGGCGGATTTGTGTATCGCGGCTCTCAACTACCATGGCTAGACGGAAAATACATTTTTGGTTCGTTCCCCGAGGGTGACATTTATTTCGGAGATCCGGACACAGGTGAAATCAAACTGCTGTTCCCTAAAGGGGAGGTCAGGGCGTTTTCCGGCGGTGCCGCGATCACGATCGAAGAAGATCCTCATGGTGAAATCATGCTGTGGGGCACGCAGTGTGCAACATTGATTCAAGCGCCCGAGATCACAGGAGCTGGCGACTACAACAACGATGGTCTTTACGATTGTGCTGACATCGATCCACTTGTTGCAGAAATTGTGGCCGGAACCAACGACACCACATACGACCTAAACGGCGACGGCACTGTTGACCAAGATGACCTAACTGATTGGTTGGCAGAGGCGGGCAACGTCCAGTTGGGCGATGGCATTTCCTATATTTTGGGAGACGCCAACCTCGATGGCGGAGTCGACGTATCCGACTTTAACGCCTGGAATGAACACAAATTCGGCCCCGGCGAAGGCTGGTGCAGCGGCGACTTTAACGCGGATGGATTCGTCGACGTATCCGATTTCAATATCTGGAATTCAAACAAGTTTCAAATCGCCAATGCTCCGGTTCCAGAGCCTTCAGGTTTGGCATTGTTGCTCGCCGGAGTAGTATTGCTGACTCGACGCTTCCGTTAGAAATCTTGACTATTCGCAAAACTCAAAATTAAGGCCGCACCCATGGTGCGGCCTTTCTCATTCGCTTCTCAAGGATCAAAACGCAAGCCTGAAAGTCTATCGTCTTCGACGCCTGATCAATAGCAGCAACGAACTAA
>CAYYHV010000433.1:0-388 GCA_964471695.1 uncultured Pirellulaceae bacterium
CAGTATCAGCGGCCGCCCAACCCAAGCCTTGTTGCGCCGGCAAGGCAAATACCAATGGCATTGGAAACGGTTTGCCTCAGGTGTGTAAGGAAGAACCCGGATCATCGCATTCAAACGATTCGCGAGCTGATTGGCGAATTGCTGTATTGGAAGCGGACTTGGGTCAAGTCGTTGCCGAGTTGATCTGCGTTGCTTGGCGGTCAACTGGTCTACTCCTGTGTTCACAACGGTCGGGTCGCGGTGTGGAGTGTTGAAATTTAGAATGAACCAAACAAGACCGTTTGCGTAACCAGTGGAGAAGGATGATGGCGAAGAAGAAGGACGGAGTCGACTCGAAGGCAAAAGTCAGCTTTGAGGAAGCGCTGGTCGAATTGGAAACGATTGTTGC
>CAYYHV010000433.1:398-6422 GCA_964471695.1 uncultured Pirellulaceae bacterium
GGTCAACTGGGGTTGGACGATTCTCTCGCAGAATACGAGCAGGGTGTTCGGCGGCTGAAGCAGTGTTACCGATTGCTTGAAAAAGCCGAGCGAAAGATCCAGTTGCTGCAGGGGATCGATGAAGATGGGAATCCGATTGCTGAAGATTATGATGATTCCGAGCTCTCGTTAGACGAAAAGGCGGAAAATCGCGGCAAGCGTCGCACAAGTAAAAAGGCGGCTAAAAAGAAAGTCTCTCAACGCACGGCTCCCGAGACGGTGGTAGAGGCTGACGAAGACAACGTAGACGAGCCCGGGGGGCTTTTCTAGAATGCAGCGTGGCTGATCGTGGCATAATCGGGTTGCCTCGGTGCCTTACTTCTCAGTTTGCATCACTGTTGGTTAATCTTTGTCCAAAACACTTCCTTCGCCAGTCCAGACGTACGTTGAGCTCATCGAAAAAAGACTCGACGAATATGCAAATTATGCGGACACGAATGGCGATTGTCCCGCTCGGTTGGGGGAGGCGATTCGCCACAGTTTGCTGGCACCATGCAAGCGGCTCCGCCCTCTATTGGTGTTACTTTCTGCCCGAGCCTGCGGTTTAGACGATATCGAGCGGGCGATTCCAGCGGCTTGTGCAATCGAGATGGTGCACACGTATTCGCTGATACACGATGACCTGCCGGCAATGGACGACGATGATTTGCGACGGGGACAGCCCAGTTGTCATGCAGCTTTTGGCGAGTCGACGGCGATTTTGGCAGGCGACGCATTACTGACTCAGGCATTTCAGGTGCTGGCAGCGGACGTACGACCGGCAGACGCCGCGGCTGGATGCACATTGGCTTTGGCGCAGGCGGCCGGATATCGCAACATGGTGGGTGGCCAAGCCGACGATTTGTCGTGCGAGGCTGAGCAAGGCACTTTGGAATTTCTTGAGTCGATACATCGCCGCAAGACAGGCGCGATGATTGTAGCGTCACTTGAAATGGGAGCCATCGTAGCGGATGCGGATGACGATCAGATGGATCGACTGAAAGCATACGGAAGCAAGATTGGACTAGCGTTTCAAATCGTCGACGACCTGCTCGATTGGAGTGGCGACGAAGCAGCGCTCGGCAAAAGAACAGGAAAAGATGTAGATCGCGGCAAACTGACTTTTCCAGGTTTCTTGGGAGAAGAAGCCAGCCGCAAAAGAGCGACTGATTTGATTGAGAGCGCTTGTGAAGCGACCCAATCTTTTGGTGAGGCCGGCGAACCACTTAATGCGTTGGCTCGTTATATACTTGAACGGAATCATTAGGAGCCCGTCTTGATTGGAAATTGAGTCAAAGTTGCCCACATTGCGAAACGTTTACGTTTTGTTGTTGCAGCGGGCAGACGGAGTTTTTAATTTGAGACTGGCCAAATCGACGTAACGACTTGATCCACATTTCGTTGACTAACTGATTTACTACTGAGATTGATTTGTGACTATGGCTATTCAGCTGCTACCGACCATTACAGATGCCGACGACCTTCGAGGGATGACACTCGCGGAACAAACGCAAGTGGCTGCGGAAATTCGGGAAGTTCTTTGCAACCTCGTCTCAACGAGGACGGCGCACTTCGCGTCGAATCTTGGCGTGGTGGAGCTGTGTATTGCGCTGCACTCGGTTTACGATTTTAAGCACGACCGATTGATCTGGGATACCGGCCATCAAGTCTATCCTCATAAACTTGTGACGGGTCGGTACCCACAATTCAATACCATCCGCACCAAAGGCGGATTGATGGGATACCCTAACCCCAATGAAAGTCCTTATGACCAATTTATGACAGGCCATGCCGGTTGTAGTGTGTCAACAGTCCTTGGCATGAAGAGTGGTGATGACCTCCTCGGAGAAACTGATCGCAAAGCGGTCGCAGTGATCGGTGATGGAGCGTTTCCTTCCGGAATTGTTTACGAAGCGCTTAACAACATCGGGGCCCTTAAGAAAAACGTTCTCGTTATCTTGAACGATAACAAAATGTCAATTTGCCCACGCGTCGGCGCCGTGGGGATGTATCTCGACCGACTCCGAACGAATCCGTTCTATACCGGATTGAAAGAAGAAGTCGTCAAACTGCTGAATCGAGTTCCGGTCCTGGGCGATCCGGCTGAGCGCTTTCTCGCTCAAGTCAAAGAGTCTGTGAAAGCAGGTTTGCATGGCGGCATGCTGTTCGAAGAACTGGGACTGCGTTACATCGGGCCAATCGACGGCCATGATCTGGGAGTGTTGCGTAAATATCTCAAGATGGTCAAGGATTGCGAGGAACCCGTCTTGCTGCACGTCGTGACGGAAAAAGGTCATGGTTTCAAGCCGGCAGCCGAAGACCCGGTCTTCTTTCACACGCCTCCGCAGATTCGCGTAGAAGAGGATAACGCCGTACCGGTCACCAAGTCGTCTTCGTTGGCGTATACCCATCACGCACGGGACGCCATAGCGGCTGCGATGCGTCGAGATAGTCGCGTGACGGTAATGACAGCCGCGATGTGCCAGGGGAACAAGCTAGAACCGCTTCGCGAAGAGTTCCCGGATCGTTTCTTCGACACGGGGATTTGCGAATCGCACACGGTCGCGTTTGCCGGAGGCCAGGCGAAATCGGGAATGCGTCCAATAGTCGATATTTATAGTACGTTCTTGCAGCGTAGCTATGACCAGATTTTTCAGGAAGCCGCGCTCGCGAATCTGCCAGTCATGTTTACGATGGATCGCGCCGGCTTGACCGGGCCAGACGGTCCGACTCATCACGGTGTGTTTGATATTGGTTACATGCGAGTCTTCCCGAATATCGTAGTGATGGCTCCAGGCGACTCGCATGATGTCACCTCCATGATCGATTTTGGGCTGACACTGGATTGCCCGACGGCAATTCGGTACCCCAAGGTTACGGCTAATACGATCGAAGGCGATCGGGCTCCCGTTGAACTTGGTAAAGCCGAAGTGCTTCGCCACGGAGACGACGGCGCGATCGTCTGCTACGGCACGCAACTGAAGGACTGCCTCGATGCTTCCGATAAGCTGAAATCAGAAGGCCTGAACGTCCGCGTGATCAACGCACGATTCGTCAAGCCGCTGGATCGGGAGTGCCTGCTGGGCGCCTTGGAAGAATGTGCTTTTGTGGTCACCGTCGAAGAAGGAGCGTTGATGGGCGGCTTTGGTAGTGCGTTGCTCGAAGCGGCTGCTGATGCCGGAATGAATACATCTCACGTTCGTCGCTTAGGAATTCCTGACGAATTTGTTGAGCATGGAGAACGAGCCGAGTTGTTGTCTGATCTTGGATTGGATACCGTAGGAATCGTGAGGACTTGTCGAGAGGCCTCCAGTCAACAGCCTGTAAGCTGAAAATCTGCATTGAGTAGAGTTCCCGATGATGGGCGAACGGCAAGATCAATCGGGCAACTGTGAATCGACTTCGATTCCCGACTGGATGGACAGAGGGGATCGCAAGATTGCGATCGCTATCTTGTCCCAAGGGCACCCACTGTTATCCGATGCGATCGTTCAACCCATTCGCGAGACCGTTGAATCCTGTGCCAAGCTGGTACACATGGATCTTGAAAGCGACTATCCGGATTTGAAAGATACGGGGACCGATTTTGCCATCGTGTTGGGTGGTGATGGTTCAATTCTGCGGGCTGCTCGCAGCATGGGGTGTCACCAGATTCCCATTCTTGGTGTTAATCTTGGCAAACTTGGATTCCTGGCTGATATACCACCAGATCGTTTCGCGGTAGCAATGCAAGCAATCATCGCAGGCGATTGTAAAGTCGTCTCACACCTGATGTTTGATTGTGATGTCTACCGTGACGGGGAAAAAACAGCCAGTGCTTTGGGGCTGAACGAGACGGCGATTCTCGGGGGCCCGCCCTTCTCGATTTTGGAGATTGACCTCCACGTTGACGGAGAATTGGCCACTACCTATAGTTGCGACGGTTTGATTATCAGTACACCCGTCGGATCAACTGCTTACAACCTGTCGGCAGGCGGACCAATACTGCGGAAAGATATGCAGGGTTTCGTGGTGTCTGCGGTCAGTCCGCACACGCTAACAGTTCGACCTGTGGTGGATTCGGCTAATCGCGTGTATGAAGTTTCGGTTCAGCAACCTAACGAAATGACTTCGGTCGTTGTCGACGGCAAAGTCATCACGCAGTTGTTGAAGGGGGATCGAGTGCGTGTAAAACGTGCCGAGCCGCAGTTTAAGATGATCCAAGTGCCGGGACACAGCTACTACACAACCTTGCGAGAGAAGTTGGGGTGGAGTGGCCGGTTTGCCAGTAAGAAATCTCGCAAGCAATAAGCGATAGAAGACCAGCCCGATCGCTGGTATGGAACAATCAACTTCGATTTTGCAAGGATGCAAAAGATGAGTCGCTCAATTCTCTGCCGCATCGCGGCAGTCTGCCTGATCAGTTTTTTCTCCGCGATGGCTCAGGAGTCGACGACGGGCACGGTCGACATCACCAATATTGATACCGGTGATGCCAAGACCACAACCACCCCAGCTTCGGGTGGAGAGGATACGGCCAAGCTCAGACTCAATCTCGACAAAGTCACGTCGAAGTTGACCAATCAGCGGTACCATCTGCAATACAACTTCCATCAGGGCGAGAGTGTTTACTACGAGGTGATTCATCAATCGACCGTAGCGACTCGCGTGGAAGGGATTTCGGAAGAAGTCAAGAGTCGCAGCAAGTCGATGAAGCGATGGGATTTCATGAAGATCGCATCGAACGGGCAGGCTCAATTCATGCATACCATTGAGCATGTAAACATGTGGTCGGAAATGAGCGGACGCGAGCCCGTTCAGTTCGACAGTCTCAGCGATGGGGAAGTCCCTGTCGAGTACAGGGCGATTGCAGAATCGATTGGCAAGCCGATTTCGATTGTGACGACCAATCAGTATGGCAAGATTCTCAAACGCGAGGACAAAGTAAAGCAAATTGATCGCGGTACGGGCGGAATGTTGATTCCTCTTCCACCTAAGCCAATTCTCGTCAAGACAGAATGGGCGGTTCCAGCAAATGTTGTTGTCACTATGAGTGATGGACGCCATAAGGAAATCAAAACGCGACAACGTTATCGATTGGAGAAAGTGGAAACCGGCATCGCCACGATTTCCCTGCAGACGCAGGTATTGACGCCGGTCTCTGATTCGCGCGTCAGATCACAATTGGTTCAGAAGTTGTCGAAGGGAACCATCAAATTCGACATTGATGAAGGTCGAATGATTTCGAAGGAACTTGATTGGGACGAAACGGTGATCGGTTTCAACGGACCGGAAAGCAACATGTCATTTCTGGCTCGGATGACCGAACGATTGGTCTCCAAGAAAGAAATCGCGTCATCCCGCAATCCGTTACGCCGCGAGTAGGCCGGCTGATTTGCCATAGCGACAAGATGTTTCGCGATATTCAACAAACACCGCGAGAACCAACATTCTCGTGTCTCTATTGCCGCTTGTCTCTCGCAGGTTTTGCGGTGAGATACCATGGGAGTAAAATCACAAGGGTATCATCGAGGGGCAAGAGTAACTGGGCATGCAAGAACGCAATCTGACTTCACAGCCGAAATCAAACGGCTGGAAATGGTTGTTGGGCGGATTTGTCGTGGCCACGCTGATGGTCTGGTTTCTGACGACTGGCCGTACGCAGCTGCTAATCCGCAACTCGCTTTTCCTTGCAGCAGGCGCAATGCTCATCAGCCTTCCGTTGGGTACGCTTCTTGCTTGGGTATTGTGTCGGACCGATGTTCGTGGCAAGCGGCTGGCATGGTCGGCGATCATTCTATCTCTTTTTCTTCCGCTGTATCTCCATGTGGCGGGTTGGGATTCAGGCTTCGGGCAACAAGGCTGGTTGGACTACGCCGCCGGGCAACAATCCGTGCCGATTCTGGCAGGTTGGCGTGGAGCCATTTGGGTTCATGCGATGGCTGCGATCCCCTGGGTGACGGTAATTCTGGCCGTGGCATTTCGGACAATGGTGCCGGAATGGGAAGAGTCTGCGATGCTTGATGG
>CAYYHV010000434.1:0-5640 GCA_964471695.1 uncultured Pirellulaceae bacterium
CGGGTGCCAGATCGGAGACTCGTGCGATCTCCGACGGATCACACTGCATCGTGGCCGTTGGAGCCGAGGATGGCTGGGGTGGTCTTGCAGGTGTAGTTTGCGATCGTTCGGTCGGCGGAGCTTGCCTTTGTGGTGGCGTACTCATCGGCGCTACGCCGGCTTTTGCTTGTTGGTGCTCTTTGATGACGGTATCTGCGAAATAGCTTTTCACGACATGGTCAAAATACTCAGACCGCATCTCGATGCGAATGTCGTTGTATACGCAGTAGTTTCTGATCTGGCTGAGGAGGTCGCGAGGATGACAGCGTCGCAGCCGTCGGCCCGCAGTAAGGTAATGATTGGCCAGCAGTTCTTCGACGACCTCCGGACGATACTCGCACTTGAATGATTGTGCGTAGTAACGAAACAATGCGTGGAACTCTTTGCGGTCGGGGTCGCGTACGAAAATCTTGTAGGGGATTCGGCGCAAGAATGCTTCGTCGACCAAATCACTGGGGTCGAGGTTCGTGGAGAAGACGATCAACTGTTCGAACGGAATCTGAATCTTCTTTCCGGTCGACAGTGTCAAATAGTCGATGCGTCCCTCCAGCGGCACGATCCAACGATTAAGTAGCTCTTTCGGTTCAACTCGCTGACGGCCAAAGTCGTCGATAAGGAAGCATCCACAATTGCTTTTCATCTGCAACGGAGCTTCACTCACATTGGTTGCCGGGTCGTGGCGAATTTCCAGGGAATCCAGAGTCAGCTCGCCGCCAACCACCACGGTTGGTCGACGAATGCGGACCCAGCGAGAATCAAACGTGGATTTTGATACGAGTGAACCGTCTTCGTCTGGAGCCGACTCGTGAAGAGAAGGATCGTACAACTTGATGATCTGCCCGTCGTCGATGATCGCATGAGGGACCCATACTTGTTGACCAAAACAGCGGATGACGCGCTTGGCCAGAGTCGTCTTGCCGTTGCCAGGTTCGCCATACAGAAACAATCCGGCTCCGGAGTTTACTGCTGGTCCGAGTGTCTCAAAAATATCTCGGTTGACGGAAATGTCCTTGAAGGCATGCTCAAGCTGCTTGCGTTTGGGAGACTCGGCCCGAATGGTCTGCGCCTCGACGCTTACGACGTAGTCAACAAGCGGAATGGGAGCGGGCCCAATGTAACAGCAAGCCTGCGTTTCGGCGCGGGCTCGTTCACGCCCCTTTTCGGTGAGCGAATACGTGTAATCGTTCAGTGGGGCTGAGCCCTTGTGCACGATGATCTGACGTTCGCGAAGGGTTTGGAACATGTCCGCCAACAACTGGAAGGGTAGGCAGAGAGTTTTGGCGAGCTGGCGACCCGTGGATAGCCCGACAACAGCCAGGCGTTTGCAAATCAGCGCCTCGATGAACGACACAGGTAAACCCGTGTCACGAAGGCTTTGCGGTTCTGCTGGCCAGAAGTTTTCCTGAGAAAGGATCGCCGCGAGGACGCTCTCTCTTGATGTTCTGCGATTATTCGATGTCATGGCGTCTTTTGCCGGGGAAGTGGCATTCGGGGACACTGCGGTCGGAATGTAACAAGCAACTGTAGCTCACAGGATGACACATTAGTGGGCGAACTTCTGGGATGACACAATCGTTAAAAACGTTACGTTCGGCTGTGAGCGTAGGATGGAACCGGTGTAATCCGTAATCTTTAAGTGAGAACGACTGCGTCGTTGCCTTGTCTCAGTCCGTAAGCTATTCACTCCTTAGGAGCAATGGTTATTGCTCAGTGTTCAGTGCTGACACTCTCCCGCAACGATTTAAAGAAACTCCCCGCGAGCTTCAGGAACCAATGTGATATGGCGGCCCACGCAAAAAACCTATCGCTGGAACCTTCTGTTTGGTTCTTCGCTGGCCAGACTTCACCGTCTGGACCCATTCGACGTGTTGAGCTCAAGACATCACCGATGTCCATCGGCCGAGCCGACGATGCTGGACTGACGCTCCCCTGTAATAGCGTATCGAAGATGCACGCTGAGATATTCGAACATGAGGGGGAACTCTGGGTTCGAGACCTCGGGAGTACGAATGGTACTTATGTCAATGGTCAGTCTGTTGATCAACCGATGACCTTGACGGAAGGCGACATTTTGCAAGTCGCAACGTTGGTTTTCCGAGTGGGACGCGATATTACGCCTGATGAAAATGACAACGCGACGGTGACCCAGGACGCCTGCGATCAGGCGCTGTCGCTAATGCAGTTCGACCGGTTGATCCAGGGTGATGCCGTCATTCCGTTTTATCAACCCATTGTTTCGATCAGCGATGATTCATTTCCCGCCGTTGCCTACGAAGTGCTTGGACGCAGCCGCTTGATCGGATTGACAACTCCTGGCGAAATGTTTGCCACTGCTGCCCAGTTGAATCTCGAATCGGAACTCAGTCGCATTTTCCGTGGACGTGGAGTCGAGTTGGCTCGCGAATTCCCCGGAGCGGTTTGCCTCTACGTGAATACACATCCACGAGAATTGGAAAACGAACTGGTCCAATCCTTGTACGACCTGCGTGCCCAAAATCCTGATCAGGATATTGTTCTGGAGATTCACGAAGCGGCAGTTACCAATTCGGCAGCGATTCGCAAATTGCGAGACGCCTTGTCGGACTTGGGGATGGGATTGGCATTCGACGATTTTGGAGCCGGACAGGCAAGATTGGTCGAGTTAAGCGAAGTCCAGCCGGATTGTCTCAAATTCGATATGGGACTGATCCAGGGAATTCACTCGGCTCCAGCCAGCCGCCAACAGGTAGTGGGTTCGCTAATCAAGATGGTGAATGATCTTGGAATTGATTCGCTTGTCGAAGGTGTTGAAACCAAGGAAGATCATGAAACACTCCGGCAAATGGGAGCCAAGTTGGGACAAGGTTTCTACTATGGACGTCCAGCTTCCGTGAGTGACTCGATCAAGCAATTGGCGACGGTCGCACAGTCGTAATTAGTCGTCGTTTAATTGCAGATTTGCGACTCACCCTGAACGAGCCGATCGCCAGATTCAATTTGGCCGGCTCCGGCAAATTCTGATCGCTCGTAAGCGGATTTCACGACTTTTCTTTCCGGCTATTCAGCTACGGAATTCCGTATCCGTCGTCGACGCCAAGACCGGTTGGTTTTCCTGCATTGCATCTCGCATTCGAGATATTCTCGGCAGTTTCATGCGTAATTGAGTCGATTCTGTTGCTACCGCCCTTCCTTTTCGGTTCTGTAAAAAGGGAAAGAGAGTGGGATTTGGCAGTGCTCTCGACGTGAGAGGCATTATTACTGAAAATCACCGTGAATTGGCTTGGTGAAGACGGGTAGCCGTCGGCCGGAGCCACAACGTTTCAGTAGGTTGCCATGACTGACCCATTTTCCCATTTTGACAGTGATGGCGCGAGCCGGATGGTGGATGTCGGTGAAAAGACCGCCACCCATCGAAGGGCTGTTGCGTCAGCCATTGTGCGGATGCAACCCGCCACGTTGGTTGCGATCCGCGACCGAAAGGCATCGAAGGGAGATGTGCTGGAGGTCGCGAGGTTGGCGGGCATTATGGCAACCAAGCAGACCGGCCAACTAATTCCGCTATGCCACCCAATCGCGGTGGATGCGGTGAATGTAGATTTCGAAATTCCGGACGACTGTTCGGTACGAATCAAGGCCACGGTGAGTGTTACAGCAAAGACGGGGGTCGAGATGGAGGCGCTGACATCGGTTTCGGTGGCAGCGCTGACAATTTACGACATGTGTAAATCTTTGGATCGTGACATGGAGATTGTCGCGGTTCGATTGGAAGAGAAATCGGGCGGTCGCAGCGGACTCTACATCCGAAACGACAACCCATCCAAGGAAAACTGACAAGGACTGGCAGCAAGAGAGTCGCACTATGAATCCCGTTTCTACAAAAACTGAACCGTCGGCCGTGCTTCGCAACGGGTTCTTTGAAGGCTTGGAGCAACCTCTGGCTCAGGTCGAGGAATTGTTGCGTAACGAACTTCGGAGCAAAACCAATTTTGTTGACGAATTGTTAACCTATGTAAGCAGCATGGGTGGCAAACGGATGCGACCGTCGATCATGTTGCTCGCCGCACAAGCGGTGGGAAAAGTTTCACCGGACCACATCACGCTGGCAGCCGTCGTGGAAATGATCCACATGGCAACCTTGGTTCACGACGACATCCTGGATGATGCGGATACGCGTCGGCATTGCCAGACCGTAAACAAGCGATGGGACAATCAGAGTAGCGTATTGCTGGGCGACTATCTGTTTACGCACTCGTTCTATCTGGCCAGCACATTGGAAACGACTTACGGTTGTCGAATTATCGGGCAGTCCACCAATAAGGTTTGCGCCGGCGAGTTGATGCAAGTTGGGAATCGCGGCAATCTGCATTTGACGGAAGATGAGTACTTCGAAATCATCAACGGCAAAACGGCTGAGCTCTGCGCTTGCGCGACTCACCTTGGTGCGTACTATGCTGATGGTGCTCCGGAGATCGTGGACCGATTCGAATCGTTTGGCCGTGAGTTGGGTTTGGCATTTCAGATTGTAGATGACTTGCTCGACCTCGTGGGAGACGAGAAGAAGACGGGCAAATCGTTGGGTAGCGATCTTGAGAATCAAAAACTTACGCTTCCGTTGATTCATCTGGTACGCAGTGCCGATTCGCAGGATGAAAAGGTGGTGCTTGGAATTCTCGACGAGCCGGTCAGCCCAGAATCACGGATGGAAATACAGCGCCAGTTGGATAAGTATCAATCGCTAGAGTACGCCAAACAGCGCGCGATAGGGCTGGCACACAGCGCGGTCGCTCAAATTGCTGACCTTCCCAGTTCGAAAGCAAAAGATACACTGGTTGCAATGGCGGAGTTCGTGGTCGCTCGGACTCACTAGCCGTTCGCCGTCCAAATTATCGTCCCCTGCATCGCGTGGCTCAGGCATGGAATCCATCAGCACTTCCATCGCACTGCCGGAGCCGTACCATTTGGGGCGAACATTGCGCCTGTTGAGTATGGGGCATACGGATCGCAGTCTGAAGCTCTCGGACGGGCGGGTCCAGATCTGTTTTGCGACTCCCAGCGGAGACGTGGCGTTTCAGGGGATCGTTGAAGAATCAATTCTCCAAGTCGAATTGTTTGGCGATGGCGGTCAGTGGATGGTGGAACGGCTGCCGGATTTTTTTGGCTTGAACGATGACCCAAGTCGCTTCTGTCCCGCGGGTCCCGCCAAAAAACTGGTCGATCAAATGTCGGGAGCCCATCTGCCCACGTTACCTGTCATCTTTCATCGCCTGCTGCAGATTGTTCTCCAGCAATTGGTTAGTTGGAAGGATGCGACTTTGGCATGGCGAGATATCGTCGATACGTACGGAACACCTGCGCCGGGTCCTTGGGATTTGAGGATTGGCCCTACGAGTGATTGCCTGAGAACGCTGGGGTACTACGACTTGGTGGATTGTGGAGTCTTACCCAGGCAAGCGCGAACTATCCTGCGTTTGGCTCGAGAGGAATCACGCATCGAGCGATTGGCGCAAGACAAAGACAAGGGCCGGCTCGTGCGCTTTCTTCACAGCCTGCCCGGCATCGGGGAGTGGACGGTTCAGTATCTGCTTGGGACAGCGCTGGGAGATGCCGACGCGGTGCTAACTG
>CAYYHV010000434.1:5650-6407 GCA_964471695.1 uncultured Pirellulaceae bacterium
GCCGCATTCCGTTGCATATCTGTTGGAAGGGAAACCGCGAAGCAACGACGAAGAAATGGTGGCTCTTCTCGAACCTTTTCGCGGCAATCGGTTTCGATTGGTCCATCTCATTCAGCAGGGTGCCGTTCACGCGCCTCGGTACGGTGCGCGCCGACCGACGAATCGCCGAGTCTTCGGGATCGGTCGCAGGTAGTTACCGCATCAGATTTTTCGCGATTCGATGACTAAGATGACTTTTTCGTAGCCGCCACGCTGCGGAAAAGCTTGATGTTATTCTGAATGGAGCGAGCCAGCGCAAATGCGACGGCGAACAATGCCAGTCCGCCTGCGCTGAGCACGATGAGCGCCAGTCGGTTTTCTGCGCGACCCCACGTCGTGAGAATTAGGAGGGACGCGAGAGGAATGGTTCCAGCAAGGATCAGGTATCGCCAGCTCAATTTTTCGACGCGGTCCAAGTCGTCTCGATCGACTTCGACATCATTCTCGGGACGAATCAACAGGGGGTACCAGGCATCAAGAACAAACGCGGCTGTCCCAAAAAAGGGATACGTTGCTGCTATTAACCCGCAAAGCGTCAAGGATGCGAAGAAGTGGAATGCACTAGCGCCTGTCAGCGGAGCGCCAGCGAGCGCCATCGCTGATGGGTACACGATGCCGGCAATTGACCATTCAATGATGCTCAACCACGAGAGACGATTTCCCAGACGGAGCGTCTGGCGCCGAATTTTCGTAGGAGCTGAGGTCGTGGGTGGTGTAC
>CAYYHV010000435.1:0-6402 GCA_964471695.1 uncultured Pirellulaceae bacterium
TCCGAACAGCCTCATTGCGTGGCTTATTCTAGCTCCCCGCATGCTTAGCTTACTCAGCGACAAGTATCCTTGCCGAAGAAACCTGACTGCCGTGACGTCGCGCCTTAATTCGCACATAGGGAGCCACATACCGACTGCGGTGTCCCAAGCTCCCGATTCGCGCATTCGAATCGGCATGCAACGGTTCCACCAAATCCTCAATAACAAATCCCGAACGACACATCATACCCACCAGTTGCTCCCAACGGTGAACAAACTCCAGCGTTCCCTTCTCTCGAAGCCGACTGTTAGCATCCTCCACCTGCGGTAACGATTGATCGTCAGCTCGATAATAGGGCTGTCTCACGACATAGCCATCGGAAGAAGGTTGAAGGTCAACTTGCAAGTTCGTGGGCGTTTTGTGCTGACTGATATACAGCCCATTATGGCGCGTCACGCGTGCCACTTCGCTGTAGACTTTTTCAATACGGGGCACATAGCACGTGCTGACGGGGTGAATAACGAGGTCGAACTCGCCCTGCCCGAACATGGTTAACGCGTCCATCGACGCTTCAACCGTACGCAATTGCAAATCGTGCTCAGCCGCAACTCGTCGGTCGATTTCCAATTGACGAGCGCTGATATCAACAACCGTTACGACTCCCCCAGCTGCCGCGTATAGTGGCCCCTGCCGCCCACCTCCTGACGCCAAACACAACACTTTCTGGCCGCGTATATCTCCGCTCAACCATCCAGCCCCATCGACGGTGCCCAGCGGATCAGCCAGCTCTTCAGCCGAAGCCGGACGAGCAAAACGATGGCCCTGAGCGGCAAGTTGATCCCACAATGCGCGATTATGTTCTTGTGGAGAGTTCAAACTGAGCCTCTGTGCGATGGACATTCAACCTGTCCATCGTACCGATCATGCATCAATTCGTCGATCATTTTCGGACTCGAAAACGACGGGCAACTAACAGCATGAACCACAATACGCCCGACACAGAGAAGTGGGGCTCAGGCACGGGATTCACCAGTGCTCCATCAAGAATCTCGTACGCCAACAAGGACTTGCGAGCATAACGAGCGCCAACAGCATCAAGATCGAAGCCAGCGGTTCCAGTCGCAATCGTGTTCCAGGGATCGAGAATCGGATTGCCGAACTGATCGGGAAACGCAATCTCCCCGGAAACGTTCAACAGCGGTTCGTCGAAAGACGGGCTGCCGGCGATATCGACAAGCCGAACGAATGCAATGGAATCCAAATCGACTTGTCCGCTGGTTATGACTTCTAACCCGCGCAGGTCGGCCAAATCAAACGACGTCCCTGTTCCCGAGCCATGTTTTCCAGCAAGGTTGTGGACATCTGTTGGGTGGATGCCGCTGAACGCAGTCCCAAACCCGACATCCAAACGACTCTCGGTCAACGAAGTCGCCGGGAAACGCGCGAAAACATTGCCATCCGTCGAGACTTCTACATAGGCCAGCTCACCGAAGACATAGCCATCGGCTCCAAGCGTAAAAGCATTCTCAAAAACAGCAAGGTCCCAACCCGGTCCGTTTCGAAATGGGTGATCAAACTGTACCGTGACAGAGCCCGGTGCGACACCAAACAGTAACTCGCCCTGACTCATGTCGCCTAGCGAAACGGTCATGCCATCCGCGACACCCAACGCATGTTCCACCGTCGCGTTAGATTCAGCTCCCAAAGTTGGAGCGTAGCCATGCAACGAATCAGCCCACATTCGCAACTGCGGGCTGGTCGCCGGAATTCCCGTGTCGCCAAACGGCCCTGCCATCACAGATTGAACGGCCAGCAACGGCAAAACCAGGCAAACAACCAACGATGACAACGGAGCATGCATCTCTTGTCCTCGACTGCCAAAGTTTCCTCTACAGCATCAATTGCGCTTCCGCACAACAAAGAACTATCGGCGCCGGAAATGGCATCCGAGAGCCAAGCAGACCAGGGCCAGCATCATTGCAGATGGTTCAGGCACCGCGCTAAACTCAACGTTGTCGATCGCGAAGTAAAATGGAGTCGCCGGGCCATAGTTTCCAATATCCGTTGTTTCCAAGGTGAATTGGATTGACGAAACCGTCCCCAGCCCCGTCAGATCGACTTGCTCCCACTGATCAACTATGTAATCCATGCTATTGTCATCCGACCGATAATCGGCGAGGTAAAAATCCAGAGTACCGGTCGAATTCCCACCTGCATCCAGCCCCTCAATGATCAACTTGAGATAATCTGGGTCGTCGCCTGTTGCACCACCAAACTTCTTCGCAAAGCTGTCGCCGTCTCGCATGGAAAGCGCCGCATAAGTCGTATTGGTGACTTGGATCGCCAACGCGGAACTGGGCGAAGGAAACGTCAACTCAGGGATCGTGGGCGTAAAGAAGTCGTAAAAGCCGACTCCGTAGTTACCTTGGCCGCTGAAACCGGCACCGGTAATCGCGCTATACTGATTCAGAAACCCTGGAGTCGTCGTATCGCTCATGTTGGAATAGCTGAATCCGCTCCAGCTCCCAAACGTGGGTTGGTAGCTGTTACCGTACCAGACGCCTTGGCTGGCAAAACCACCAGCATCATCGGCTCCGTTGTAGAAACTCTCTGGCGCTAGCGCGTTATCGTCAAAATCCGAAACCGTAGCGAAGGCGGCTGAACCCACTGTAAATGCGAGCAGGACGAGAATGGTGGTCGTAAATCTCATGGTTGTTTCCTCAGAGGCTAAATCCAAGCCTTGTTGTTATTGTTTGTTATTGTTGAGCGATTTCTTTCCCTGCGCGGGTGCACAAGGCGGCCAGTACATCTAAATCAGTGGCCTCAGAAAGAAATAGGACGGCACTATCCGCGAGCGCCGCATGGGCGCCGCCCGTATGATCGCTGCGTATATCGTTCTCAAAGACTGGAGCCGCGTTGATGGCAAACGCCTGATCGAACAAATTGCGTCCGTTGATCCATTGCCCGTCCGTGAATCGCGAATCCTCGCCAACGATCAACGTGTGCGACAAACCATCCTTGATATGCCTCGCCGCAATGCGACGATCGTAAATCATCACTCCCTTGGGCGGGCTGTTCGGTGAGCTGATTCGTTCGCCAAAAATCCCGCCGTAATCACACGGGCCTCGATTCTCGACAAGCAAATCACTACGACGACTGGATGGACAAACAAACGACGGAATAATCGTTGCCGCAGCCTCTGCGTTCTCGGGACTGTCAAAAGCCTTCGACATATCCAATCCGGCATGAGTCGCCGACTCTTCGAGATAGGGCAACAACCAAACACACCAGGAAAGCTGCCGGTTATCTGGATTCGCTGGCGATCGCCATTCAATCCCACCCTCTGGAAAAGCCCCATGAGCCGCGTGAAACGACTGCAACGCAATCCCCACCTGACGAAGATTGTTCTGACAAACACTTCGTCGAGCCGCCGCACGCGCCTGTTGTACTGCAGGCAAAAGCAACGCCACGAGAATGCCAATGATGGCTATCACCACCAGCAACTCAACGAGCGTAAAGCCTCGTTTGCGCACCGTTCGAGGTATAGGCATAGTCAGTCCAATGGCGCGCACCCAACAACACGCCGAATCATCGACATGGTTGAATACATCAGCCGTCTAACACGACGCATAGCGTCAGTTGGTGCAGCCCGTCCCTCGCAGGGCATTGCAACAATCGAAATGCGTTGGCAGGTCTTCTGACTATCCAGGCACGAGGCTCGCCTTCTCGTTATTGACCGTAGTCAAACACAATGGCTTTAGATCTGAGTCTCGCTTACGCCTGGTTACAGCGGCGGGGCCGTCTGGGATTCTCACCCAAGTTCCCTTTTGTCAGCCGTCCGAAACGGCGGCTGACCACCAACACTCCAGAGCAGCAACGTATCCGATCTGTCCCCAGTCGTAAAGACAGTGATCGTAAATTATGCGATGCAATCCAGCATCCAGTGCGACAAGGCGCAACCCGACAACCCGACAACCCGACAACCCGACAACCCGACAACCCGTCCGGTCCACATGGGGCCGGGCATGTGCCAGCACTACCGCCCATGCTGCTCCAATTACGTCAAATCCTGCACAGCCGCCTCGATCTTCGACTGCTCGTCCGCCGTTGTACCACTAAGAAGCGGCAGGATGGGCCCTGTGTCAGCGATTCCAGCTAACCGGACAGCGTCGTGCAAAACGCGCACGGGATGAATGGCGTTACGCAAATCTTCCAACGGCTTGAACTGATTCTTAATACGCTCAGATTCTTGATCATTGGAGGATCGCAACGCAGCCAGCATACGCATCGACAATGCGGGAGCTACGCAAACGCATCCCGAAGTAAAACTGGCCAATTCAAATTGCCCGAGATGTTCAACCGTCGGCTGCTCTCCAATCCCACTGACAATCAGGTTGCGATCCACGGCATCAACCAGCTCCTGCAAGTAGGGGTCATCCTGGGGATCGTCCAACACAATGGCGTACTTGATCATCGAAACCAATCCATCATCGACCAGTCGTTTGACTGACGGGACGTCGATCCAGCCCTCGTGTTTGATGTACAGAACGATTGGCACTCCAGCCGCTTCGACAAAGTGACGAACGCCAGTGGCAATTCCCTGCGGAGTCGCCAAGTCCCGATGCGGAAGAATCATGACGGTGGGAAAGTCGAACTCTCGCACGACTTGCGCCTGATCCATCATCGTGCCATACGCCGGTCCGACCGAAGGGATGGCCCACGTATCATCCGACGTCACTTCGGAAATCATAGCCAGCAGTTTGCCATACTCACTCAATCGAATGTGATAAAAGTTAGCATTGCCGCCGTAGAGAATCGAACGAATGCCACCTTTTTCCAGGTAGTCCGCGATCGCTCGATTGGCTGCGACATTCAGACTCAGGTCATCGTTGCGCGCCAGCGGCGGAACGGCGATGACGGATCGCATAATATCATTCGGTTCGAAAGTTGACTTCATTTCGTAAATCCTTCGTTCATTCCCCGCAGCCAACCACCGGATTTGCATAGAGCCGACTGGCGAAAACAATTAGAAGATATCAGGTTCGGATGTCGATTTCCCCTTGTGGAGGAAATCAAAATCACAGCCGTCGTGCGCCTGCGTTACGTGTTTCTCGAATAACATGCCATAACCACGCTCGTAGCGCGGCGGCGGAGCAACCCATTCGGATTGACGACGCTGCAATTCCTCATCACTAACATTGAGCTGCAATTTACGAGCCGCCACGTCCAGTTCGATCTCGTCCCCCGTCTGAACCAGCGCCAAAGGGCCGCCGATGTGAGATTCGGGCGAGACATGGAGAACACACGTCCCATAGCTGGTTCCACTCATCCGCGCGTCGGAGATGCGCACCATATCACGCACCCCTTGCTTCAATAGTTTTTGAGGAATCGGCAGCATTCCCCACTCGGGAAAACCAGGAGCCCCCAATGGGCCCGCACTTCGCAGGACGATGATGTCGTCGGCTGTGATGTTTAACGCGTCGTCATTGATACGAGCCTTCAAGTCTGGATAGTTATCAAACACCACGGCACGCCCTCGATGCTTGAGCAACCGTGGCTCGGCCGCAGTCGGCTTGATAACGCAACCGTCTGGCGCCAAATTGCCGCGCAAAACGCAGGTTGCGCCGGCTCCGTCGATCGGATTGTCGGCGGAACGAATGACGTCTTCATCGAAGACTTTGGCGCTGGCGATGTCCTCACCCAACGTCTTGCCGCTGATTGTCTTAGCATTAAGATCGAGATGATCTTTGATCTGTAGCAAAAGAGCTGGTAAGCCACCGGCGTTGTAAAAGTCCTCCATCAGATGTTTCCCGCATGGGCGGATATTGGCCACCACGGGAGTCGTTTTCGACAAGTCGTCAAACCGATCCATCGTTAACGGCACGCCGGCTCGCCGAGCCATCGCGATAAGATGAACGATGGCGTTGGTAGACCCGCCGATCGCCATGTCGGTGACCACCGCGTTGTTAAAGGAAGCTTCCGTAAGCAAATCCGACGGTTTGAGATTCTCCCAAGCCAGATCGACGGCTCGGCGACCAGTGGCTACGGCCATTCGTTGATGGTCGGCAATCACGGCGGGAATGGCTGAGGCACCGGACAGAGTCATCCCCAATGACTCGGCAATGGAGCTCATGGTCGACGCCGTGCCCATGGTCATACAGTGACCCGCCGACCGACCCATACTATCTTCGATCTGGCACCAGGCGTCGTCGCAGAGATTGCCGGCTTGACGTTCCGCCCAATACTTCCACGAATCGCTGCCGCTGCCGAGCTTCTCCTTGCCCCAACGAGCCGTCAACATCGGCCCCGATGGAAAATAGATCGAGGGCACATCCGCGGTGATGGCTGCCATGATCAAAGCCGGAGTCGTCTTGTCGCATCCGCCCATCAACACGACGGCATCCAGCGGATGACAACGCATC
>CAYYHV010000436.1:0-6402 GCA_964471695.1 uncultured Pirellulaceae bacterium
GTTGAAGCATGGCGGCAATGACTACGTTGCGGGCTACATTTTCAGTTCCAAGGCCGAGGCTCAACGATCAATTGGCGACTGGCAAGGTGGAGTCGATTTGGAGGTTATGGCCGCCGCAGAGCAACGGGCTGTGGCATGGCACCACTGGCTCAAGTCCCGAGCGCCAGACGATTACAGAGACCGCATTACGCTCGCTTTCAATGTGCTTGGCACCGGACATGGGCTGTGCAAGCTGCCCTACATCCGGGACACACGACGAAGTATTGGAATCGGCGGGTTTGTTTTGAGCATCGACGATCTCGTTGGTGAGCCTGGCGCAACGACGGGAAAGAAGTTTGACGATCGAGTTGCAATTGGTTGTTACCCAGCCGATGTGCACCCGCTGGCTTGTTGTGCATATCCAGGCAAAGTGACGGAGCACCGAGACACGCGGCCATTTTACATTCCGTTTCGAGCCATGACGCACTACGGTTGTAAAAATCTCCTCGTACCCGGAAAAACGATGGCACAGGATTTTATGGCGAACTCGGCGACTCGTTTGCATCCGATTGAATGGTCAACGGGAACGGCCGCGGGTGTCATTGCCAATTGGATGGTAAAACAATCCGCCGATGTCGATGACGTTCTTGCGTCGATTGAAGTCGTGCAGCAACAAATCGCCAGGAGGACTCCGATTGAGTGGATCGTCAATCCGGAGTTCGTCGGCAAACAGATAATCGGAACCTTGGATGGGAGATAGGGAAACGTATGGCAATCAATATTGGAATCGTTGGAGCCGGTGGAATCGGGGAGAAGCATTGCGAAGCCGCGATGGCCGTGGAGGACGCGTCAATTGCGGTTATCGCGGACCCGGACCTGGATCGCGCGCAAGTGATGGCTGGGAAGTTTGGAGCCCGCGCTGTTAAAGATGCCGACGAATTGTTTGCTGACGATCAAGTCGATGCCGTGGTCATTGGTGTGCCGAATTGCTTTCACAAGCCTTTGGCGATTGCCGCGATGCGGGCGGGGAAGGATGTGCTGCTCGAAAAGCCAATGGGGTTGAATGTGGCAGAGTGTGATGCGATCAATCAAGTCGCAAAATCGACGGGACGGTTGCTGCAAATCGGCTTGGTTCATCGTTACACCAAAGTTGGGGCTGCGGCGCAGGAAATTGCTATGAGCGGTGCGCTTGGCAACGTGTACCACGCAAGAGCCGACTTGTGTTTGCGTCGCTCGGTTCCGGGGCTGGGCGGTTGGTTTACGACGAAGAGTATGTCGGGTGGCGGCGCCTTAATTGATCTTGGTGTGCATCTCATCGACTTGTCACTTTTCATCCTTGGGTTTCCGCAGCCGACCAGTCTCATGGGGCAAACCCATAATACGTTCGGCCGTCGAATGAAGGATTACGTATACGAAACCATGTGGGCTGGCCCGCCAAGACTGGAAGGCGTCTGTGATGTCGATGACGCAGCACACGCTTTGATTCGATTTTCAGGTGGGTTAACCTTGGAACTGAACGTTACCTGGGCGGGCAACTTTCCCGATGCAACAAGCACCGGTTCGCAGATGGGATTCTATGGGGACCAGGGTGGAATCTCATTTGCGTTGTTCGGGGACAAGATAAACCTTGCCAGAGAAGAGCAGGGGAGAAACGTCGACACGACGATCAAGATTGGTAGCGATGATGATTTCTTCAAGTCACAGATGGCGGACTTTACAAAAGCCATCGGTGAAGGTGAGGTGCGCGGCGCCACAGGGGAGCAGGCACGAGCCGTCCAGTCGATTATTGATGCGATATACGAATCCAGCGAATCGCAAAAAGTCGTCGAGTTTTGAGGTAAGATGGATGTTCAAGATTCAAGAGCCCCATCACTGCTTTATTGTAAATAGATCATGCAACAACGATTGATGCTTTCGACGATTATCTCTCTCCTGATCCTGAGTGCGGCTCGTGGGCAAGACGCCGGGCTGACGATGCGGATGAAGATTGACGCGACGGATTTACCACGCAAGTTGATCTCGGCGGAACTGCAGATTCCCTTGACGCCGGAAATGATTCAAGACGGTAAGGTCGCCCTGTGGTATCCCAAATGGGTACCGGGTGCGCACGGCCCTGGAGGCCCCATTCAGAATGTTGCGGGCCTTGAGTTTGAACTCGATGGGACCCGGTTGAATTGGCGGCGCACGCCCGGGGAGTTCTATCGCGTCGAAGTGGAAGCGTTAATCGGCGGAGCCCAGTTGACGGCTCGGGTTCGGTATATCACGAACCAACCTGCGACGAATTCCATGGGTACGGATTCGTATGGGAGTTCGCTTGTGGGTTTTGTCAGTCCCAGCACGGTTCTGCTTTACCCGGAGGGATTCGATATCAACACCGTGCAAATCGAGTCGTCGATCATGTTGCCTGATGATTGGCAAGCCTCGACGGCGCTGGGGAATGGTGAAGCGACCGATCAAGGGAACTCGCTGAAGTACCCAGCGACTTCACTCCGCAAATTTGTCGACTCGCCAATAATGTGTGGAAAATATCGGAAAATCTATGACCTCGCAGAAGGCGACTCGATCCCACCGCACAGGATGCACATCTTTAGTGAAGCCGAATCGGTGCTGACGATTCATCCCGAGATGCACAAACTCTGGAGTGGGATGGTGACTCAAGCAGCCCGTATCTTTGGCGATCATCCTTTCGATCAGTTTGAGATTTTACTCGCCACAACAGACTTGTTGTCGAAGAACGGTCTGGAGCATTCTCGTTGTACGTTCAACATTCTGGGGCAGCGATCCATGCAGGACCCCAAGAAACTAAAAGGCTGGGATCGTTTGCTGATTCCCCACGAATACATACATTCTTGGTGCGGCAAGTATCGGCGACCAGCAGGCATGGTGAATAGCGATTTTCATTCACCGAAGGGTATGGATTTGCTTTGGGTCTATGAGGGACTCACTCAGTACCTTGGCGAGCTCACGGAGGTGCGTTGCGGTTTGATGAGTCCGGACGAGTTTCGTCATCGTCTTGAGATTGAGGTGCGACGGGCCATGCATCAACAGGGCAGGGATTGGCGTACACTCAGTGATACGGGAGCCTGCTCTCCGATTCTGCGAGCCGGAAGTAGCAATTGGCCTCGCCTGCGAAGGAGTCAAGATTATTACATGGAGGGGATGCTGTTCTGGATCGAAGCCGACGCAATTATCCGGAAGCGAACCCATAACGAAAAGTCACTGGACGACTTCTGTCATCATTTCTTTGCGCACGCGGACGGCGATCCGCACCCAAAGCCTTATACTCGTGACGATGTGATCAAATCGCTTGGTAGCGTCGTCGATTTTGATTGGCGTGGGTTGATTCAGCGACGAGTGGATACGGTTGTTGACCGCTTTGATCCTTCATTCGTTGATTTGTTGGGATACTCCGTTCAGTATTCCAATACGGCTTCGAATATTCCAGCGAATACGTTCCGAGCGTCAACCGGTACAGACTTGCTGGATTCAATTGGCGCCGTGATCAGCTCGGACGGCACCGTTAGCGACTTGCTCCTTGGTTCGCCGGCTCACGCGGCAGGTTTGGGACCGGGGATGAAAATTATGGGCGTCGGAGAGCACAAATACAGCAAGAATCGAATGCTGGATGCCATCGCCAAATCGGGGACCACTGGAGAAATCAAACTGATGTTGGTCAGTGGAGATTCCTTCGAGCATCGTACGATCAAGTACGACGGTGGTCCGCGATATATGACCCTTGTACGACAATCGGGACAAGACGATATATTAGCGGAAATCGTCAAGCCTCGTTAAACCCAAGGCACTTTGTGGGACTCAACATGAAGCGAATGTTTCTGGCTGTTTGTTTTACCGCTTGGTTATTCAACGTTGGGTTGGCCCAGGATGGCAGTTCGGCCAACGACGGCTACGGCTTCGTGAGGGATCAGAT
This sequence comes from uncultured Pirellulaceae bacterium, assembly GCA_964471695.1. Taxonomy (GTDB): domain Bacteria; phylum Planctomycetota; class Planctomycetia; order Pirellulales; family Pirellulaceae; genus CAYYHV01. The sequence goes on from CAYYHV010000436.1 coordinate 3,908, forward strand.
GATTCCATGCACATCCGTGAAGAACCAAGCGGATACAAGCACGTGCTGGTGCTTCTCCACGAATTCTTTTCTCGAAGCCGAGTTGATTCGTATGGGCAAAGGACATTTTGATCTGTCCGAAATGTTTGTTGTTCGAAACACCTACCCGCTCAAGGCCGACAGGTATGTGCGATTGCAAGGCAAAGGGCAGTTTGGTGGCGGGGGGCTGTTCGCCAACGTCTTGGATGTCTTTCGCGAATACGGCGCGGTTCCCGAGTCGGTCTACTCTGGAAAGGCGAATGTCAACAAGCCTCACAGCCAGTTTGAAATGGATGCCGTCTTGAAAGGGATGATGGATACGATCGTAGAACGGAAGCCGCCATACAACGCAGCTTGGAAAGAGGCTCTTGGTGGAGTCCTGGATGCCTACCTTGGAAAGTTGCCGTCTGATTTCGAGTACAACGGGGTGACGCATACGCCAAAGTCATTTGCGGATTCATTGGGGATCCAGGTCGACGACTACGTTACTTTGACGTCGTATACGCATCATCCGTTTTATCGTGACATTACGTTGGAAATTCCTGACAACTGGGCGGGAAATCGTTATTGGAATGTCCCGCTCGATGAATTGCTGGCCGTGATTCGGCACGCTGTTGAATCTGGCTATAGTGTGGCGTGGGATGGCGATATCAGCGAAAAAGTCTGCAACCGAATGCGAGGAATAGCCGTTTGGCCATCGATTGCTTGGGCTAAAATGTCAGGCGATCAACGATACGACTTGTTCAACTATCCCGGCAAAGAAGCCACGATTACTCCCGAGTATCGACAGAAACGCTTCGATGCTCAGATTTCGACGGACGATCACCTGATGCACATTGTGGGGGCGTCGCACGATCGCAACGGTGGTCGGTACTTTGTTGTGAAGGATTCTTACGGTACCAACAATCCCGCAGAGGGAATGATAAATATGTCGGAAGCATATTTGCGATGTCAGACAGTCGCGATTCTCGTTCACAAAGACGGGCTGCCGCGTTCAACAGCAGAACGACTTGGGATGGTTGATGCCGCACAAACAGCTAACCCGTAGCGTGAGCGTTACCCGTGAACGCATGGGCGCTTGGCGCCGTCTTTAAAAGTCAAGGCTCCAAGTCCATGGTGCTAGAGCTTGGGTACTTGACCATCGCCAGTGGGTTCGCCCTGGAGAATCCATGCGAGGTTAAATCGGGCGACTTGCGAACCTCCGTTGGGGCCGCCTTCAAAGTGGTGGTAGATCCAGCCTTCGCTCTTCGTGCCATGCCGACCGACTGCGAGCGACGAATAAGCGGAGGCACCTTCGTAAACCAGTCGCTTTACCGGCCAGGTCTTGCCGCCATCAAAACTCGCCCACACCGTCCCGCGTTCGCGTTTGGGATTCTTGGTGTCAATATTGCTGAAGATCAGAATATCTCTTTCGGCCAACGGCAATCGCACGAGTCCGCCCATGCATCCGTAAGAGCGATGCTGATGGCCATCGGGAAGAATCTCCACAATGTCGAACTCTTTCCAGGTGTGACCGCCATCATGGCTGCGTGCTGAACGTCTACGTGTATTGTTGGGACGTGCGTCCCAGTGGACGCGAGAATTGTAGTAGAGCGTTCCGTCGGCAAGCTCGACCAGGGCCGCTTCCCCCGTTCCATTTTCGGGAAATGGCTCGCTTGTCTGCCAGGTTTTGCCACCGTTATCGCTGTAGATCGCGTTGGTATAGTGAGTCGGCCATTCGTCGCGATGATTCCGTTTTCCGTAGTAGCGCGAGGCGCGAATCAGCCGTCCTTTCCTCGGGCCGCGAAGTAGCGTAATCCCATGTTCATTCATATGCATGGACGGAGCGTGCCCTTGGCTGTCGGGTTGAATTTTCGGAGTCTCGGCTTTCCATGTGCGGCCATCATCTTGACTGCGAAACATCGTGATGTCGGCTGGCGGATGAGCGCTTTCGACGAAAGCCAGGATGTCCCCCGTGGTTTGGTCGACGGTTGTTCCACCGCCGTGGAATCCCGATTTGGCGATGATGATGGGCGCGTCCCAAGTCTCGCCACCGTCCCGGCTGCGGCGAGCCAGGATATTGCCTTTGCCCCACGTAGCAAGCACGGTTCCGGCTTGGGTCACAACTATGTTGGGGAATCGCTCTTCCCTGAAGACTTGCTGCATCTCCATCCTGGGTGCACCCAAGAAAGATTGTAGCGGCAGCTGCGTTTGAGCATGCAGTGCCGAGGCGATGAATAAAGATGTGAAGATAAGCCGAATCAGATGCGTGAACATGGTTTGAATCCAAGACGATTTGCAAAGCACAAGAATGCTTGCAATGTAGCGTCTCGGATTCAATTAGCCAGTGAACTGATCCGAATTGTTCAGCGACGCCGTCCCGATTGGACGACGTTTGCTCAGGCATTTTGACAGGGCGCCGCTAGATCGACTTGGCGTCCCAGATTTCTTCGGCGTATTGGCTGATCGTGCGATCACTTGAGAACCAGCCACTGTTG
>CAYYHV010000437.1:0-6367 GCA_964471695.1 uncultured Pirellulaceae bacterium
GTTGCCCAACCTCGTTGATCGCCTGCCATTCGTCGGCGGTATATGGCTTTGTGACTCGTGGCGATTCCTCGATTCGTGTGATCGACATCTCATGGCCGAATGTGACTTCACAATCGCCCAGCGTTCCACTGATGGGCGACGCAGAACTTGGGTTCGGGGTACAGGCGACGGGAATATGCCCTTCCCCAGCAAGAAGTCCTGAAGTAGGGTCCAAACCAACCCATCCGGCACCAGGCAGAAACACTTCTGCCCAGGCGTGAAGATCGGTAAAGTCGCTTTCCGATCCGCCGGGGCCATCGAGAGGCTTGACGTCAGGCTTAAGTTGTACGAGGTAACCGGACGCGAAACGAGCAGCTAAGCCTTTGAAGCGTAGTAACTGTACGAGCAACCAGGCGCTGTCTCGGCAGGACCCGCTGCGTTTAGTCAACGTCTCCTCGGGCGTCTGTACACCCGGTTCCATACGAATCAGATAGTCAATCTCGCGTTCAAGTCGCTGATTGACGGCAACCAAAAAATCATTGGTGTTACACGGCTCGCTGTCGATTGAGTCCAATAATTCCAGCAGTTTGGGACCAGGATGGATCGTTTCCAGATAAGGCTTTAGCTCTTGCGAAAGCTCATTGGAATACTGAAATGGGAATTGTTCCGCCGAAGGTTCGAGGAAAAAGTCGAATGGATTGATGACGGTCATCTCCGCCACAAGATCGACTTCGACTTCTAGTGACTCTGTCGACTCGGGAAAATTCAGCCGAGCCAGATAGTTGCCGTGCGGGTCCTGTTGCCAGTTGATGAAATGGTTATCCGGCTTCACACGCAAAGAATAGCTGCAGATTGGCGTTCGGCAGTGTGGCGCAGGACGCAATCGGATGACTTGGGGGCCCAATCCGACGCTGCGGTCGTAGTGGTACGTAGTCTTATGATTCAGGGCAATTCGGATCATCGGGGGAGATAACCTTGAGTGGGTCGTTTGAGAGATAACGTAGTCTAAGTTGCCAACGGCGAAATGACGGATCAGTCACGAAAAAAACCGCAGGAGATCAGTCGATATTCGTGAAGCTTGACGCCTTGGATGAGGTTACGCAATGGATAATCGGCGAAGCTGTCATATCCAGTTTTTTGTCGTTTAGAGTGGATTTTTATTGTTTGGATCCTTGGGCTCCAATCCCCCTCTGTCGGCGGCTCCAAGGGCACTTCCAAAACAACCAAGAATCGCTGTGTTCGAACTCGCATCTATCCCCGAGGCGCCGGCTCGCCCATGGAAACGCCAAATCGCTTAGGCCCCATTCTCCAGACGACGATTCGCAAATCGCCGGCGCCGTACGGCGATCAGTCCCAGAAGACTGAACCTACCAAGTAGCCCAGACGCAGGCTCTGGAACCAACATTGCATCAGCGCTCGTAAACTTGTTCGCATTCCAGTCATTGAAATCGCTGACATCGACGACTCCATCGGCATTGAAGTCGCCAGAGCACCACGCGGCAATGGTCGTGAACTTGTTAGCGTTCCAGGAATTGAAATCGCTAACATCGACGACTCCATCGAGCGTCGCATCGCCGATAAGATACGGCTGGCCCGTGAGCAAATTTACCGCTCCAGCGCCTGCCAACCAAATATCCCGGTCGGCAATATTCACGACTCCGTCCCCAGTCAGATCAAATGACAAGTCATTCGAAGCTGTCGCAATCGCGAGCGTGAGTGGATCAATGTCGGCACAATCCAAAGCGCCGTCATTATTGAAGTCGAGGTCTGGGCCACTGTCACCAATATCAGTCGGTTCGAGGGCCCCGCTATACAAATCGGCGATTTCCTGATCGGTAAGGACGCCGTCATAGTACGCCACATTGTCAAGCAACCCGTTCAATCCTTTGTACTCTTCTCCATTGTCCACGCTGAAATTAAATGAGCCGAGGTAGGAATCTGGGTCCATCACGACGGTACCCACACCGACGGTCGATGCCGACGCGTCGATTCCCAACCCATCCACGTGGACATTGAGGCTGCCGCCGGCTGCATAAGTCGCAGCAACAAAGTGCCAGTCGCCATCTTCAAGGTCGATAGGCGTTAAGGCGAGCGCGCTACCAGTCGTTCCGTCGACTCGAAAAGCCAGATTGTTTGCATTGCCGCCGGCGTCAATAAACAACGATTGGACACCATCGCCTCCGTCGCCACTGAAATCGAAGATGCCTCTCGGGTCTTCGAACATGTCATCTTCCATATTGAACCAGTAGCTCATCGAAAAGTCACCCTGCAAGGGCTGAGTCAGATTGTTGGCGTCGATGCGAACGAAATCGTCATCGTCGACGAGATCAATGGTTCGTACAGACGAGTTTCCATCGTAACCAAGGTCCGTCGTTACCGTTGTCATGGGAGTCACCGAGCCGTGAGCCGTACCGACTTGGTCCTCAAAAATCGTGATGCTATCGAAGTTCCAATAGTGGCGAACTTCAGCCGCGCGGAGTGCAGGAGAAATCAGCAAAATGAGCATTGCACAGATGGCATAACGTGGTCTCATAACTCGACTCCCGCGATAAGTGGTGAAGAATGTCGACGGTAATTGGCTTGAGTCGCACCCGGATGTTGTGGCGACACCACATCTTAAACCGCCCTGAATTGTTCTTGCCACCAGAACTACCCGGCAAACTCGGATTATTCGGAAGCTAACAACGCCATGCATGGTAGCGAGTGTCGTCGAATCCGCTCGAACTTTTGGATGCTAAGTTTTATTGTCCAGTATTTGAGAGAGATTGATGGTCGATTCAACCGAAGTAGACAATCCGTTCGCATCACCGCAGTGTGAGAGTCTGGATCGCTTTCCCATTTCCACGAGCGTACCGTTGAGCGCATACTTCTATTCGCTGACGGTATTCGTGATCGGAATGTTCGCCAGCTTTTTCACCATGTGGGTTGTGGCCCTCCCGCTCCATAGTCTCGGTGTGTCACCAGTCTATGTCTTCGCTCTAATCGTAGCCGTTTCCATCCTCGGCGGCCTACATGCCGCGACGAAGATGTACAACCGTCTGGCCGAGTTGCATCGCAAGAAAGTCGACTGGCAAATCGACTTGGCAGAACGCATGGGCGAGATCAACCTGCGTGGTTAGTCAGCGATAGGCTTTGTGTATAGATGCCGCGAGAAGTTGCTCTAGGACTTGAGGCTGGGGGGATCGGCGAATTTGATTAAAATGGGAGTCAGCTTGTAGGACGTAACCAGGATCAACCCAAATGCATGAGCCGACTGATAATCCGTACGCGACTCCTTATGTTGCCGAATCGGTCGAGGCGGTAAGTGCCGCGCCCGATTTGGGGCTCCAATCGGTGGCTCGGCGCGTCTTTCTGGATTGGGAGAAACTTCGGCTTTTCTACAATGCGACCTTAATTGCGGTTTGCCTGCTCTGCGCCTTTTTGACTCAGGCGTTCCAGTTGGCCGAGTTCTGGATTGCCTGTGTTGTCGCGGGTATTGGTGCCAACGTCTGCTTCTTTATTGGGCCGCTCTTCGAAACGTACGCGACTTGGTTGAAGAAGCGGGAGCTGAAATCTATGCGGAAGGGGTTGTTTCTTTTGGGTTTGCTCTTCTCAACCGTCTTGGCAATTCTCGGAACCGCTGCGGCAGGATTCGGACTGATGCAGGCTCAATGAAGATTGCGCCAAGATGTTTTCACGCACCACCTTTGATATGCTCTCGCGTATGCTCCTTCTGTGGAGCGCCTGATACGGTTCCGCGAGAGACGTTTTGATTCTTCAGATTGGAAATTGGAGTTACCAATCCAGGTATGTCGCACCGGCCAGAGAACGATAGCGGGTAAGGTTGGTTGGACTTAGAACGACGTCAATTAATGTTATCCGTTCGACCTGCTGCTTCAATTTGACGAGTGTGTCGAACGACTCGTTCCAGTCGCGGCGACTTCGGATTCTTACTTTCTGAAGATTTTTCAGTTCAAACAGATGCTGTAGGCCAGGACCTTCGATCGTGTGAGCCCCATACAGCGTTAACTCTTCCAGTGATTCCAAATTCGCGAGAACATGCATGCTTTCATCGCCAAAAGGTGTGCAGGTCATCTCCAGCCGCTTCAATCGCGTTAGTTGGCTGAGTGGTTGAATGCTCATCCGTGTCCGAGGATTGCAAAAGTTTAACTCCAGTCGCTCCAAGTACGGGAGTCGCCCCACTTGTTCGATGATCGGCGTATTAGGAGGTATGACACCTGCAATCAGGATCTTGAGCTTCTGGTGTTGTTGAAAGTGTGACAGGAATTCTCCAAGGGGTTCTTTGCTGTCGACGCGAATCCCTTCGACATTTGTCAGCCGCGCTACCTGCTGCTCTGTAAGTGAGGAGGGTGCAATATCTGTCCAGATGCTCAATCCAATGGGAGCCCAACCGCGGTGCGTACTCCAGTTCCAATCCGCACTCATCCCCAGGGCCGAGCTAGCCACGATGGCTTTCGGATGGATTGGAGCAACATCCATGAACTCATCAAACGTCAAGCCAGTGCCGGTTAACCGTACGTCCTTGAGCTTCTTCCAAGGGAATCGCGACATGACCGTGCTGGATATCTTCGTATTCTTCACGTACAACTCGGGACCGACTGGCAGTTCCCTGCCCTTGGGTGCCAACGCGTCTAAGGCATCGCCGTCGATGGGACAATTGTAGATTCTTGTCACGTGGTAATTACGTGAGTCGAGCTTAGCCAGTGAATCAATTCCCTGTTGCGTCACGTTGTTCAGCCAAAGTTCGCCGACTTTGACTCGGGGCATTTCTTCCAGGTGGCGTAAGTCGTAGTTCGAAACCTTTACCGGACCCATGATGATTCGTTCGAGACGTTTGAGTTTTCGCAAGGCCGTAAACGAGTCGGCTGCATTGTGTCGATTGGCATGGATATCGATCAGACGCAATTGCTGCAACGGCAACAGCGAACCCAGCGACTGTGCACTGATCGGATTTCCTCAAAGAGCCAACCTTTCAAGGGTTTCCAGTTGCCCAATTGTTTCCAACTGTTTGTCTTGGATATTCGCTCTGGCAAGATAAAGGCGCCGCAGTCGCTTAAACCTCGGTAGCAGTTTCGTATGTTGATCCGTCACTGAACAATGAGACAGGTTCACGCATTCGACATCGCCAAAGGTTCCGACCCTTGGGACCCAGCCGAAAAAGAAGCGATGGTATTGAACCGAGCCACCAAGTTGCTCAATCGCCCTGACGGCCTCGCGCTGTGGGCGAAACTTGGCGTGCAGCCCGAAGTAGATACAAGCGATCGTGGTCGCAAAGAGCAACAATCGCAGGGATACTTGAAGTCGTTTTTTTACCATGCGCGTGGCTCGTAAGGTCAATTGCCGCGTAACAATGGATGGTTCGGAGCTGGACGGCTTCAAGTCTTCTAGAGTGCAGGTAGGGAAGATGAAACCACGAGTGAACAACAATAGACACGAATAGGATTATATGACATTCGTGTTCGTTCTTATACGTTCGGGGTTCCCTGGATCGCCGCCGTGATTCTATTCGAGTCATGCTCACAGCGGCTTACGTCACCCACACACAAGCATTGCGGCTAACAGAACAAATGATTGTTGCTGTTGGCTCGGGCACTGTCGCGGGGGAATCGTTGGACTATCGAATCATTGAATTCAATCGAGCTTTGATGGGTTAAGCCTCATTTGGCTGGTCTTCATCGTCACCAAGGTCGGCGAAGATTTGATCCATCAGTCGATTCGAATTGTTGGCAATGAAACGTGGGGCTACCGTTGAAATCTGTAACCATGATTTCGGGTCCAGATCGCCATAGCCATACACGTCACAAGATAAAGAGCCTCGAATCAACGCCAAGAGCCCCGAATGCACAAATGTATTCGTGCTGGTTCCGGTTCATTCTCAGTTGGGCTATTGAGCAAGATGTTTGCGAAGGAGTTCGGCCACCTGGGCTTGAGGTGGGGCGTCGCGAAGGACGCGTAAGCTAACTTCGCTTTTCCAATCGCATGCCGTCGGCTGCCATTGTTGCGTTCACACGAACGATATTGCCGAGTTTGGCTGGCAGGAATTCAAAGGCAATGTTTACGGAATGGACATCGCACAGTTCCCACGTCATTTTCCCAAGGGTCCTGTCTTTAACGTTGATGATTCCCGCGACTGAGCCGCCTCGGCAGATTACGTCCAGGAATCCCGGGGCATCGATCGACATAGAATCAATCTCATCATACTTGGCCACGAGACTCCCCTTCATCTCGCGAGCCATGTCAATAAGCTGTGAATCTGAGTAGCGAGTGAAGTGGGATTCGAGTTCGGTCATTGTGACTTCACTTGCACTCTCAATCGCGTTCCCAATCATTCTGCCGATCACGCCACCAACGACTCCACCAGCCAATGAGGCATCGCCATTCAACTGTG
>CAYYHV010000438.1:0-6357 GCA_964471695.1 uncultured Pirellulaceae bacterium
TAGTATCCGTGGTTATCGTATTTTGGGTTTCGACGATTGGTCGAATGACGAGTCACGGGTGGCTGTTGGTAAGGCCGCTCCTCGTAAACATTCGCTTCGTAGGGCCCTGGGTCGACGTGCGTCGATCGTTTCAAACGTTCCACAGGTCGTGGAATCGACCGGGAAACTGTTGGACGTGGCCTCGCCATGGGTGCGCTGATCGTGACGTCCGTTCTAGGACGAAAGCGAACTTGAGAAACGTCTTCTCGCTCTACCACACGAACCGGCTCGACGGGACGTATTGGTGCAACAACCGGTTGTCGCACGATTTGACGACCAAGTTCATGATAAGTCGCATTGTGCCGCCGCAGTAGATCCGCCACATGCTGATGTCGCGTAAAGACAAGCACCTGCTGGCCCATATCAGCGAATTCCGCTAGGACTTGGGCGAGCGTATCGTCATTGGTCGAATCTACATTCACAAACGCATCGTTAAGCACGAAGGGCAATTGCACGCCCCGCCGACGATATGCCGTGATGATTGCGAGACAGAAACTCAAGTAGACCTGATCGCGAATTCCACGACTGAGATGTTCCACGGGTACCATCGTTCCCGTCGCATCCTCAACCGAGATGTTCCGCGTGTTGTCTATCCGTAAGCCGCGGTAGTGACCGTGCGTCAATCGCTCAACGATACGTGACGCATGCTCGGTGACTTCCGAGTTTTGTACGGTATCTTGAAGTCGAGAGATTTCGATTTCGACATTGGCAATTTCGCGTTGAATGCGCTCGCGCTCTTCGGCGGCACGAATCAACGATTCGACATCCGACAATTCGCGTCGGGCGGATTCGAGCTCACGTTCGCTTAAACGAGAGAGCGCCGATTCAAGGTCGCGACGTCGCTCCATAAATTGACTGAGTTGACGCTCGGCATTCTTCAAGTCTACCTGCGCCTGATCACGATATCGCGTTGCCTGAATCAACAGCTGATCGGACTCAGGTCGAATCGGTTCAAAACCGTCACATGAATGCGAAACGGCTCGCAAACGGCCCGTTGTCAGAGGTTCGTATCGCTGCACATCCGACGGGTAAACGAATCCACCGGCCGGCAAATCAACTCCATAGATGTCCGCTCCCGAAAAACCTCGGCTGTACCGATCATCTGCAACCAGCGAAACGCCGTGCCGCTCGGCCTCCTCGATTTCACGAGCCAACTGGTCTCGCTGTACATTGAGCCCGGTAATCCACCGCTGCATCGTGGTATCCGTTTGACGAAGCTGCTCGAGCTCGTCGGCCATCGCCCGAACTCGATCCGACGTTTTTTCTTTTTGCAGGGTTTCACACAACCTGCCGACTTCGCTACGCAGCATATCGAGCGAAGCAAACGTGGGTTGGGTGCCGCGATAATTGTGCGTGCGTCGATAGCGTGCCGTGTCGACTTCGGGCAAGTCGTATTTTCGCATGTCGTCCAATTGCGACGCGATCGATTGCACTAGACAAGTCGACTCCTCAATGTCGGATGCTGGTCGATCGAGCTGAACATCTTCACTGCGCAACTGCGACTCTAGCCGATCGTAACGCCGTTGGAGCTCCGATTGCATGCTGCGTGCGCGGTTAATATGGGCATCAATCTCTGCCAGCTCATTGCGGCGACGATCCAGATATTCCTGCCGTGCTTCTTCCGCTGCCTTCCAAGCCACCTCTAGCTCATTGCGACGAGATCGGACGTCCTCATCTCGAGAATGCCATTCCGTACGCAAACGATCAATCTCAAGCTCGGAATCCTGAATACGACGACTCAGTTCTTCATACTCGCGATCGTACTCCAATCGTCGGTGGCGATTCTCTTCAATGACTGATGCAATTCGACGTTCAATAGTCGCTTTGCGATCCAGCAGTCCAGCCAAGTCGCCGCTGGTCCAAGGGAGCTGATCCAAATCGCGACGATAGTTGTCGATGCGCAATCGTAGTTCCTGCACCCGCTCAGAAGGAAGCCGTCGCGTCGTCAGATCGATGCCACGAGCCAGACTGGTCTGCAGCAGTTGTGTCAGTCCATGGTCGCGTTCAAAATCCGGTGAGTAAAGCACATCAAAATCGCCGGGAGCGACATTCCCAAGCAAGGAAACAAGATGGCCCGATTGGCGACCGTAGTGCTGGTCGCCATCAAATGCGACATGCCCATATCGGCTGCCGTCATCTCGACGGCTGATCGATCGTCGCTGACCATTCTCGGTGTAGGTCAAAGAGCCACTGGCAGGCACACCATACGAATCCGTTCCATCGTATGCAGTACGACTGACATAACGACGTGTTGCATCATCGTGGTTTCCAAACAGCATCCATTGCATGAAATGAATCAGCGTGGATTTTCCCGAGCCGTTGGCTCCATAGACAACGTTCAGATGATCCGTGATGCCATCGAGTGTAAGATTGGCTTTTCGCCCAAAGCGTTCAATGTTCAGATTGTTGATGCGCACCTTCATGACCTCCTTGCAAACACAATTCTGCCCGGCCCTCCTAGCACGGACATACACAGCTAAGGAGTTTATGCAAATCACCCTCCCATAGCCATGCGAATCACGCCCACATCACGATCCATTCGCAAATCCGTTCATCCGTGACTTTGCAGATGCTAGCTACCCTAAGCTCTGTGTTTTTACCGATGTTTGTGCCGTCAGTTGCACAAACCAGGAGCTGGCGGTAGCCTCAGATCAATCAGCCGGCGAGCTGCCTTCCTAGATTACCGCCACTTTGTGGCGGCCCCGCCTCAAGGATTCTTCCATCGAAAAGGAGTTAAGCATGTCACGTTTCTTGGTATTCTTCACCACGGTTCTTGCCATAACAGTGTCGCAATCAGCCAGTGCACAGCAAATCATTGTTCATACAAGACCTGTGCAAACCGTCCAGACAAGCACACAGATGGAGTACGTTCCACAGACTCGTACGACATACAAAGCCGTTTGGAATTGCGATCACTATGACATGCTGCCGAGCACCACAACGGACTATCAGGCCGTTCGACGAACGACAACTCAGTACGGTCCTGTCCAGCAAGTTCCGACGGCAGTCAGCATTGTCCAACCGGTTGTGCGTACCGTGGCGGTTCCGGTAACTGCCGTACCAGTGGTCCCAACGACTTATTCCGTGCCTATCAGCCGAGCCCCCGTGGCAATTCCGACTCGTCCAGTACGGCGAATCCTCGGCGGACCACGAGCCTTGCTGTACTAAGAAGACCGCCCGTGTAAGCTAACAGAGACGGGCGGAATCGCCCGTCTTTCAGAGATCAGCTAGTCGCCGCGACTCGCCACTACGAGATCCCTACCAACGCGGTCGCGTATTTCACTCTTTCGATGCCGATCATGAACGCCGCGACTCTTGGAGAGACGTTGTATTTCTTCGATTGATCCCAGACTTCGTCAAAGGCCTTGAGCATTACCATATCGAGTTCTTGACGCACACGTTGCATCTTCCAAGTATAGTGCTGGCGATTCTGAACCCATTCAAAGTAACTTGCTGTTACGCCCCCCGCATTCGCAAGAATATCGGGAAGCACCACTGCTCCCTTGGCTTCGAGGATCTCGTCCGCTGCCGGCAGCACCGGACCATTCGCACCTTCGACGATGATCGAGGCTTTGATCGTCCCAGCATTCTCACCATGAATGACGCCGCCCAACGCCGCCGGAATCAGGACTTCGACGTCGGCAGACAGCAGCTCCTCGTTGGTAACGGCATCGCCGCCGGTAAACCCAGCCAACAAACCACCATTCTCCATCTTGAAACGAAACGCCTCAGAAATATTGATACCATCGTCATTCATGAAAGCACCGGTATGATCACTGATGGCAACAACCGGAAATCCAGCGTCAGACAGAAATTTGGCAGCATGCGTCCCCACGTTGCCAAAGCCTTGAATAGCGACTCGAGTCTGTTGTGGCTTTCTCCCAAGACGACCCACCAACTTATGCGTTAGCGTTCCGACGCCTCGGCCCGTGGCTTCCTCTCGCCCTGGCATGCCAAAGTGCTCAACGGGCTTGCTCGTCACCACGCCCGGACTGAAGCCGTGGTACTTGCTGTACTGATTCATAATCCACGCCATCACGTCAGCTGTCGTTCCCATGTCAGGGGCCGGGATGTCCTTATCGGGACCGATGAAGTCGTGAATCTGGTCGATGAACTTGTGAGTAATTGCACGCATTTCTCGACGACTGAGTTGCCGAGGATCGATCGCGATTCCGCCTTTGGCACCGCCGTATGGAAGATTCACAACAGCCGTCTTCCATGTCATCAACGAAGCCAATGCGCGGACTTCGTCCAGGTCGACTTCGTGGTGATATCGCAGTCCGCCCTTATAGGGTCCGCGAGCATTATTGTGCTGGACGCGGTAGCCGATGAGGGTCCTTAACGTGCCGTCGTCCATTTCGACAGGGACTTGGACCTGAACTTCACGTTCGGGAGTCAGCAGCAGAGTCCGCACATTTTGATTGATATCAAGCTTGTCGGCAGCTTGGTCAAAATAAAGCTTGGTCGCTTCCGACGCTGAAGTCGAACTCATATTCCCGCCTCGCTATGGTCATCGGTCGTATCCGCGACCGAAGCATACACGGGTCGAGTCTTTTCATCCACAACGATCGGTCCGGCGACCAACTGATGGTAACGTCGAACTCAGGATTGAACCGACCGTGATTTGATCGTCAGCTTGGAGTTCATGCGTACGAATCGCTCTTCGCAGTCTCGGCAACGCAGAAACACGAAAAGCCACTTCATCAGGTTAAATCGATTCCATTTCTTGCTGGGAACGATCTGTTCGGAATGGCAGTAGGGACACGTGACCCGTTTCATTTCTACCTCCCTGAGATTACCGACTAGTAAGATTTGCCTATAGGTTAGACCGCGTAAGGGAAGGACGACAAGTATGTGTACGCGAAAATAGCGATTGCATCCGGAATCGTATCAAACAAAAAAAAACGGCCCTCGTCGCACAAAGTGCGAGAGGGCCGCAGTTTCAACAAGAAGTCGGGGCGAAAGGATTCGAACCTTCGACCCCCTGCTCCCAAAGCAGGTGCGCTAGCCAGACTGCGCCACGCCCCGATCTCGTTTCACGTTGAATTGGCTCCAACGCGATTCAATATCCTATCCATCCAGTCCATCGGTCGCAATCGCCATCTGACCACATCCATTTCTGACGATTATGACGAATTTGCGGTCGGACTAGGCTCGAGCCTGTCGACGCCGTTTTTGAGGCGTCTCATCCATCAACATTTTCTGAATTCGCTCGAATTCCTCGTGGTTTTTGAAGCTAATCGAGATTTTCCCGCCCCCTCGGGCAGTCGTTTTTATTTCGACTTTTGTCCCCAGAGCCCGCTTCAAGTCCTGCTCCAAGGACGCAATTTGACCGGATCGGGTTCGCTTCTTGGAAGATTTTCCAGTTCCTACGACATTTAATCCGTCCGGTTGGTCCCGACCGATTGCCTCAGAAACCAGCTGTTCGATGGCTCGAACACTCAACCCGTCGCCCTTGATCTGGTTGCAAAACTGAATCTGCTCGCGACGATCCCCCAGAGGCAAAAGCGCCCGGGCGTGCCCTTGCGAAATATCGCCATTTTGGAGGGATCGTTGGACCTCCGGCGGCAATTCGAGCAACCGCAATAAATTGGCGATCGTCGATCGGTTCATTTTCAAACGATTCCCAAGGTCATCCTGAGTACAGTTGTGCTCATCAAGATAGCGCTGAAACGACAATGCCTTCTCTATGGCATTCAAGTCTTTCCGCTTTAAGTTTTCGACAATCGCCAATTCGGCAACCAACCGATCATCGGCTTCACGAACCCGCGCTGGAATCTTCTTCCATCCAGCGCGACGCGCGGCGCGCAAACGGCGCTCACCCGAGATCAACTGGTACTTGGAGCCAATCCTGCGTACCAAAACGGGTTGGAGCATATCGTGCTCCTTCAGACTCTCCGCCAACGAAGCGATCTCGTTTTCATTGAACTCCCGCCGCGGTTGAAAAGGATTTTCCTCAATCAAACTGACGCTGAGTAGCAGTTCCTTCTCCGTGGAACCGGCTTGAGTGGTAGAGACGCTTTTCTCCGGAGATGCAACGGTGCTAGCACTTGGCTTGTGGAGCTTGGGGCCTGGCTTCTCGGGACGCTCTCCTGCTGCTGCGGATCCAATTGTTGTCGGCGAGGTCTCCTGTTTGACGGTAACTTCTTCGTTCCCATCGTCGGGGGTGCCTAGCAGGGCAGCGAGCCCACGGCCAAGTCGTCGTTCCTTACTCACTTTTCGAGCACCTCCATGCACAATTCAATATAAGCCCGAGCCCCCCTGGCTCGCGGCGCGTGGTCAATCACGGATCGACCAAAACTTGGCGCCTCCGAAACA
>CAYYHV010000439.1:0-6330 GCA_964471695.1 uncultured Pirellulaceae bacterium
CGTGGTCTTTTGATTGGGCTGAATGAGACTTCCAAACCATCGGCTGGTACTGTACTTCGTTCTGTTCTTCAGCCAATCCAACTTTGGTGAATCCAAATCGCTCATAGGCGCCGATTGCATTGGGAGACGAGTTGACTGTTATCTCGCGAACTGCCCGTTGGCTGAGTCTGTTGATGGTTGACTGGGCATGTTGCCATAACTGGCGCCCAATCCCCTGCCCTTGATATGACGGTGCTACGAAAAGGTAATAGAGGTGCGTCGGCAACCTTACGGCAGAAACAGCGACGGGGGTTTCCAACTCGCTGATGAAAAACTGGAATGCTCCCGAGTCAATGCGCTCCTTCATCTTCTCCGCGGTCATCGCCGCGAGCAGATGGGCAAGTCCGGCGTGACTGAGCGACGGCCCGATGCCGTTTCGCGCTGACTCCGCAACAATGGCGCTGATCAACTCTGCATCCAGCGCAGTGGCAGGTCGGATTGCTAACTCGCTCATCGCAGCATCCGTCGCAGGAGTAAGTCGATTAAGTTGTCGGCTTGTCTCGACATGCCATCACGCTGGAAATCGTCGAGACGAAATAGGGTACCATCATCGTAAGAATGCAACTAACCAAGCAATAGGCGTTAAAATGTCCCGACAGGATACATTTGCCGTGATTGATGGCCACCAAGATGGTGCCTACGATTGCAGCAAGAACGAGGGCTCGGCGAACGACCGGGCCTGAAGTTGCGATTTGAAATGATGTCGAACGCGACGACATTGATTCCTCAGGATTCAACGAATTCAGAATAGGTTCAGGGAGTATATCCATCGGACGATCCACGCGTTAAGTCCTTACAATTACACTCTGATTTTTTACAGGAAAACTGTAAATCGGCTTTGATTCGGCAAAAACCACTGTTTTAATCAAGACGATGGGGGGCTTTTGGGCTCTCCTCGGGCGGCGGTTCCGAAGGGAGTATGAGAAATCGGCTGTTCTTGATGTCAGGAGTCTTGATCAACTCGGCTCGATCAACAGCAACCAATCTTTGGATTTCGACAACAAACGAGTCGTTTTGAAAAACGGCTTCGACGATTTTTCGATTGAGGGCGACCACGATTCGATCTCTCTGTTATGTGTTTTGGAGGGAGTGTTTCTCACTACAACAGGAAGACGTGCAAACAGTAGTTTCCTTTCACCCAAAAAACGATGAATTCGACCTTGCTCAGCCATTCATCAAGCCGCTGACTTATGAGGTTGAGGTTTTCGCTTCTTCTGTGTCGGTAGTGAAGTGTACGGTGGCCTTTCAAACTTCATACCATCACCGGTAACGCGTGGATCATTCGAGTTCTTAAGGATCTGCATTAATCGACGGGATAACTCGGCGCGTGTCTTCGCATACTCCGGCTTGTCAATGATGTTGTTAATCTGGTCCGGGTCTCGGCGGCAATCGTAAAGTTCTTCGGCTGGGCGTCGCCCGAATGCAAACTCGAAATACTTTTGCATCCCAGGTTCGTCACGGTGATCAATGATCCAAGCTTTCGTTGGGCTGGCGTCCATATCACTGAAGCAAGAAAAAGTGTTGTTCGTCAGGACATCCGTTTGGGCATACGGTTTTTCAGGTTCGCCGTGACCTGGCCCCGTTCCCATTGGCCAGCGTTCCGGTTTGAAGTTGCGTATATAGAGAAAGTCGCGTGTTCGGATAGCTCGCTGCGGATACGGAAGGTTAGCGATGCGAGCCCGAGCCACATGGCGTTCTCTGCCAACAACGACATAGTCACGAGTCGGATCGACGACGCCTGATTTGTCGGATTGAACGACAGGGATCAGGCTCCTTCCTGTCATGACGGCTGGTGGTGTTTCATTGGCGGCTTCGAGAAACGTTGGTGCCAGGTCCATTAAGTTGACAAAATCTTCGACGATTCGATTCGGCTGTATTTTGCTCGGCCAGCGCATCGCCAGCGATACACCTACGCCGGAATCGTAAAGGCTGCACTTTCCGTTGGGGAAGCCAGCAAAGCCGTGGTCGCCGCTGATTACGAACAAGGTATTGTCCAATTCTCCGGCGCGTTCGAGTTCCTTGAGCATGACTCCTACGCCTTCGTCGAACGCCTTGGCTTCTCCCAAATAGTCGCAGATGTCCTGTCGGATTTCCGGAACGTCGGGCAAGAAAGCGGGTAGCTTTCCTTTCAAGTCGTCGGGGTTCATATTCCACAAATCGCTGCCCGATTCTTTTACCCATTTGCGGTGCACGTTGGTAGGGCCGAACCAATACGAGAATGGCTGGTCGGTTTTACGAGTCGCCAGGAACGCGCGGAAGTTCTTGCGAATCTCGTCGTAGCGTTTCTCCTTGGCTGCAGCGATCCCGATGGTCTTGGCTTCGCGTGTTACGGTTTGAGAAAATCCGTTGAATGATTGACCCGCGCGATTAAAGCCAAGTTGCTTGCCGCCATAGGGTGCGTGGGCCGGAGTTCCCGGCGTCCAGACCTTGTAGGTATGGCCGATGCAATATCCAGCGTCTCGTAAGAGATGAGGGTAGCTCGGGATGGTTTCGTCCCAAACGGCACCTTGGAGGATCGCGCCGCGCCCAGTCCGAAAGAAATACTGACCGGAGAGTATGGAACTGCGGCAGGGTGTGCACGACGGAGCTGTTACAAATGCGTTCGTAAACAAGACGCCCTCTTTGGCGACTCGATCAAAATTTGGAGTCGCGATGAGGTCCGAAATACCGCCCGGTTTTAATTTGGCATAAGCGCTCGCATGACGCCCCCAATCATCGGCAAAGGCGAAAACGATATTTGGCCTGTCGTCATCGGCAACTGCACTCCTGCAATGAATGGCCCCAAAGAGAATTGCAGCTGTGAAAATTGCGAAGTATCTGGTGCGCTTTTTCGTTCGATTCATTTGGCGATCGGCAGTGGAGTGAGGCGTGGGGACGGATGTCGCAACGGATTGTTTGCATGACCAGCAAAGGCATGCGTGCAGTTTGGTATTTATGTGAAACGTGTCAATTCGGAACCAAAATCATCCAGTCATTTCGCCGATTCTTTTCAAATGGTCGCATTTGTCGATCGAGATAGCGAGTTTGGTTGCGATCAAAAGCTTGTTGGGGGATCGTCAAACGAGTTATAATCTTGAAACTTGACTGCGGGAAATTTTTCTCGCCAACCGAAAGGGAACAAGCGATGTTAACGATCCTTGGAAAACCGGCTCGGTACTGCGACGGCATGTCTCGTCGCGGATTTCTCAAGATAGGCGCGCTCTCCATGGGGGCTGGAGCCTTCACCCTTTCGGATTTATTGCGAGCCGAATCGGTTTCGCCGAGCCCAAAATCACACAAAGCGCTGATCAACATCTTTCTGGCTGGTGGTCCGCCTCACCAAGATATGTGGGAGATCAAGACCAACGCGCCCAGTGAAATTCGTGGTGAATTCAAGCCGATCAAAACGAATATCCCTGGTATTGAGATTTGTGAAGTCTTTCCCAAACTGGCGAGCATGATGGACAAGTCCGCCGTAATTCGGAGCGTTGTAGGTTGCACGGGTGGGCATGATGGATACATGTGCTTCAGCGGTTGGGACCAGAATTCGTTAAAGGGCATCGGCGGACGACCCTCAATCGGTGCAGCCATTTCCAAGCTGAAGGGTTCGGTAGATCCGTCCGTACCCACATTTGTTGGCTTGGCAAAACCGACGAAGCACATTCAATGGTCGCACTCCGGCAAGGCGGGATATCTTGGCTCTGCCTACGCTGCCTTCAATCCCGACGGTGAAGGCATGAAAAACATGACGCTCAATGGAATCACCATCGACCGGCTTGCCGACCGTCGTCGACTGCTGGAAAAAATGGACACGCTTCGGCGTGATATTGATATCAGTGGAACAATGGAAGGCATGGACGCGTTTGGTCAGCGGGCCCTTGATGTTTTGACGAGCAGTCGATTGGTTGATGCGCTGGATCTGTCGAAGGAAGATCCCCGAGTCGTTGAGCGGTATGGAAACGGAAAGCCGTATAAGTATCAGTACGATGGCGCTCCGACGTGCAATGAACAATTGCTGATGGCGCGGCGTTTGATCGAAGCCGGTGCACGAGTGGTCAGTCTGAGTTACGGCCGATGGGACAGCCACGGTAAGAATTTCGACTTGGTGCGCGATCATGGAGGCAAGTTGGATCAGTGTCTCAGTGCGTTGCTGGAAGACTTGGATCAGCGAGGCATGTTGGACGACGTGACCGTTGCCGTCTGGGGCGAGTTCGGACGTACACCTAAGATTAACAAGGAAGCGGGACGCGACCACTGGACTCGAGTCAGTTGTGCGTATCTTGCTGGCGGGGGAATGAAAACCGGTCAAGCCATCGGAGCAACCAACCGCATGGGCGAAGAGCCGTCTGAACGCCCGGTCCACATGCAAGAAATTGTGGCGACGTTGTATCACAATCTTGGAATTGATACTTCATCGACGACGATTGTTGATTCGACGGGACGGCCTCAGTTCCTGGTCGAACGCGAACCCATACGCGAGCTGGTTTAATGCGACTGGGTACCTGTTTGCTAGCCATTTGTGGTTGTGTGTTGAGTCTCCTGCTCAGCTCGAATGGGAATGCAACGTCTCCGGCCTCGTTGGTTTCGCTCGTGATCGAAAATAGCGCCGCTGACGGTCAGAACGTTGCGGCGACCGTTCTCCATGGACGCGACTCACGGTTGCAGCTTCTCGTTGCCGGTAAGCTTGACGACGGAACGATCAGCGATCTGACTCACCAAGTGACTTATACAAGTGATCCGCCGGGCATTGTTACGGTCGACTCTTCGGCGCTCGTGACACCAATGGCAAACGGAAGTGTTAATGTTGTCGCGACCGAGTCGAGTGGGCGGGTTGCGTCGACGACCTTGACTGTGACGGGAATGGATCGAGACTGGCCGGTGAGCTTTCCCGGGCAGATTGTTCCGATTTTTACCAAGCTGGGGTGCAATAGCGGCGGATGCCATGGCAAGTCCGCCGGACAGAACGGTTTCCGATTGTCCCTAATGGGGTTCGAACCAAAAGTGGATTACGATCGGATCGTAAAGGAGTCGCGTGGACGCCGGGCGACTTTGGCTGCGCCGGATCAAAGCCTGATGTTGCTCAAGGCGATCAATGCTTCGCCGCACGGTGGCGGTCAGCGTATGGAAAAGGGCTCACATGAGTATCGAGTGTTGCGGCGCTGGATCGCGACGGGGTTGGCCTACGGTGACGGGAACCTACCTGCTGTCGACTCGATTAGCGTGTATCCACAACAGCGACGATTGGCGAAGGGGACGCAACAACAGTTATCCGTGATTGCCAGACTATCTGATGGCTCGATAGAAGATGTGACTCGAGCCGCCGTATTCGAATCGAACGATACTGAGATGGCCGATGTGTCATCGTCCGGATTGGTCGAGTTGAAGGATTTCGTTGGCGACGTATCAATCATGGCGCGTTATCAAGGGCACGTTGACGTGTTTCGAGCCGACATACCCTTGGGAGCTACGGACCATTGGGCTGCAGCACAATGGCCAGAAGAGCGCAACGTTGTAGATCGCTATGTATTCGGAAAACTGAAGACGCTGGGTATTCCGCCGTCGGGTGAATGTAGCGATGCAACGTATCTGCGACGAGTGACGCTGGATATCGCTGGACGCTTGCCAACATTGCATGAGGTGACTCAGTTCGAGAACGATACGGCTTCGTCAAAACGAGTGACGCTCGTAAATCGACTGCTCGAGACGGATGACTATGCCAGTTTGTTCGCCAGAAAGTGGATTGCCATTTTGCGGAATCGTCGTACGGGAGCCAATCTTGAGCTGTCGACGATCATGTTTCATGAGTGGGTGCGGGAGCAATTGCGACACAACAGACCCTACGACCAGTTTGTGCGTGAGCTGATGAGTGCCTCGGGGAATTCCTCCAGTCATCCTGCGGTCTTGTGGCTGAAGCAGGTTGCCGACAAGAATCAGCGCACAGAAGATGCAACTCAGGCCTTCTTAGGGCAGCGAATCCAGTGTGCGCGATGCCATCATCACCCGTATGAAAAATGGAGCCAGCAGCATTACGCCCAGATGACAGCGTTCTTCGGAAATGTGCACAAGAAAGCAAACGGTGATCCTGGTGAGCCGGGATTTGTCTTTAAGGTGCAGAAAGCGACTGGAAGGCATCCCAAAACAGGAAAAGACTTCAGACCTGCTGGGCTGGATAGTCAGGAACTCTCCATTCCAATCACAGAGGACCCGAGGACTTATCTAGCCAAGTGGATGACGGATCCCGCGAACCCGTTCTTTTCTCGCATGCTCGTGAATCGTTACTGGAAGCACTTTATGAGTCGCGGTATCGTTGAG
>CAYYHV010000440.1:0-6321 GCA_964471695.1 uncultured Pirellulaceae bacterium
CGTCCTATGGTTCCTGGCCGTTGACGTTGCAACCGTGAATAGCGACGGCTACTGGACTCGCGCAAGTGATTACAACATTTATAAAGACGCAGATGGGAAATTTCATATCTTACCGCATGATATGAATGAAGCCTTTCAAATGGCGCATGGTGGCGGCCGCGGCGGTCCCGGAGGCGGCCCGGGTTTTGGTGGACCCGGTGGACCCGGTGGACCCGATGGGCCTGGCGGACGTAGAGGTCCTCCCGGTTTCGGTCCAGGTGTCCCAGGTGGCCCAGGTGGTTTTGGCGGACCCGGCGGCGGTCCTGGTTTCGGTGGACCCGATGGTCCCGGCGGCGGTCGACGTGGCCGTGGGGGACGTGGCGGACGAGGTCCCGGTGGCGGTGGGCATGGTGGTGTTGATCTCGACCCACTCGTTGGCTTGGATCAAGATCGTATGCCTCTTCGCAGCGTCTTGCTGAAGAACCCGAAATGGCGGCAGCAGTACCTGGAGAACATTCAGGAAATCGCTGAGCTGATGAAGTGGAACAATCTTGGTCCCAAAGTCATCGAGGCTCGCAACCTGATCAAAAAGGAAGTGGCTCTCGATACCCGCAAGCTATTCACGACAGAGCAATTCAATCTGGCTACACTCAATCGCAAGCCAAAGGATGATTCGACAAGCCTTAGGGCATTTGCTGAGAAGCGATCGGAGTTCCTGCTGAATCACGAAGCGATCAAGGCACTGGATAAATAGTGGTTGATTGATACTTCAATTCCCGCAACCCGCTGACGGCAAACGTGCCGTCAGCCAGACCAGAGTGGTCATGTTTTATCGCAAGGACTTCTTGGTTTCGTCATCAAGTGCTGCCAGTCGATTAAGTTGCCGTTGTGCTTCCGGCGCCCATTTCGATTGGCTGTGTGACGCTACCACGTAACGATACATCTTCTGGGCTTTAGCAATGTGTCGACCACGACTGCCTCGGCCTGGTTGGTCCGCCATTTCCGATTCGCATTCTGCCGCAGCCAATCCGGCTTGGGCCTGCAAGTCCTTGATTTGGTCCGGAGCCGACTTGCCGCCGTAGCCGTACATCAACGTTTGCATTTCGCGAACGGCTCGGCCTAACTGATCCTGCTGTCGGAACACTCCCGCCAGTTCAAAGCGAGCCGTAGCGCCGATGAGATCGTTAAATTCGCGAGCCAACTCGGCATACTGATATTCTGCATCCAGCAGTTTGCCTTCGTTACGTTGAGCTCGCGCGATTTCCAGTTTGACTCGTGGCATGTACTGCGATTCCGGGAAGAGTTCCTTCATTGGCTCCAACCAAGCAAGTGCGACGCGACTTTTCTGAAGTCGGTTTGCGATCTGAGCACCGTGCAGATGTACAAGCTCGCGAGCCTGAGGGTTGAGCTTTCTGTCGTCCGTCAGTTCAAGATAAAGATGCAGGGCTCGCAAATCCTGTCCCAAGCGGAAGTGGGATTCTGCCGTCATGAATCTCCCGTCTCGAGCCAATTCGCTTTCAGGGAATTCCTCGGTCAGCAGCTTGAAGGTGCTGAGGGACGCTTCATAATCTTTCATGTGAACGGCACACCAGCCAAGCTTATACAAAGACTTTTCGCGAATCGTGCCTTCGCCCATTTCAGCCGCGGAACGGAAGTGCTCTGAGGCAGAAGTGAATTCGCGAACATGGTACTCGTACTGGCCAACGTGGAAGTGTGATTCTGGAGTGTGGCGGCTGTGTGGAAAGGTATTGGCGATCGACGTGAACTGCCCAATCGCCTCTTGTTTTCGGCCTTGGAGCATGTTGACCCAGGCGAGTTGATACGCGACTTGATCGCGATTCTCGTAGGCTGGATTCTGTTGGTTAAGCTTCACCAGCGTTTCGCGGGCAGCGTCCAGAAGTTTTAGCTCGCGTTGAGCCTGAGCCTGCATCAGCATGACGTCCCAACGTTGTTCCATCTGCGAATCCATTTGGAGGAATTTCTCGCAGTCCTCCAAACACGCAGTATTCTTGTTGAGTTGTCGTCGAGCGTTGGCTCGTAGGATCAATGCTTTGCCGAGCATTTCATCGGTGGGAGCATTCTTTTCAAGTAGCTCAGAGGTTACGCTTTCGACACGTTTGAAATTTCGCTCTCCAACGGCAAGTTCCGCCAGTCGCATTCGGGCATCGGCAGCCCAACGTGATTGCGGAAATTTTTCGAGTAATTCCTGATAGCGGCGGCGCGCGTGATTGGGGGCATTGCTGCCAATCTTGAGTTCCGCCAGTTGGAAGATCGTCGATTCGGTCAATTCGTGGCCAGGGAACGCGCGAAGCATTTTTTCTAAGGTGCGTTGTGATTCGTCGACTCGTCCAGCACGGAATAGAGCTTCGGCCAGTCGTTGGCAGACTTGGGGTGCATGCTTGCCCTTAGGTTCCTGGAGCAAAGCCGACGATAGCGATGCGATGGCCAATTCGGTCTGATTGTGTCGAATCTGGCAAACGCCCAGCAAATACATGGCTCGTGAGCGATCGGTCGGATGCGTCAGCGACTCGGCCAATCCGTCCAGTTCCTTACTGGCCTCGAGGTACTTTTCCTGAAGGAACAATGAATGGCCCAGTTGTAGTCGGGCTCGAGCCGCTTCGCCTCCGTCTTCCGAGACTATCAGTTTCTCATAAACTTGCTCGGCGGCAGCGCTGTCACCGTTGAGTAGAGCCCCTTCCGCCTTCAAGGCGAGAACCTTTTCGGAAAGCGAGTGTTCTTTATGATTCTTGAGGAAGCGGTCGGCCAGCGATACCGTTTGAACGTAGTTCTTTTCCGTCTTGGAAAGCACAGCTGCGCGATAGATTGCCAGCGGAGCGCTTGGCGACCCAGGATGCTCGTCGGCGACTCGTAGACAAGCTGCGATGGCTTGTTCGGGGTCCTCAGCCTTAGCCACAAGGGCTTCGGCGATGTCCATCTTCAGAGCTGCCACAAAGAGGTCGTCTTCGTATTGGTTGGCGGCTGCCCAGGACAGCGCTTTCTCAGCGGATTGAATGGCAACGTTTTCGCGACCCTGTCGGATCAACATGCGGCTGATCCAGTGTGCGGCTTCCACGCTTGCGTCCTCGTCGGTCTTGAGAACGCCCAGTAGTACCTTCATGGCTTCGGGGTCGCGTTTGGCTCGATAGTAAGCACGTCCCGTTTCCAACATGGCTTGAGCAGCCAGATCATGTTCAGGGTATCGCTTGACGAATTTGGCGTAGGTATCTCCGGCCAGCGAATGTTTGTTTAATTTTGCCAGACAGTAGGCTCGTTGGAACAAGGCTTGATCGCGCCCTTTGAATTTCTTCTGTTCTAGTAAGTCCGAATAGAGCTCTTCGGCTTCTTCGAACTTCTCGAGGTTCATGCAGACTTGAGCCATGTTTACGCGAACGGTGTTGGCCAAATCATGCTTGTCGTAGGCGTACAGGAATTCCTCGTAAGTTTCATAGGCTTTGGCCGAATTGCCCTGTTCCTGATGACTGCTTCCAGCAGCGAACATCGCTTCGGCTCGTAGAGGTGAGCTTTTGAATTCCTTCACCAGCAGTTCGAAGCTGCGAATGGAGTTGTCAACTTTTCCAAGTCGATACATGGATTCGCCACGAAAGAACAGAGCCTGATCGGCGGCCTCGCCATCAGGGAAGCGTTTGAGTTGTTCGGCGAAGACTTTTGACGCTTTGGCCATCATTTCCGTGTTGTCTGATTCGTTTGCGACGACATAGAGCGACCATCCCAGGTTGACATACGTGTCTTCGATTTCATCAAAGCCAGATTTGGATTTTATGACTTCTTCGAAGAACGGCACGGCTTTCTCAAACTCACCGATCTGAGTCAAACAGACGCCCAAATAATGTTTGGCGTCCACAGACAGCGGATCGCTGCTGTGCTTCATGAGGAAGTGTTTCCACAGTTTGGCGGCTTTGTCAAAGTCCTTTTCGTTCTGCTTTTCGGCCGCCTGGGTGTACGCCTTGGCCGCAGCCGGACTGGCTGCTGAGGGGACGCGAGCAGCGCGGGTGTTGATTTCTTGCGCAGTCGCATCAATGCAGATCAGGCTTGTGGCGACCATGGCCACCGTCATTACGAGAGTCAACAGACTGTTTGTTTGTCGTACCATCATTTCTCCGATTCCTGACCTGCTCTTTGGGTGTTGAAAACTGGCGTCTGTTTTCGCCGCAGGTTTCATTCGTCTTGCGTAATTGGCGTCCACGAGAAATCTTGCAGCATTGCTAGCGCAAGACTTCAGTAGTCGGGACTTAGGTTCCATCGGCAAAACGCGCATGAAGATCACACGCAGAGTTGAGTTTTTTTCTGAATGCCGTCAAACTCCCCCAAATACACTGAGCTGGTAAGGGAATTTTTCTGAAAGCAGTGATGTGGAACATTGCTATCAAGGCAATAGAGGCGCAGTCATCGCTGATACTGCAGGCGTCGTTAAGACGCGGAAGACGAGGTATACGCAATAAGTGCCGATGAGGACTCCGCCCAGTCGACGGGTGATCTTCTCCGTCGAAAAGACGATGCCACAGATCACGGCAGAGATCAGGCAGACTACCAGGTAATCCATGCGGACTTGTGGTGTTGTCGGCAATTCACAGCAATGCACCAAGAGCGTGCCATTAAGAACCAAACCGATGTTGGAAATATTGCTGCCTAAAATATTGCCAATCGCGATATCGTATTCTTTTCGAATTGTGGCTACGACGGATGCAGTGATGTCGGGAACTGATGTTCCCAGTGCTACGACAGTCAGGGCAATAATGTCGGTGCCGATATGCAGTTTCTTGGCGCCCTCGATAGCCGCCTTCAGCACTAGCTCGCCACCGAAATAGAGTGCGGCTGATCCCCCGATGAAAATTCCAATCGCTTTGCCGAGTTCGTCACGGCTTGATAGGGGGTCGTCATCATCAGTGTCATTGGAACGCTTATAGAGCGAGTAAAAATAGGCAACGATAATGATAGTCAGTGGAATCGTCGTCAAATAAGGAAGCGACTCCGATGGTGTCAGTCCAAACATCACCCAGATCAAAACGGGAGTCCCAACGAGCACCAAAGCGTCGCGGCCAAATTCACGTCGCCGTATCCTTAAACCGCCCAAAATTCCACAGAATCCAAATCCAAGGCATAGGTTGGCCAAGTTGCTTCCAGATACGTTGGCTAAGGCAAAATCTACATTTCCGCGGGAAGCAGCCAGTAAGTTGACGACCAACTCGGGAGCGCTGGTTCCGAGTGCCACCATACCTAACCCCACGACAGCTTTGTGCAGCCCCAGAATGTCGGCTAAACTCGACGAGCCTCGGACGAGCCAATCGGCTCCAAGGCAGAGAAGCGCCACACCAAGAAGAAATAGAACGATGTGTAGCATGGCGGGCTCGGTGAGTGTTGATATTCGCGGTGCGGTATTCTACGAAGGTTGACCACCATGGGACAACCGGAGGAAGTGGCGATCGCTCGCTTGGGCGCGAACACTTCCTTGTTTGGGACGTATATGCGGCGGCGAAAGGCTTGTGCGTGAGGACGGCGATTGGCGCCTCAATCGCACCTCTTTAATAGGTGCTGACGAGTGACGTAGCTGGTTATGCTGTTCAGGGCTGGGGAAATCACCTGAGAAACAATGCGACTTCAATTTGCGGAGCAACTGAATGCTACGTAGCCTGGGAAGACTGAGAATCGGAGTGGGAGCAATTGGGCTGGTGGTGGTTCCGTGGCTGGTTGTGGCGATGCTCTACGTAAATTCTCGGACGTTGAAAACACCAGCAGTCGACACGCACGCCATCAGCCAGTTAAAGCAGTTGGCCGGGGTCTTGGATGCTTATCGAGGCTACCACGGTGAATATCCGCCGGATTTTACTTCCGAGGATCCAGTACAGGAGATCATTGATCACTTCGCGGTAACTTTTCCCGATTGGGAGCCCGACGATTTGCCGGGCGATATCGAAGAGCTCGAGTTGGGGCCGCACAATGCCCTTGAATTTTGGTTGAAGGGGTTCTACCCCGATCGGAAGTATCCCCTGTGTGGAATCCCCATTGAACTGGATGAAGACAATCTGCGGAAAAAGGCAAGCTACCAACCTTATAGCTACTTGCGTTTGCTACGGTCGAGCATTGACGCATCGGGTTGCATTCGCGTGGGTAATGACGAAGCACCACTGATCTATTTTCGTGCATCGGACTATGCATCGGCCCACCACGAGTCGCCGCGCTTCGGAGTCGCCTTGCCCTACATGAAACCTGCGGAGAACGCGACAGAGAAGGCTTGGGAATGCGCCGATTCGTTTCAATTGATCTCGGCCGGTGCAGACAATCGCTATGGTGACGGTCGTCTCGTCACGGGAGTCGGCGCTCATC
>CAYYHV010000441.1:0-4193 GCA_964471695.1 uncultured Pirellulaceae bacterium
GCTGGGAACGGGGACCGTACTGGATCGATGGCTTGTTACCGTTGGCTCATATTCTCGGTGACGAGAAATTAATTGCCAAAGTACAACCATGGGTCGAGTGGACTCTGACCCATCAAGCGGCGGATGGTTACCTGGGCCCGGTGCCCTTTAGTAGCCCGCCGGCTCAAGAACCCGGACTGCAACGTGACAAACGTCGCGATTGGTGGCCGAAGATGGTGATGCTGAAGGTTCTAAAGCAACACTATATGGCGACTGGCGATCAACGCGTGATTGATGTGTTGACCCGATATTTTCGTTATCAGTTGCAAGAACTTCCGAAGACTCCGCTCAACCATTGGACGTTTTGGGGAAGTCGTCGTGGCGCGGATAACTTGATGGTGGTCTACTGGCTGTACAACATTACTGGTGACGAATTCCTCTTGGAACTCGGTCAGTTGATTCATAAGCAGACCCATCCTTATACGGATATTTTTATACGTCGGGGTGATATCCAAATACATGGTCCGTTTAACGAGGCACAGTGGACTGCCAAGGATGCAACGGCGTATCCGTTTCATTGTGTGAATCTGGCGCAGGGTATCAAAGCCCCGATCATCTATTCGCAATTCGATCACAAGCCGGAGTATTTGAAAGCTGTCAAGAAAGCCTTTCGCGATCTGGAGCAGCATCATGGCCAGCCTCATGGCTTGTTCGGTGGCGACGAAGCCTTACATGGTCGTCAATTGACGCGAGGGTCAGAATTGTGCACCGCCGTCGAGATGATGTTTTCGCTGGAGAAGATGCTTTCGATTACCGGCGATACGGAGTTCGCTGATCGGTTAGAACACGTCGCGTACAACGTACTGGCGGCTCAGATTAGTGACGATTGTCTTTCGAGGCAGTACTTTCAGCTTGCAAATCAAGTCATGATTACCCATGGTACGAAGAATTTTTATAACAACGAACCGGATCGGATGGTGTTTGGTTTGTTGTCGGGGTATCCATGTTGCACGTGTAATCTGCATCAAGGTTGGCCCAAGTTTACACAGCACTTGTGGCTTGCATCGCGTGACAACGGATTGGCTGCGCTCGTGTACGCTCCAAGCAAGGTGACTGCAAAAGTCGGCGACGCGGGGGACGAAGTGACGATCACGGAGAAGACCGACTATCCTTTCCGAGATGTCGTTCGAATGGAAATTGAATCCAAACGCGCGGTTGCCTTTCCGCTTACACTACGCATACCTGGTTGGTGTTATCAGGCCGAACTTCGAGTCAACGGCGAGTTGCAGCCTGCGGCAGAAGCTGGGAAGGTTGTGAAAGTCCGTCGCACATGGAATTCCGGCGACACGGTGACGCTCAAATTGCCGATGGCATTGCAAGCGAAAAGGTGGCATGAAAACAGCGTCGGGCTGACGCGAGGTCCGCTCGTTTATGGGTTGAGGATTGAAGAAAGCTGGCGAAAATCGAAGGACTATCAGGAAGTCATGCCGACCAGTCCATGGAATTTCGCGCTGTTGGAAAAGTCGCTGGACGATCTGGAGACGCACTTTAAGATCGTGGAGAAATCAAAGGTCTCCTCGCGACCTTGGTCACTATCAGCGGCTCCTACAATTATTCAGACGCAAGGGATTCGACTGCCTGATTGGAAAACGTACAACGATATGGCCGGGCCGATTCCGTGGAGCCCGCAGGGCCGTCCATCGGGGAGCCGGTCGGAGCCTATCCAGTTGGTGCCCTACGGATGTACTACGCTCAGAATCAGTGCCTTCCCGACGGTCCATTGAAATTGCGACAAGTAACAGAACGGAAGTCACTATGCTCCGAACACCAATTCGAATCGTTATTCTGTTTGTCGCCATCGTGTTGGCAGGTATGTCGGCACATGCCGAGCGTCCGAATGTCGTCATGATTTTCGCAGATGACTTGGGCTACTCGGACATCGGTTGTTTTGGTGGGGAAATCGAAACGCCGCATCTCGATGCAATGGCGAAAGATGGACTGCGACTTACGCAATTCTACAACACAGGGCGTTGTTGTCCCTCGCGAGCCAGTTTGCTCACAGGTTTGTATCCTCATCAAGCCGGCATGGGGCTGATGGTTTATCGCAACTACCCAGGGGAAGGGTACCGGGGCCACATCAACGATCAATGTGTAACGTTCGGAGACGTATTGAAATCGTCTGGATACGGAACTTACATGGTCGGGAAGTGGCATGCTGGCCACGTTCCCAAGGCTCGTCCGGAAGTACGTGGCTTCGACCATTTTACCGGTATCTATTTGCACATCGACAGCTATTGGAAAGTCTTGAAAGGGTGCGACGTCTACCGCGATGGAGAACTGTTAATCCCCGCGCAAGAGTCACCCACCAATCCCTATCGGCCCGACGAAGAGTTTTATACGACCGATTTTTTCACGGACGCAGCCATAGATTACATCGACCAGGCTACGACGAATCAAAAGCAGCCCTTCTTACTTCACGTATGCTACAACACTCCGCACTTTCCGTTGGAAGCTCCGGATGATCTGATTGAGAAATACCGCGGCCGCTATCGAAAAGGATGGGATGCTCTTCGCGATGAGAAATTCCAACGCATGCAAGAGATGGGATTGCTGCGAAAAAATCAAAAACTGCCGCGGGGCAAAGCTCACGAAGAAGTCGCCGTCCCGGAGCTTGTCTTCAAGGACATGCTCGATCGTGACGAACTACCTCGCTGGGATCAATTGACGGACGCAGAACGGGAAGAGCTCGATTTTCGGCGGGCAATTTACGCCGCACAAGTCGATCGAATGGATCAGGGGATTGGCCGTATCATTGCGAAACTCAAAGAACAAGACGCGCTGGAAAATACGGTTTTGATGTTCTTTTCGGACAATGGTTGCTCCGGCGAACTTGGGCTTTATGGGATGAATTGGCCTGAATACAAACGATCGAACTATCCGGCATGGCGAAAGAAAGGCGGTTGGAGTATTGCTCAGGGGCAGTGTTGGGCCAACTATTCGAATACACCGTTCCGTAAGTACAAGCAGTATGTTCATGAGGGTGGTGTCTCGTCTCCGTTTGTGGTGCACTGGCCAGCCGGGATAACTGAAGGCGGCAAGATTGATGATCGTCAGGCCTTTCATCTAATTGATATCATGCCAACATTGTGCGACCTGGCGGAAACGGACTATCCATCGAAGCACAATGGGAATTCCGTCAAGCCAGCGCCGGGGATCAGCATGGTGCCGTATTGGAAAGGCCAAGTCGCCCAGCCCGAGGCGCGTACACTCTACTGGCAGCACCTGAATCATTCGGCTGTCCAAGACGGAAAATGGAAGCTTGTTTCACTCGATGATCGCGACAGCCAGCGGTGGGAGTTGTACGATCTTAGCGCAGATCGTAGCGAAACCGAGAACGTCGCCGCAGCTCATCCTGAAATCGTATCGCGACTGAGGGAGAAATGGTCAACCTGGGCAGAAGAATCCAACGTGGTTCCCTTTCCCGAAGATCGCGCCAAGCCGAAACCCAATCCGTTTCCTATTGGCAAGCGTGAGTGAATGAACGCTCCGCCTGTTGGAATGCATTCTCCTGGCCACGGACCAGCTGCACGATTTCTCCATACGATCCGATCTCTTGATTGACGCACTTACGTCACTTGCGAGGGGGAGAGGAGTTCGGCCTCAAGAGGACATTGGATAAACGTTTCGTGAAATCGAGCCGTCGGCTTTTATCAATTGCGTAGAATTTAAGCGCCATTTGACGGTTCGGATGGTGTGTGACGCTTTGCTTGCAAACGCCGAGAATATGTCGATCCCGTTCCGCTTGGGGGTTTATTGCCAAGAAAAAACACTTGAAGTTTTCACTGCAGAAGCGTAACATTAAGTGTAACTGTTACGTTCGTCTCATGGAGTCTTCAGGGAATGATTGTTTTCAAGAAATACAACCGTCGCGGCTTCACGCTTGTGGAACTATTGGTCGTGATTGCGATCATCGGAATCCTTGTCGCTCTGCTGCTACCCGCCGTTCAGGCTGCTCGAGAGGCCGCCCGTCGCACGCAGTGCCTGAACAACGTTAGGCAACTGGGGCTGGCATGTCTCAACTTTGAATCTGCCAACCGAGCGTATCCATCTGCGGGTGGAGCCGTTGAGCAGTACTTCAACGACGCGGATCAGTCGCGTGCGGCTTACGGATATGAAAGCGCCAGTTGGATGTATCAAATCCTTCCGTATGTGGA
>CAYYHV010000441.1:4203-6319 GCA_964471695.1 uncultured Pirellulaceae bacterium
CTTTCGGATCTTCGGCAGGGTGACGGTCAGGGCAATGTTGGTTTTGTTGACACTGGGATGGCAAAGAAGTCTGTGTCGGCGTTTAGTTGCCCAAATCGTAGTGGACGTTTTGCGACGATTGGAGTCGATCTTTACGCGCTGGGCGATTATGCAGGCGTGATATCGAGTTGGAACGACCCAGGCTGGGAAGGATTCGAATGGCGCAAAACGC
Organism: uncultured Pirellulaceae bacterium; assembly: GCA_964471695.1. Taxonomy (GTDB): domain Bacteria; phylum Planctomycetota; class Planctomycetia; order Pirellulales; family Pirellulaceae; genus CAYYHV01. Next base: position 4,415 of record CAYYHV010000441.1, read on the forward strand.
GTCCGCCGAGAACGAATGAAGAAGATGTCGTTTGGACGGGGATTTTGGCCAAGGGTGGTCAAGTCGACACCAGTCAGAGTCCGCCCAAGGTTTGGAAGTTTAGTAAGATTGGCGTCAACAAGATCAAGGATGGAACATCCAAGACGATTTTGCTGGCTGAGAAAGCTGTCGATCAGCGATACTATTCCATCACGCGATCGAATCCTTGGCCGTTTTGGGAAGTCTATGGTTACTACACGGGAGCCGATTGGCCTCACATGCGTATGTTTGGTGCATTGACGCAGGGAAGTGCCAGTCCATCTTCTGAAGTCCCGGTTTTGGCGGACACGGATCTTCCTCGTGGCCGCGAAGAGTTTGGATTTGGGTCCGCGCATCCCGGCGTGTTCTGCGCGGTTTTTGGTGATGCGTCCACACGTGTCATTCCACGATCTGCCGACTTGCTGGTACTCGATCAGTTGGGGAAACGTGCAGACGGTACCGTCGCATCGGCGGACGACCTTTAATGCCCAATTCGTCAAGACGCGGTCGATCTACTTTGCGGAGACTCTTGCATGTCCTTTAATCGAAATGTTTGCTGGTACGTGTTGGGACTTTTGGTGTTTGTCTCAGTACTTGGCTGCGGACGTGTCAGTCCCGAAGATGCGTTGGCTGAGGCGAATGATACCAACATGAAAAAGTTGGCTAACCTCTACTTTACCTACCAGATGAAGCATGATTGGAAGGGCCCCAAGTCGGAAGAAGATTTCCGGAAATTCATTGAAGGGTTTGATGCGGCAAAACTGAAACGCATTGGTATCGAATCTGGCTCGATCGAGGGGCTCTTTTCGAACGACCGTGACGGCAAGCCATTTAAGATTCGTTATGGAGTTGCTGGTAGCGCAATGGGCAGTTCTGCCGCAGTTATCTTTGAAGAAGAGGGTGTCGGCGGCCAGCGTATGGTTGGCTTCCTAAATATGGAACAGCGCCAAGTTGATGACGCGGAATACGATCAGTTATGGTCCAGTGCCCCCTCTAAGAAGGTCGCCCCCTTACGTTCCGGCGAAGCGAATTAGTCGCCGTCAAAAGTGAGTCGCAACAATTCGAATGTGCCTTGGTTTAACTGGCGGTGATCCGTCGTTGCCATCTCACTTCGCTCAGTTCCGTAAGAGATGTTAGATTCAAAGTACGGATTTAGTTTCTTTAATGGAGAGAACCATGGGCGGTGGATATTCGAAACTTGCGACCGTCGTTGTTGTGCTTGTTGGAATGGGGTTACATTCAACTTCAGTGGCTCAGCAACCAATTGTTATTTCATCGCCACAGGTGACGACTCCTTCTCAGTCGGGGCAGGTCGTTGGGCAGATGCAAGGATCGGGGACTCGAGCCGAGCCGGGGCGAATTATCAATCAGCGGTCGACGCAACCCCAAGTTGTCCTTTCCGACCAACAGTGGCGACAGCGGTTGACTCCGCAGCAGTACTATGTGACTCGTCAGAAAGGCACGGAGCGTCCATACACTGGTGCTTACTGGAACAACACGGCTACCGGAGTTTACTACTGTGTTGGGTGTGGCCAAGCGTTGTTTGATTCGAGTGCCAAGTTCAAATCCGGCACGGGGTGGCCAAGTTTCTTTCAGCCGATCAATGCGGCTTCGGTGAACGGGCTGATGGATCGTTCAGGCGGAATGGTTCGCGTCGAATCGGTCTGCAGTCGGTGTGGTGCCCACTTGGGGCATGTTTTTAACGACGGCCCCAAACCGACTCGGCAGCGATATTGCATTAATTCAGCGGCTTTGGGTTTTTCGCCGACGAAGCCAACGAATGTGAACCCACGGCAACCGGTGAAAGAAGTTGTGGTGCCGAGCGTAGCGACACCTACGGCGACTCAATCGGGTTCGTCAACAGCCGGCGGAGCAGGGACTCCTTAG
>CAYYHV010000442.1:0-6299 GCA_964471695.1 uncultured Pirellulaceae bacterium
AGTGGGAGCAGACCCCAGTCGTTTGTCGCTGACTGCCAAACGCGTTGGGGACAAGTATTTATTGAGTGGAGTCAAATGGCCCATCACGAACGTGATTTATGGTGGGTTGTGCGTGCTCGTGCTCAAGATTGAAGGCGAGGACCTCAAGAAGGGCCGCAACTCGGGAATGGTGCTGTTTGAAGTACCGAAGCAGGACACCGAAAATTTCAAGATGACGCGGAATCGCCTTTGCGCATTCGACTACTTGTGGAATGCCCGCTTCCGCTTAACGGACTATGAAGTACCCGTTGGCACGCTGTTAGGACCTCCGGGAAAAGGGCTGGCACAGGCCTTTAGTTCCTTGGCCAAAGGCCGCGGTGGTATTTGCGTCAATAGTGCCGCCAAGATCTTCAAGTTGTTGGCTCACATTATTCTTGATCCTAGCGACTATGAAGTCGTGGATGGATTCAAGCGACACAAAGCGACTGGTTGGACATCATTCCGATCAACATTCGGCAAGCCGATTGGCGATGCGCCCAGAATTCAAACATGGATTGGTCGAGCTGTTTGTCATGCTCTTGCCAGCCGCTCGTTGGGCGATTTGTGCTTTCGTTTGGGTGCCAATGGCGTACGAGATGAGACTCAGGGCATGATCGCCAAGGTTTATGCGACGAAGGCGCTGCTGCAGACGGCTATCAACACCTATCAGATTACGGGTGGACGGTCTGTCCATAAGGACGAACGACGGGACGCGACTCGAAACGGCGAGAATCCAGCAGCAGATGCCCCGCTGATTGAGAACTACGTCGGCGAGAACATGCATGAATTCACCATCGCCACCGTCTACGAAGGGCCAAACCCGGTGTTGGCGGATGTGGGAGCCCCCAACGCGATGACACGTGGAATTCGAGCCAAATACCTTGAACCGATCGGCATGGCGGAAGTCAAAGGCGGGTTTGGGTTGAAGGAAAAAGCTGCGTTCGGTTGGTTCATTGCCAAAACCGTGTTGGGCTCGTTCAACCCATCTGTAGGTGACCTCTCTGGTGTGAAGAATTTGTTTTCAGAGAAAGAGCGATTTATCCGGAAGGCGTTGCGGCGCAACCGCAAGCTGGGACGCCAGATTTTATTTATCATCGCTCGCTATCAAAAGACGTTTATGGAACAAAGCTTTCGCCTTGGTGACGAAGGCGGAATTTTCGATCGGCTCTGCCACTCCCTGGCGTCGATGTGTTTTGCTTTGTCGATGGACAAGCCTGAACACGACTACCTCAAAGTCGCTGAGACTTTGGACTACGAAGCCGATTTGGCCGTGAAGGGTCGAGGAGTCGATCCTGAATTGCAAACACGATGGGCCGAAATTGGACGATTGTTGATGGATCCAAATTCTCAGCTCCACAAGGATTTGATTGCTGACATAGAGGTTAGCGACATTCCGTTAGACCCCCGATTTATCGACAAGTTTATCTAGTCGAATCAGTTTTTCGCGGTCAACAGGGAACTTGAAAACTGTGGTGTGCGACTAAATCACAACATCCGATTGTCTAGAAGGAGTTGTGATGAAGTATCGTTTGACCCTGTTGATCGGGACCATCCTGATTCTCGTAAGTTCGGGAGCCTACGCGTTGTACTCCATCGCCGACACCGGCAAGTGGCCAAATTCATGGCCGAAGGAGCTTGAGCCGCTCCGGGCTCAGTCGCGGACCGCTGTAGGCCCCATGATTCTTCAGCAGCATTTCGACATTCCGTTTGCCGACAAGAAATCGTTCGAGGCAGCTTGGCCTCATTTGCTCAACGTGAAAAGCAATGGGGCTCCAGTTTTTCTATTGCGCGGCCCGCACACTTGGGTGGGAAGCACTATCAAGGCCGGCGTCCGCATTCACTCGCCACCCCAAGGCTCGGACCCGTCGAAAAACCCGGAGAAGCCTATTGCTGGGGTGGTTGCCCCGCGAGTTCGCTGGATGAATACCACCTACATCGAGTTGATTGTGGATGGAAACATTGTCGATCTAAATGCGATTCCTTTCCCGGCTGAAACTCCGATTCTCGATGAACGATTTAATCTGGATACGGCCAAGCCCTAGTGTGCATTTCGCACATGTGGACTGGAAACAAAGCCGCCAAACTGCGGAACAACAAACCGCTTCGCGAACGTTAGTGCGTTCTATGATTTTGCGCCAGCGATGATGGGCGTCCTGCCCAGTTGAGTATTGGTGTGCTGTGCTGTATGGATGAAAAATAAAAAAAGGCGATGCCATCGGCATCGCCTTTTGTAAATGTTTATTACACCTTGTTGCGTGTCCGCTTAGGATCGCCGTCGCAGCGACAGCATACCCAAGGCCGCAATCAACGAAAGTACGATCGAACCTGGTTCGGGAACGGCCGCGGCATCCGATGCGGTGAATTTGTTGCCGTTCCATAGGTTAAAGTCACCTACGTCGGAGACGCCATCGCCATTGGCGTCACCTTGGCACCAAGCACCCGTGTCGGTGAACTTGTTGGAATTCCAAATATTGAAGTCACCAACATCGACGACTCCATCGAGATTGAAGTCGCCAAGGAGGTGCGGGTTGCCGGATGCGTTGTTGACGGCGCCAGCTTCTGCCAACCAAGCATCGCGATCAGCGAGGTCGACCAATCCGTCACCGGTCAAGTCATAAAAGGCATCATTTGTTCCGGCAGCAATTTCGCCAATCAAGTCATCAATATCAAAGCAGTCGTAGAGACCGTCTCCGTCGAAGTCACCACTCGCATTCACGATCTCTTCAAATGGAGCGTTGAATACGACGTTGTCCAGGAACACGGTATTGTCCGCGTCAAATCCAACTGTATCTTGATCACCCTGTGGTTGAACTTGAACTTGAACCTGCAGCGTGTCGCTGAAAGGGATATCAATCCAGTCAAAAATGTCGCCTTGCACTACTTCCAATTCGTCAAGTTGAAAAGAAAAACTCTGACGAACATCATCTAGCTGAATTGGAGTCGTATCGTTGCTATAGCCCAGGGTAAGCGTCGTAGCGGGGTTGCCGGAGTTCGGGTCGATTTCCGGGCCTTGGAATGTTACCTGAAGGGCCGTATTGATGAACGGGTCGGTACCCTCCAACCATGCGTCGAATTCAACCGTGTACTGCGAGAGGTCATCCGACGTTAGGCGGCGGTTGTAGACAACGTCATTTGTGACTTCGTCGCGAAAGCCGAGTACGTGGCCAACACCAACACCAAAGCCTGCATAAGTCCAACAGGCGTCTGGTTCAACGTTCCATGATTGAAAGTCACCGGTGGCAGAGGCTGCTAACCCGTTAGCCGTCGAGGTTGCTAGATCAAACATGGAAGATGTTTGGTCGTTATTGTCGACGTTTGTCGAGCAATCAGCTGTGCCTTGACCTGCGAAGGCATATCCGAATCCATAATCGGGGGCGGTGTTGTCAAAATCAAAGTTAAACAACTCTTGCCCGTTTGCTATTGGCAAGCAACAAGCACTGATTGCAAGCGAAGCAATCAATCGTCGAAATCTCATTGAGGATAACCCTTTCCATAAGTGGGAATAATTCTTACTCCTTCCATGTTATCCGGTCCTAACAACTGACAATAGTGGAAAAATCGGTATCGGAAGGCGACAATCCGTCAGTCGTCCAAGGTTGGGGGTGACCGATGTTAGCCATAAGTATGCTAGTCAACTATTTGCGCAAGGTTGTGATCCAATAATGGAATGGCTCGCTCTGGATGGGGGGGAGAATCGCCCCCATCACGTTTCGACAACCCCTGAAAAATTAATCCCCCGGCTGGTTGGTGTTACCGGCAGGATCGACCAGCCATATTGGGCCGCGAGGGCCTGGTTTGGCAACAAAGGGGCTTGGCGCGCGACCGAAATTTGCATTTCAAAATCAGCTACGCTAAAAATAATGCTCTGTGGTCATGAGGACCACTATCCTTGGGGGAGGAATAGAGATGCAACTGCCCGTTCGAAAGAATGGACATTCGATAGTCGAGCTTGTCGTTGTTTTGTCGACAATTTTCGGCCTGCTGGCGATCATGCTTCCTGCGATAAGTCGATCCAGGGAATACATGCGCCGGCAGACCTGCGCAAACAAGATGCTCTCCGCCTCTCAAGGTGTGCTGGCGTATGAAATGCTCCAAACTCATTTGCCGGTCGCTGGTTTGGTGGCTCCCGACAATGATCGCACATTTCAACGCGGCGGATACGATCCTTATTCGGGATCGCAGCACAGTTGGGTGACATTCATTTTGCCGTTTCTCGATCGGCAAGATCTGTTCGATGACTTTGATTTGACCGTTGCAATATCCAGTCAACCCGGTAATCCCCAATCGCGTCAATTGGCTGAACTTGAATGCCCGGTGGATCAATCTCACGATCGAAAATGCCAAGCGATGAATCGGCTGTATTCGGTCACGAATTTCGTCGCCTTTGTAAGCCCTGCCCATGTCGAACATCAACGTTGGTATCCTGGCGCTCTGGGTGGATTCATCCCCGGCGAAAAAGAAGGCCAGCAGCTTAAGAAAATTTCTGACGGTTTGACGCGCACCTATCTGCTGACAGAGATACGGACTCGCCGACGGAACAAAGAAGTGCTCAACGGTACATCGCAAAACGATATTCGAATTTCTGATCCGCGAGGAGTCTGGGCGACGTCCTGGGCTGGCGGAAGCGTCATTGCGGCTGATGTTCATCCAGAAAAATATTCCGAATATGACTTGGATGCATTTCCATATTCGCCCGATCCTGAATCAGCGACGCGGGATGGGATGACGCCGAATCGTATGGACATTGGCGATCAAATTTTTCCCTGCCCGCGTATGGTGTCTTCCTTTTCAGATGGAATGCCGTGTCTCCGGCGTGGAAGTTATGGACGCGGCTTCAGCGCCGTGGCGCCACGCAGTCTACATGAAGGCGGCGTGAACACGGTCTTTCTCGATAGCCATCATGAATTCACATCAGACCTGATTGATCCCATCCTGTACGCTCAACGGATTTCCGTTGATGACGGCTCGGTGGAATTCGATACGAGGGCGGGCGTCGAGTAGGGGTCGGAGTGTTGGTTTAGCGCCGAATGCTCCGTGACAGCAGGATTTCCAACCCTCAGGTGATGAGATGATTCACAAAAAAAGGCCCACTCTTGGCAAGAGTGGGCCTCAAACTATCCGAAATCGATCGGCTATGGTTATCTACTAGGCTTAGCGTCGGCGAAGACCGACCAATCCAAGAAGGGCCAATCCCAGCAGCGCGAGCGTCGAAGGCTCGGGAACAGCAGCAGCTGCACTGTCCGAACTGGTGAACTTGGCAGTGTTCCAGATATTGAAGTCACCTACATCAGAAACTCCGTCCGCATTCGCGTCACCGAGACACCAAGCTCCAGTGTTTGTGAATTTGTTGGAGTTCCAAATGTTAAAGTCACCGACGTCAACGACGCCGTCCAAATTGAAATCGCCCAGCAAATGAGCATTGCCAGACGCGGTATTCACGGCACCCGCTTCAGCGAGCCAAGAATCACGGTCTTCAAGATTAACCGCTCCGTCACCAGTGAGATCGAATGCTACATCATTCGAACCTGCAGCAATCGCACCAATCAAAGCGTCAATGTCGGCACAGTCGTAGTTGCCGTCCCCGTTAAAGTCACCATCGATCTCTCCGGGTGTACCCACGGTGACAAGATTACAAGTCGTTTCGAGAAGGAAATCGTCGACGAAAACGACTCCACCCATCGAACCATCACCTAAAGTGCCATCCAGAATTGAGGTGGCGATCACGCCGCGGGCTTCAATGATGCCGTCCACTTCGTCAAAAAAGTCGAAGGTGTGTGTTGCAGAAAGCTCCTGGTAAGCGCCGCTTGGATCGAATATCAAGCTGCCTGGTCCGCCGTCACCCTGTGAAGTGATCGTGGGTGCCGTGTTGATTCCCGAAAAATCGGTTCGGTAAACCAGTTCGCCTAAATCATTGAAGAATTCGAAGTGAGCGTTTGCTTGACCTTCGCCAGTCACCGGGTTATTCGGATCCGTGGCAATCATGGCGGATACTGTCACGCTACATCCCTCAACGATGTCAACGTAAGTCAATGGGTTTCCGTCGCCACCATTAGCTTCAGCGTAGTCTTTGCGAACGTATCCGTTCTGATTCCAAGAAACGCCCATTCCGTCGCCGCCCGTACTCGCACCACTCCAAGTTCCGCCCAACCATTTCCCGAACCGTTTTCGGCAAGGTCAGCGAAATAGTGGTACGTACCTGAGTTGGGATTGCTGTCGGAAATGCCGTACGAATCAGGGTCCGTCAAGTCGCCGCCTGCGCCAGTGAAGAACATGTCCATCGG
>CAYYHV010000443.1:0-4058 GCA_964471695.1 uncultured Pirellulaceae bacterium
GTGTTGCCGGGCACGCGAGTCTGCGCCTTAATGCCTCGAGTCGGCAGGACGTGGACGGCTGCGATCTTCGTGATATCGGCCGAACTGGCAGATTCATCGGGGCTGATGATATCCAACAACTCACGCGTTGGTTTATCGAAGCTGGCATCCACCGCAATGGTGACGGTGTGGTCATTGCTGCTCGAGGCATACTTGTCATCGCGGCTGAACTTCTCGCCAACGCTGATCAATCGAAAGGGGCCAATGTGTTTCCACACGGTGTCGCTGGCCGGAGCCTGAATGTCACGTTGCAGAACAACGTCGCCCGCGTCATAGTCACGATTCGCTTCCAGTCCAAAGAGGATGGCTCGATTCGCATACGGCACAAACGACTGACGCAGCGTGTCGACCGACCCGGGGATCGGAATCGCGACAAGGTTGTCTTCTTCGATAGTCTCGCCAGCCGCAACGGCGTCCTGGAGCCCGACATACGCATCCGGACGAGCCTGCGATTCCATCCAGAACCAGTTCATGCCGGCCGCAGCCGTTCCCAGCAAGAGTGCCAAGCAGAAGGTGATGAGATTATTCATGGTGTTATCCTCGATTGTCGACCTGAAGGTCCGCGGTTTTTGAAAGGATCAGTTGGTTCGAGTCGCCTATTGCCCAGGCATAGACAAGTTGATTGTTTTTGACGCAAAGGAAACTAAAGCTGTCTTTGCTTCCCCAGTCAGAATGTTGAACGGACCATCCAGCGGCTTGCCAATCGTTCAGCAATTGCGATTTTGCCGCCGGTACGGTGACGATCTCCATTTGCAATTGTCCATCGTCTCCAACGCGTCGCGCCGAGGACGTCGCGGCCGACGGCAGCGGAAGCAGATGTTGATTATTCGAAGTATTGCCACTTGCCGAAGCTAAGCTGTGGACCTGCCAATGCTCACCGTCGATCGTCGTGGCCAAAGCAGCCACCACTAACTTCGTTGTTGTTTCGTCGTGCCTTACGATCAATCGCAGCCGACGTTGCGGTTCGTCCAGTCGGTAGATCGTCGTGTCGTCTTCCCTTGTGGCCAACATTCCATACGCAGTCGCCAGTTCGATGAAATCCGTCGCGTCGACGTTGGCCACTGAAGTGTCGTGCGTCTGCTCTATCCGTTGGAGTTCGGCATCCAATCGACTTGTCGACAGCGTGCTAGTTTTCGTTGTCAGCTCAGAACCGGCGAACATCCAGCGACCATCCTTCATCGCCGGCGGAGCCAATTGCCGAATGTCGGCTGCGTTCAGTCGTTGTGAAGGATCGTCGGACACGCGCGATGCGGAGTTTGCATATCCGACTGCGACGCAAATGGCTGCGACTCCGGCGAACAAAGCCAGACGATCGGCGAGGGATTGAAACGGTAGAGTGGGTGATGTGCTTTTCATGGTCAGTCCAGATCATCGAGGTCAGATTTTTGTTCTCGAAGATCGTTCTCAAGTCGCTTGATCTTGTTTTTCTGGATCGCGATGCGTTCGCGACGATCCTTGTCGTCGGACGATTGGAGTTCCTTCAGACGACGCTTGGCTTGGTCAAGTTTGCTTTGTGTCTGTCGAATTTTCTGGTTGATTTTTTGACGTTCTCGAGCCGTATTTGCCGATTCAGATTTCGCATTGCCAGAGAGCAACTTTGCGATGTCGCCAAGTCCCGTCAGTTCGCTGAGAAACTGTTGGCCCATGGTGCTCCAGAGTTGCTGCGAGGCGTTCTTCCAGCTATTAAACTCGTTGCGGGCATCGGTGTACGCGATTTGTGCCTTACCGGTTTTAGCATTGGCCGCGGCCTTGGCGTACTCAACCCAGTTGGGCGTCTTATCCAATTTCAGGTTGCGATGGTCCCAACCACCAGCCATAACGTCATGCGACGACTCGGGTTTCGACCAATCATCGAAGAGCGGCGAGACTTCGACTTTGCCCGTGGCTTCTTCCGTCACAAAATCGTCTTTGAGAAAGAGCAGGGGAGTGCCCTGCGAATCGAACCGCTGCTCCCACGCCTTGTGTCGAGCCTTGGCAGTAACGGACGATTGGACAGTCACGGAAAAACCTAACCAAACGATACCGACGAAAATGACCAGCAACAGCGGCAGGCTGAGCGCAAACTCAAGGGTTGCGACACCGCGATGATGGACAAGTCGAGAACGCATTATTGATTCCCCACTTTCTCGAAGTGCTTCGCGGCAAACTTGACGTTAGACTGCATGTCGCCGTCGACTTCCTCGGCGGCAGCCTTCAGACGTCGCGACGTGACGGGCATCAGTTTGGCTTGCCAGTTCAGTTTGACGCGGACATTCTCTCGCGTGTCGGTCATGTCAAAGATTTCCCAGGGCCATTTGACGGCGGCTTCGCGAGCCAGTGCTCCCCATTCAGGGATTGTGCTGTCAGGGTCCCAATTCAATGTGTCCCAGCCGACGAGCGGTTGTTTTTGCTGATTGCCTTGGCCAGGTTTCTGCGGGTTGGCGTTGTAAACGATGGCTTGAGCATAAGTCGTCATGCCCTCTTTGCTCGCGGCTGGGAAAATCTTTTCCGCGAACAACGGCTCGAATTTGCGATGCGCGAATCCGATCATCGTGAACAAGTCTTCGGCTTTTTCTTTGCCGTCGTCGCTGGAGCGAGTCCACGGTTCACGGCCCTTGCGACTTTGTTCGCTTTGGAACGAATCGTTCAGGACAAACATGGGCATGCGGCGTTTGGATTTATTCCATCGCACGCGTTGGTTGGAATTCTGGGTTCGATATCCACTACGGAATTGCCAACCCTTAACAAGGGTGTAACGATTACTCCATTTGACCAGGTGTTCGTCGGCTTTCGATTTTGGAGCCCACTTTTTTAACCACGCCACCAATGGGGCTCGAAAGCCATCGGCGTAAGGATGCGTGGCTCGAGTCCACTGGGTCAGCCGCTCTTGCTGACGATCCATCCGTTGAGGCAGGCTCGCGATGCTAGGGTTGTTGGACCGAGTCGGCATGGGCGTATCGAGAATCTGCTGAAGTTCACTCTCGCGCTGCGCAAGTTGTGCGAGTTCACGATCAATGTCTTCCAATCGTTTGGATTTCTCGCGGCGCGACGCTTCAATCTCGCGAAGTTCAGTTTGTAATTCCGATCGCTCGCTGCCAGAGACTTCATCGTCGTCCAATCGTTTTTCGATCTTTGCTTTGTATCTGTCCAATTCGCGAATATCGCTCTGGAGTTCGTTTCTTCGTCGACGCATCTTGCGCTGTGCTTTGGCAAGCTGTCGACGAAAGTCATTGAACTCGCTGAGCGGATTGGTGAAGGCGCCAGGTTTGTCCTCGCCCCAGCCCTCGGGTGCGCTACCGCTGCTGCCCTTCATATTGGGTTTGGGTTCCGGCTCGACAGGCAAGCGGAGTTCCTCCGCTACCGGAAACAGTTGCAGTTTGGCCGTGTGACGCTGATCCAAGTCCTGGATGGCTCGTTCGATTGCCTTGTTGACGATCCCCTCGGACGCTTCTTCGGCGCCTTCTTCGTATCCGGCGATAAACTCGTTGTGAGCAATCAAAGCGGGGATCAGTTGTTTCTCAATGATGCCTTTGGCTGGTTTGAAAATCTTAGCGACCGCTTCGAGGACTTCGATGACGATCCATTCCTTGCCTATCAAAATGATTTGGGACGTTGCTGCGATGTGGACCACGTAGGCGGCTGCGGCGGTGCCGAAACCCCAGGGCGGCGGCACGAAGAATCCGATATCCGCGAAACTCTTGACGGCCAATAGCGTGCGAAGTTCACGCTTGAGCGTCATTCGTGAATCGTAGATCGTCGCAAAAGCCGTCATCTCATCGCGAGCGGGCGAAGTGCGTCGAGTCACGAAATCCACGACGCGCCGGTCGGCGGTGATGACGGGAGGCGGGGTAAATCCAAAGGGCGAAGGAATCGGAGTTCCTACAGGTGCCGTATTCTTCAACGTGCGGATCATGCCGTTCAGTGTCTTGTTTTCCGACGTGTCGCGCTTGATCCCAAGGTCCAATTCCGGACCGGGGGCGGGGGGGGGGGGGCCCGCCACCACCCGCGCGGTCCCGGGGGCTTGTGTGTGGTGGGGGACC
>CAYYHV010000443.1:4068-6293 GCA_964471695.1 uncultured Pirellulaceae bacterium
GCGGGTCCCGCCCGCCCGCGCCGGCGCTTCCCCGAGCATATGGTTCGTAGCAGTCAACGCGTTCATGCCGCGAGCCATCCATAGTGCGGATGAAAATGCGGCTGCGTCGGCTGCGTTCTGCGTGCTGATTTTCTGATGAGCCGTGTGGCCCGCGTTGCCGATCAGACCAGCTAACGCGACCAATAACAATAAAGTGATCCCGGCGACGAGGCTGATTTTTCCGCTGCGACGCTGCGAAGGGTGTCGACGATTATTCAAAACGGCCATAGCCAATCCCCAAGTCTTGATCTTTGTTTTGAGGTCCGTCATTGCGCAACGTAACTTCGCTTTCCAAGCGAAAGTAATAGTGGCCACCGGCGCCGGACTCACCGATCAGTCGTCCGATTCCTGGCACGTTAAAGGGAAACTTGTAAGCCACGTTGACGGTGAGGTCAGAATCCCAACGGGCTGGGGCATCGACGGTAACCTTCAGCAGGGACGCGGCGTTCTTGTACTTGGAGCGAATGTATTTGTCAGAAACCGGTTTGTCGGCAAAATCCTTGTAAGCGCGGACGTATGCATCCACGTCGGCTTCGGTGTCCCCGCTGCTGCCGAGCGAGATACCGCTGGCGTAAGGAACAAACGACTGAATCGCGGCTTGTTGAATTCGTGTTTCCGATTCGGACCAGCTATTCGTTGCGGACGACCAAACGCTGGCTGCACGAGCCCCCGAGTAAGCCGCGTGGACGGTGCCAACCTTGGCGCACATCATCAACGTCGTTTCCACAATCAGGCAGATGAGCAGCATGAGTATGGGAATCACCATGACATAAGACAACGTATAGGCGCCGCCATCTTCCGACTTTGCCAAGTCGACGATTGGCTGCTGCCAGCGCCAGGTTCGATTCGTTGTTGATGAATGTTGCATGATGATTACAGAAACGGCATATGGTTCAGTCCACCGAGGGCGGCGAACACGTAGCTGCAGATTTTGATTCCAAGAAACAGTAATCCGAGTGCGAGCGGCAGCATGACGGCGGTGACCAGCACCAGTTCAAGGCTGGCTGCTCCCGTTCGGGGACGTCGAGGGTGGCGTCGCATCACACACCGCTCCCCAGCAGCACGGCGAGTGTGCCGACGGCGAAGAAGGGTGCCAGCGGAAGTGGCCGCTGCAAGAAGGCTTGTTCTTCAACATCATTCGAACCAATCATCGAGTCGGTGAATTTTGGAGCGAGGCTGCGAACAAAGGCCAGCACGAAACGAACCAACCCAAGACTCTTGATGGACCAAAGCACGATGAAGGCTCCGGCCAAAATGTAGCTGAACGCCACGGACAGCAAACCCACATCGGGACCGACCAGACAGCCAATCGCCGTGGCCAGTTTGACATCTCCGGCGCCTCCTCGAGCCAAGGTGTACGCGAAGAGCAGGAAGCCGAAACACAATGCTGCGCCTTGAAGACTGGCCAAGGCACCGACGGCTCCCAGGCGGTTCGCGCCTCCATTGCCGAATCCGTTGACAGATTCTGAGCCGAGATTGATCGACAATCCCAAGAGCAGGGCAGAGTAAGTCGCCCAATTGTAGATCTTGCGATTGTTCAGATCGGTGACGGTCGAAGTCGCCAGCAGCAACAGGAGTATCAATCCGTTGAGGGTTCCCAATCCGGCTGGCAATCCGTTCATCGTCGCGCACCAGACTGGCCCAAACGTGATGGGTGCTGCCAACGCCATGAACCAGCATTGTCGTCGTTTCATGGATGGTGAAACGGTGGTCGACGTGGGGTGCACAGGTTGCGTGAGAGGAAACATGGATTTGCCTTTTGGGCTGGGAGCCAAGAAGTGAGGATCAGCTAATGTTCTTGCCTTTGAGCTCTTTCCACTTGTCGCCGAGCCACTTGTAGACTTCACTTCCCAGCGTCATGACGGCGATCAGCACGATGGCTGCGATGGCGACGATCATGACGACCTGAATGGCCTCCAATCCGTCTTCGTCGTTATTAAAGGCGGCCAGGTTTTTCTTGATTTTGGATAGGGACATTGGATTACTCCTCGTTTTTAAGCACGAAATGCGTGGGACATCACGCTTACGGGAGAATCAGCCCACCGTTACAGCCGTTGGAGAAGATTCTTGGGCAAATTGCGAGCAATAGGGGACTCAGCCGCGAGTGCGGAATATGGCTGGGCAGCCTTGCCTAGTGGTACGTCAAAGCTGAGTTGCGTGTTTGTAGTACCGCCTTCAGGCGGAAG
>CAYYHV010000444.1:0-6292 GCA_964471695.1 uncultured Pirellulaceae bacterium
GGCCCGTTCTATTCTCTTCGATGCGACATGCGGTGGCAAGAAGGATTGGCTCCGCAAACCTGAACCGACCGATGACGTTTCATAAAAAAAGGCGACTCGACATTACGTCGAGCCGCCTGAGCAACACGGGTGAATCTTCTGACATCTAACGAATTGGTTTTTCCGCAATCGCGTTGTCGAGCTTCTTTTTGATATCCTTGGCAAGTTCTGGATGATCGGAAGCCGCCTTGAGATCGTTCCGCAGTTGAGCGACTTGTTCTTCCCACTTCTGGATTGGGTTAGTCGACTGCGCGAATGCTCTCCGTGAACGACCGCGTTTCTTCTTGCCGCCGCGAACTCTACGAAGCAACTCTTCATCTTTGTCACGCATCAGGGCAACGAACTCTTCGTTGGTCAGACGACCTGACCGGGATGAAGACAGTTCACCACCATTAGTCTTTTGCTTGGCTCGTTCCAAGGTCGTCAGCGGAGTGGTCTCCGTTGGGATGACTTTTTGGGTTCGAGGAGAAACAAACAAGTAGAATGCGTAACTTGAGATTCCCAAGACAACGATACAGGCCAGTAGTCGCCAGGGTTTTACCGTTTTGTCTTTGTAGTACTTCGTCATTTTCAGCTCTCAGGATATTCCAACGATTGTGTCGTGCTTATTGCGTAACAATCGTTGGCAGGTTATTAGCGATTTCTTCAAAAACTTCGATCAACTCAGTCGCGTTGGCGGCGTGATAATGCAATCCGCTGCCAATCTCGGCGACATCCTGCATCAACTCCTGGTCCGCACCGGCTCCAAACGTAACCGTGTGAATAGTGACGTTGTGTGAAGCGACGATGTTGTTGGCTGCCGTGATGGGACTGATGCCCGTGTTATGAACACCGTCGGTCATAACAATCAGCGTTTTGGCTGCGAAAGACCGACCATAAGTGGTGTCAAACAAAGCGCCGGCACCGGTTTGCATTCCAAGGCCAATGGCGGTGTTACCATTAGGGCTAAGGCTGTTAACCGTACTTCGAACGACTTCGTAATCCTCTTCGAGATTCAAGTCGAGTGAGGAAGTGGTCGCGTAACTGGCGATCGATACTTGTTCTGATTGATCGGTGCCTTCCAAAACGTTCAAGAAGGAGTCAACTGCGGCGACAAGTGCTTCCCATGGCGAAAGTCTTGGGTCTTGGCCCAGGTAATCTTCCCATACCCAATCCTGATACGTCGTTGAGTTCTGCCCTGGAGCGTAGTAGTAACGGTAGCGACCGTAGCGGTAGGTTCTGGTCAAGATGCCTGCGCCGACTGCTGCATCAAAAACCGTCGTATCCCAAGGTGAGAATTCATCAGGCCACTCGTAAGGATCCAGCCAGCTCATTGAGCCGGAACGATCAAGAATCAGTGCAATGTCTCGATCAACTTGCATTGCGACAGACTGGGCAGTCACGTCAAAGGTTTCGCCCAGACCGAACCCAGGGAACGGCAGGTCGACGCTGCCCGTGTCACTGCCGTGGTTGCAGATGCCCGTAATTCGAACGGCTGTCGCACTTTCAATACCCGAACGAACGTCGTCCGTATCTTTCTTGCTGAAATGATAGCGCGAGTAGTTTTGAGACGCGCTGTCGGCGTTTCCGAATTCAATTTCATTGGCACTATCGCTGACATCCAGTCGAACGGGCTCGCCGCCGACCGTGTTCAACGCTGCCGTGGCGGCAGCCAGTGCTTTCGCATCATCCACATCCTGGAGTTCACTGAGTCCACGACCTGCTGCACGAGTCGCGGCATCCGTAGCGACCATCAACTCGGTGCGTGAAAGCTGCATGTACGACATGTTGATCGTAAATGCTGCGAGAATGAACAGTACTGGTATCAGTACCGTCATCAAAACCAGAATGCCTCCGCGACGGGAGTCGCGACGCCGCGAATTGCGGTGCCTGCCGTTTCGAATTACTGCCATAGATTGAGTCTCCAGAAGAAAAGTGCGTCGATGGTTGACGGCTGTGTGGTGTTTGCTCACTCATCCCATTTGTTCGTTGGGTCAGGAGCCGCTCGCGTTCGGATCGAAGAACCCGTCGTACCGTTCAGTTGCCATGCGGACTTCGGATTCGAAGAATCGGCCACCGGAAAACAGCGCGGGTACAATGAGTGCGTTATCCGTTACCGGAATTCGAATATGTACTTCGACAATGTCGGTATCCTGGTCGATCTGGGTTCCGTCGTTGATTGTGACGACGGCTCCTCGAGTACCAAGAACACCAAGAATTCGGTTTGCTTCTGCCTCGGCTTCCGCACTGGTCGCACCTGGCACCATGGCGACTCGGGCACCGAAGTAGGCTGCATCCTGAGCCAGGTTGCGAATCATGTTTAGTCGGACAAACTCGATGCAACTGAGCGTAATCAGAAAGAATATCTGTGATACGATCGCGAACTCAACAAGCGTTGCACCACGACGCTCTTTGCGACGACGACGGCGGCGAGCAGCAGGACTTTGTGGTACGGATGGTGTGGGTTTCATTTGCATGTCCGCAGGGAACAGGAGTGCAGGGAGGTTTCTTCGTTAGATTTAATAATAGACGGCTTAGTCGTCGTCTTCGTCGTTGTTCGCAAACTCTTTTCGCATCGTCACCGACGCCCCGAGTGAACGTCCGGCAAACATCCATCCAGATAAAGGCAGGTTGCCAGCACAAGGAACAGAGACGGTTACCGTCACATGATCGAGCGTTTGGGCCGTTTCGAATGACGGCGAGCTGATTGATGTTGCGTTGCTGTGCGCGATTCCTCGTTGATCCAGAATCTGATTGACTCGAGCCATGCACTGAGCGTCCGTCCCTGCGCTTCCGACGCCGACCCGAGCGCCTTCGTAGGCAGCAATCGTGATCGACTCTCGAAGGAACATGGCGGAGCAAAGGTCGATGGTCCCAAAGGTGATGAGGACAACGATCGGCAAAGCCAAAGCACATTCAAGTGATGCGATGCCTTTCCGCTGGCGAATTTGTTTTCGGTTGGATTTGGTTGCGTGGCGCATCTGCAGTGGCATTTCAGATGGGGCGATTGTTTGTGGTCTGTGTGTACGGAATACGGTGGGGTCCTACGCATTCCACTGGAAACCTAGTTCGTATCCCCCCAACTGACAAGGAATTCTTACTGGATTTACTAGATGCTGCTTGCGGTGAACATCCACCGTTGCATACGGCCTACCAAGTTGTTGCGAAACGGCAACACGGTGATCCTGCGCGACCTGAAATCAGGGTTGAGCGTATGGCAAGAGACACAGTAAGAATCCACAAAGATCAGTCGAACGTTTTCAACCTAAGGTGTTGATCTTGCCCGAAGATAGCCGCAGTGGACTCGTCTTTAGAAAGTTGGAATTGGTTTACGTACCCAAATCCCAGATCAAATTCAGCAACGGGCGAGACAACGCTTTTGCCGAAAATTCGTAACAGGGGGCTGGATCTCGAAGTCGCCAGAATTCGACTGTCGTTGGTAACGGCTAGACCAGTTAGTGCGTCGCCAAAAGCGGGCCACGACGCTAATCTGGTTCCGTCTTGCAAATTCCATGACGTGATCCACCCATCGCGATGTCCGAGATAAAGCGTGTTCGTTTTCGAGTGAAGGCAGACGTGTTCGGCGGGCGATTTTCCGGGAGGTGCAATGCGCTGCTCTTGTTCCCCGGTTTGCAAGTTCCAAATTCGAACAACGCGATTCTCATCGGACGAAACCAGCCGTCTTCCATCGGGTGTCGTCGCCATTTTTAACACCCAATTCTCGTGACCTTGTAAGTGGAGTCTTGTTTCGCCGGTAGCGGCGTCCAAGATCGCGATCGTGCCTTCTTGTCGGGTGTTCCCATCTGCAATGGTCGGGGCGGTCGCAATCCAACGGCCGTCGGGAGCGACGCAAACATCTCGGACTTCCCAGTCGATGGGTTTTTCATAACGCAATTTCAATTCCGGGAGCTCCCAACATCGAAGGCGCTGGTCATCACCGACGGTGACGAGGATCGTTTCGCCCTGGTCACTGGCAGCCGACCATACGGCACGCTTGGAGATTCGTTGCTCTGATTGAAAGGTGCGGGTCGATAAATCGAAGGTGCGCATCCAACCGTCGCCGTCGAACAGGATGATTTGCTGTGATTGAGGCAGGAAAACACCGTTGGCGATCTTGAATTCGTTCAACGACGGCTGGTGGTTTACGGCCTGGGCGATTCCGAGTTCAATCAGTCGACCATCGGAGAAGGCCACCAGAAACTGATCGTTATCCTCTGTGGCTGATATGGCGGTGATCGCGCTCCCAAAATCAGCCAACATTCGCGATTCGTCGGACGGAGTCTTGACGAACAGCTTTCCATCACCGCATCCGACGACGACAGTTCCGTTTTCAGAGACGGCGATGGCCGAGGTGAGGCCGGGACATCTCACCAATTCGGTGGGTTCCAATTCTTGGTCGAGCGGCAGTCGGATCGCTTTGCCAGCCGTCAGGATTGCAACCGATTCGTCGGGCATGCGAGCAATGCCGTGCAAAGCCGTTTGGGCGAGAAACTCGCTCGTCACTTCGTCGCCGAGCGCCAAGATATACGCTTTGCCGTTGAAACCAGTTGCGACAATCCGACGGTCGTTGTTGGTGAATTCCAGATTGGAAACTCGAGTTGTCAGTTTCCATTCTTCTATTGTTTCCAGGGTGTTCGTATTGAATACCCTGACCCAACTACCACCTGTACATACAGCCGCGTATGGTTTGTCTGTAGCGACAGCGATATCGTAGATTCCACCCAAACCCAATCGTTGCGGTGGAGTTCTGTCGGGTCCATCGACTTCCACGACCGCAATTTGCCCGTTCGAATATCCTATGATGACAAACCGGCCATCGTGACTGAATCTCGCGACGTTAGCCTGCAAGTCGCTTTCGAGATTTCGAAGCTTGAGTTTGCGTTGCGAATCCCATAACTCGACTTGACCATCCTCCAGCACGCACGCCACCCAAGGGTGATTGGCCGAACGACTCACGGAACTGATCAAGGCTCCACCAGCGGGACGAATCACGTCGTGGTTAGGGCTTTGGATCTGTGATTGAACGAAACGCCATTCCCATTCCCGCAGCTCGGGAAGACACTTTTCGAGCAAGTCCCTGGCTCGATCGTGATCATGCGAACCGGCGGCTCGCCATGCCGATTGGACCAATTCCGAGTACATGTTTTCGGCCAGTTCACGCTTAGCACTGATTGCTGCAGTCCGCTCGAGTTCCGCCTTTTTTAGGGCGACGCTAGCCCGATTCAATCCCGTGCCCAAGCCGGCGATTCCCGTCACCAGACTCACGACAACGATGGCAGCCACCGAAACGGAAACCCAATAGCGCTGCGCGAACTTGCAGGTTTTGTACCAGAGAGTTGGCGGGTGGGCCTCGACTGGGTCTCCCGCAAGGTAACGCTCGATATCGCGGGCGAAGTCGAGGGCCGAGTCGTAACGTCGACGACGATCCTTGGCCAAGGCTTTCATGGCGATCCAGTCCAGGTCGCCTCGCTGCAGATTCAAGATGCCTCGAGCCGGTTCGCTCCGATCGACTTGGGTTCGAAGCTGGTAGCGACTGGTGATGCGCGAACTGGGAGTCGCCGGTTCAGTTTCTCGGATTATGCGTGGTACCTCGAACATCCCCTTTGCCAACAATTCCTCGCGGCTGATCGGTGTTTGCCCGGTAAGCAATTGATAAAGCAATACGCCAAGGGAGTAGACATCCGATCGCGTATCAATATCAACGGCAGACATTTCAGCCTGTTCAGGGCTCATGTATTGCAATGTGCCAATCATCTGCCCATAACCAGTGAACAATGTGTCCGAGGTTAGTTTGGCGTCCAGCGCTTTGGCGATCCCAAAGTCGATGACTTTGGCGATCGGTTCGTCTTCGCCCATCGTCACTAGAACATTCGAAGGTTTGAGATCGCGGTGAATCACGCCTTTTTGATGCGCGTGATGGACAGCCCGGCAAACCTGCAGAAACAATTGCAATCGCTCGCGCAAAGCCAGTCGGTTGGTCTCGCAAAAGTCATCAATCTGTACCCCCTTCACCAATTCCATGACAAAGTACGGAGCTCCGGTTTCTGTCGATCCGCCGTCGATCACGCGGGCAATGGATGGATGATCCATCAACGCCAGTGCTTGTCGCTCTGCTTGGAATCGAGCCAGCACTTGTTTGGAATCCATGCCTGGCTTGATCAGCTTCACCGCGACTTTGCGGTAAATGGGCTCCTGCTGTTCCGCCATGAAGACCGAGCCGTGGCCCCCCTCTCCGATCTGTTGGAGCAAGCGATACTCGCCGATTCGCTCAGGG
>CAYYHV010000445.1:0-6281 GCA_964471695.1 uncultured Pirellulaceae bacterium
ATTCGGGCCAGCGCCTCGGCAACAGTCGTTCCAAGAGTGTCGAAATGGGCGATGTGGATGGTGATGGAGATCTAGACGCCGTCATTGGTACGAATGCTAATCCCAATGGGGGCGCGCCGAATCATATCTGGTTGAACGATGGCACTGGAATCTTTACTGCCAGCCCGCATTCATTCGGCAATTCCGAGTCGCAGCACGTGGCGCTTGGCGATCTTGATGGCGATGGAGATTTGGATGCGATCTCAGCGAATGCTGAAGGCCTGTCCGACCCAAACGTCGTCTGGCTGAACGATGGATTGGGAAGATTTACTGATACGGGGCAACGATTGGGTAATTCCAGCACCTCGCATATCGCCCTCGCCGACCTGGACGATGACGGCGACTTGGACGCCTATGCCGCCAACTGGTCAGACCAACCGGACAGACTTTGGTTCAACGATGGACTTGGAATCTTCACCCAGGGCCAGTCGCTGGGCATGGACGTCAGTTCTCACGTCGCGATGGGTGACATAGACGGTGATTCCAAGCCCGATGCGGTCGTCGCAACATTTGACACAGTCCAACCATTAGCCGTGTGGCGTAACCAGTTTCAGTTTCCAGAGGTGAATGATGACGACTATGAACTGAACCTCACGGGCTGGGATGCGTTCAGCATCAATGTACTCGACAATGATGACGCCCCACTATTCCCGCTTCGCGTCGTGTCCATAAATGAAATGACAAGCAGCAACTTCCCAGGGCAATATGGAACTGTCAATTGGAACGAAAACGGTGAATTCGAATATACGATCGATACCAACCATCCTGCCGTAGCTGACTTGGATCCCGATGATTGGCGTTCGGACAATGATCAGTTGGAAGAGACGTTTACGTATGTCGCGACAGACGGCATCTCTACGATTCCCGGAGTCCTGTCTGTTGTCATTCGCAGAGATGAGGCAGTTTTCATCGAGAGCCAAGGACTGTACACCGAGACAAGGAATGAAGATATCGACTTAGGCGATCTCGACGACGATGGCGATCTCGACGCCTTCGTAACCGTCCGCAACGGTGGAAATCAAGTCTGGCTGAATAACGGACTCGGTACGTTCACGAATTCCGGCCAGTCTCTGGGCACTATGGACCACGTTACCACCGCGCTGATAGATATCGATCGCGATGGCGACCTCGATGCGGTCGTCGCCGGAGAGTTGCCCGGAGACAGCATGGACCTCGTCATTTGGTCCAACGATGGCAGTGGCATGTTTGTCGAGCAAGCACGGATTGCCGCGGTGACTTCCCCCCAAGATATCGCCGTCGGTGACTTTGATGAGGACGGTTGGGATGACCTTTTCATCGCACAAGCCAGTAATTTTGACAAACTATTGATCAACAACAGAGACGGCGGCTTCGTCATTCAAAGTGACAACTTTGGTTCGATTTACTTCTCAACTGGTGTTGAAATTTCGGACATTGACAACGACGGCCATCTGGACGTCGTGCTGTCCAAAACTGCCCATGATGGTTTAGGCGCACCAAATCGCACGCTGTTCGGCAGAGGCGATGGCAGCTTCATCATTGCCGATTGGGGGGGAGAATCCGCCACGCAACACGTCGCTGTCGCGAGCCAGAATATTGTCTTCGAAGCGATTAGTGGCGCATTCCCTGCCAATCGCGTATGGCGTGCAGACAGAACCCGCGATTACGGCACGGGTGATCGGTTCGGCGACTCGCAATCGAACCATGTTGCGTTGGCGGACTTCGACGGCAATGGCATACTCGATGCTCTCACTGCAAATACGCGTAGTCCGGATGTAATCTGGCTCAACATTCCCAACGACAACATTTCCCGACGCGGACAGTCACTAGGATCGACCGATAGTTCACGCGTCGTACTCGGCGATATCGACGGGGATTCAGATATTGACGCTCTTGTTGCGACGCTTGATCCCTCACAGCCAGTCGTCGTCTGGATAAATCGAGGCGACTTGCCTAACGACCTCGATGGCAATAGCGTGCTGAATTCTGACGACCTCGACCACGTTTGCGTTGCGATTCGTGATGGCATCAATGACTTCCGATTCGACATTGATGAAAACGGAATCATTGATCAAGCCGATCTGCTCCTCTTGCAGTCCCAACTTCAAATCGGGTTCGGCGACATCAACGCAGACGGGGTAACCGACGTGTCAGATTTTGCCATCTGGAATGTGCACAAATTCTCAAACAACGATCCGTTGCTGGCAGGAGCTGGCTGGTCCACCGGTGACCTGAACTGCGACGGCGCGACAGATATTTCTGATTTCAACATCTGGAATGAGCACAAGTTTTCGTCACTTCAGCGAGAGAGCCCTGCGTTCGATGTCTCTCGACTTGCGAACCCGAATGACAGCGATTCCGATTCCAGAGCCAAAACAGCAAGCGTTATCGATCAAGTATTCCGCAGTTAACTGCAACGAAGTCGTAGCATACCAACCGCAAGCCGTGAACAAGGCCGCCGAACTGCCGGAACAGCGCAACCTCTTCGTGTACGAAACTGTGCCTTGGGGTTTGCGCCCAAGAAGATTAGCGACCAAAATTCCAGCATCCTTAGCGTCGTCGATTGAACCACGGCCGAGGGCGACCGTGCTACAATCTAACGTCGAAGTACAAGCCGCCCTACTGCTGCAACGCATACAACAACACATTGATTCCCAACTTGGCTGCGTCTTCGCTTACGTATCCCTCGCACTCCGTGGACGCCGCACTTTCCAGTGCACAACTGATATCCAGTGGCGAGAACAACACGACAAATCGGTCGTCGACTTCTATGCCTTCCAGCACAGGCACACCCCACTCCGCTTTGTTGCGTTTCCCATCCGCTCCCGCCTGTTTTCGACGAATTCGCAGTTTGGAAACGTCAAAGCCCTTGTACTCGGACGTGAACAAAGGATGACTTGGCGGGACCTGCTTCCATTCGGCGTCGGGGAAAATCTGCTTCATCTCGTTGCGAAAAGAGCGAGCGAACTCCTTGCTGGCGCAAATGGCGTCCGCAAAGACGACTCCGCCAGTATCGACGTACTGGGTGACGGCTTTGCGTTCTTCGGTGGTCCATTGGAACGATCGCCGACCATGGGCAAAAAGCACCGGATAATCTAACAGCGATTCGTCCGTCGCTGACAGCATCAGCTTGCTGGGGTTTACGCGCTGCCGGAGCTGGGTACTCACCGTGCGGAGTAGATTGGTCAGCGCCGCTGGCGCCTCGTCGGCTCCACCACCATGGTTCAACTTGGCAACGCTGAGCGAACCGCGCAGGATCGGTTTCTTCTTTTCCGATCTGGCGTCAGGCGTACTGGCTGGTTGAATAGCATCCAGCTTGTCGCGCAGCTCTCGGTTCGTTGCATAGGCGAGAACATTCGTCCCAATCGCCAAGGCGGCTTCCATCTCCTGTTGAACCTTACCTGGATACAACAACCCCTTGCCGCGTGACAGTTCCCACAAGCAACCGAGGTTTTCGGGACAATAGACGACGCTGGTGCGGCAACAACTGTTGATGCCGTAAAGCGGTTTCAAATACTTGGGGTCCACGCGTTCTTCGGCGTACCAGACAGGGTGACTTGGCGGGATCGGTTGCAGCTCGTTGTCAGGAAACAACTCCTTCATCAATGCGCGAAACTCGCGATCAAATTTCTTGCCACCGCAGCAGGCTTCTGCAAACAGGAACCCGCCCTGCTCAACGTATTCGCGCAGCGATTCTTTCTGCTTCTTCGACATCTTCAGGCCCTCACGGCCACTTAACCAGATCACGGGCGAAGTCAGCAGATCCGCAACGTCGGCCGCTTGGTGGTCGATGAACTGCCACGTCATTTCGCGTTGCCATTTGGCTCCGACGTGTCGAGTCAAATTCGAAATATCCTGACGGTGTCGATTCCAGTCGTCTTCTGGCAAGTGAGTCAGTTTGGACATCAACACAGGACGACGGCCCTTAGCGAGAAAAAGAAGTGACAGCGCCGTCGTTATATGATTTCGTTGATCGACTTTTCGTTTACCATCGACGCCAATTGACATGGTGGCTTGGGCGGTACCAATCCACTCTCCCCGTAGCGTCTGACTCTCATTGAGAAACTCGCAGCCTTCGCGATACCAATCGTGATCGCCAATCAATCGTCGCCCAGAAAGTCGCCCGACGCGTTCCAGTGCATAGAGATAGTAGAAAAGCCAACTACGCCCGGCAGCGGCGGCTTTGTTCGGATTGGACGACACGGAGAAATTCCTGGCCATCCACGCCATGCCACGTTTGATGGCATCGTCGTCGCGGTGGACTCCACAACAAACGACTTCGTCGTCGTTTACATAGGCATCGCCTTCGGTAAGATTCCGTTCGCAGATCAAGAGCGACGCGATACCGGCGCACGTCATACTCCCGGAAGCATCACGAGCCGGTCCATAGCGCCAACCGCCGGAACGCATTTGACGTTTGCGCCAATATTCGGATGCTCGTATCCAAACGCGTCGGTCGACTCGAACCCCCGCCTGCTGCGCCTCGTTCAGCGCCAAAATCGCAAACTGACTGTTCGAATTATCTGGTCGCTGGCTTTGGCCGTTCCCATAATTCCAGCCGCCCGTGTGCTCGCCATCATCAAACTGAGTCTGCTCCAGCCACTTGACGTTCCGTGAAATCAGAATTCGATGCCGCTCAGGAGCCGCGACGCTGAAAACCATCGTCTGGAGCGAAACGACGTAGACGAACTTCGAATTGATGTCGGCAAGCTGTCTTAACGCCAAGTCGATACGCGGGTCTTCCACGGGCACGCCGGCATTTAAGAGGGCCAGCACACACAGCGCCGTTGCGCCCCCTTCATAGTGCCCAAAATCCGGCCAAGTGCCTCGGATAGGATTCTGATTCTTCCAAATTGCCGCAATCGCGTCATCGATCGTTTCCTGAACCGATTGGGCGCTGAGCTGAGCGGTGGCAGTCGCCGGGCAGCTCAAAATCAGAATAAGGCACAACAATCGGCGGAAAAAAGTCCTGCCTTTCCAATCCATCAATCCAGCCCCATTTAATAAACGATCGTTCTGTCACGAACCTGTTTCATTCTACTACGTAGTTAACAGGTTGGGATGTTCACAGCAAACTCCCCCAATTCAACACATCATTGGAACTGAAAATCGTACGACCTGTCACCCAACCGCAACCTATCACGAGACCGATCGAGGCATAATGCGGCGATTTCAGTTCCCATCTGGCTCACGTTGCCGGTAATTGGAGCCACCACTAAAATCGGGGTTTGATAAAACTGGGTATCGGATCGCCTTGATTGCCCTGAGGCTGTATTTCGAAGCACCGCATCAGGAATAATCTGTGTCGTCAAAATCTCGCAGTCTCGGAGAAATCCTCCAAGAGTTTCGTCAGCATCGCGTGCTGATGCAACAGGAATTGAACAAGGTCATTATTGGCCAGCATGATGTCATCGAGCAACTATTTGCTGCCATCTTCACAGGCGGCCATTGCCTGCTCGAAGGCGTCCCTGGGCTGGCCAAGACGCTGATGGTCAGCACGTTGGCTCGTATTCTCGATGTCGGTTTTAACCGAATTCAGTTTACGCCCGACTTGATGCCCTCGGATATTACGGGCACCAATGTACTGGAAGAGGACGACGCGGGCCGCCGTGAATTCCGATTTATGCAGGGCCCGATCTTCACGAACATTCTGCTGGCGGACGAAATCAACCGTACGCCGCCCAAGACTCAGGCTGCCTTGCTCCAAGCCATGCAGGAACGCGAAGTCACCGTCGGACGAACGACCTACGACTTGCCCGAGCCGTTTTTTACCATCGCGACTCAGAACCCGATTGAGCAGGAAGGCACCTACCCGCTGCCTGAAGCCCAGCTTGATCGGTTTATGTTCAACATCAAAATCGACTATCCGACGGCAGAGGAAGAAGAAGAGATTCTCTCGGTGACGACTCGGAATGAAAAAGTCGAAGTCAACAAGGTCTTGTCGGCTCGAGCCATCGTGCAGCTCCAAAAGCTCGTCAGCAGTGTGGCTGTCAGCGATTACATCGTGAAGTACGTCGCCAGCCTCATTCGAGCCACCAGGCCCAAGGATCCCTCGGCGCCTGAGTTTGTTAAGAATCTCGTCGATTGGGGAGCCGGTCCTCGCGCTGGTCAATTCCTGATCAACGGCGGCAAGGCATTGGCTGCGATGGAAGGCGATTTTTCCGTTGCCATTGAGCACGTCAAAAAGATCGCCATCCCTGTGTTACGTCACCGCGTCAGTACGAATTTCCAGGCACAAGCCGAGGGACTGACGACAGAAGATG
>CAYYHV010000446.1:0-6278 GCA_964471695.1 uncultured Pirellulaceae bacterium
TCCCGGCATACTGAACGGGTACGTCGACATAGACACATGGGCCTATGGTGGCAAGTGGCTAACATGCCTCGATACGTCAACCGATGAGGTTTATCAATCAACACAACAGGGCGCAATTCGTGGTCCGTTGCCGCTTGTCGAGATCGCAACCGACTATACCAAGCGAGACACTTCCTAGCTTCTTCAATTCGTCAGAGACATGAATGAGTTACTGATTGTTAAACTATTGTTAACGTACCCTTCCGTCGAATTAGCCGCCTTTTTCGCGGAATCATGACGGCATCGCCGACGAAGACGAGTTTACCCACGTGCTTGATGCAGTTTTCGCCAGGCAAGTTGCCGACATCTTGAGCCTCGACTACAGTGACCTTACAATGGATGGGGTACTCGACTCCGCCGACGTTCCTTTGTTTGAGAACGAAGGCGGAGACTTGGACGGAGATGGTTTTGTTACAGCCCTAGATTGGATTCTTTTTTGGATTGGCAAAATGTTTAGAATCTTCAGCAGCATACCATTCTTGCTTGTGTTGGCCGTGACCCTGCAGGCCAACGCCGAGAACATTGCAACAAACGGGAGTTTTGAAGACCCTGATTTAGGTTGGTCAGTGATTGCGAGTTCTGGCGTTGCGAATGTTGATGTGACGTCTATTTGGGCATCCGATGGCAATAATTCAATAGAGTTAAGGTCAGGACCGGGCACCCCAACAACGCTTGCCTTTATTGGTCAGGAACAGCCGGTAGGGGATATTTCTACGCTTTTTGAGCTAACATTTAGTTTTGACGCCATCTTGGATTCCAGCGGAGTTGGTGAAAACCAGTTCATCTATCGGCTCAACGACAATGACCCAAACACTCGCGACCCTCTTTTTTCGGCGGTCATAGACTTGCCCGATACTGGCGGTGTCGCTCAGCGATTTGAATTCGGTCCTTACACGATTCCTTTGCTTGGGAGCTTTCCCAACGACGCTTACTCTGCCGATTTTGGATTTGCGGCCTACGGTCGAACGGATACGGCCCAAATGTTCCTTGATAATGTAATAGCGGACTATAGAGCAGTACCTGAACCCTTCTGTTCTTTTTTGCTGGTGTTAGGCATCATTCCGACGTTACTCAAGAGGCGACTGGATTGATTCCGTTAGCTCAATCTGTGGTACATCGCAAGATATGCTTTATTCTGCTGTCGCCAAGGGGCTTTCGTTGTTCTCCAAGACGTCGCTATTGGGCGTGGGCGGCTTCGTAGTGTTCCTTCAGGACGTCACGGCCAAAGTCGTTGGCTGAGTCTCGCCAAACGTAGTGCACGTGATTAGCGCCGCCCTGCACATTGTCGTATTCAAAGATCATGGTTGGTCCTTGAATTCGGAAGTAGTGGGGGTCGCCCATCTCCAGACCGCCAGCCCAAGCGAAATGCAGGTTGCTGATCCCAGCCGATTTGATCTGTGCGAGGTCGCGTGCTGCCAGTGGTTTGCGGAAGTTGTTGACGTACTCTTCGATGATTGACATCAAGAGGGCCTGTTGTTTGTCGTTTAGTTTGTCGGCCGATATTCCCGCGGGTTCCAGTCGCATCGGTTCTTTGCCGGGACCATTGATGACGTCACGCGGGGCTGTTTTGTCGAACAAGGCGACGGCCAGGTGTTCTTTGGTGAGTGATTTAACGAGTTCGCGCCCAAGGTCCTCTTCTTTGCCAAGTACACGCAGTCCTTTCTTGGGGCCGTTCGGAACCTTACCTGGGTTGGCACCCCAGAATGCCGGCGTGACAATCGCGGACTCGATCGAACCATCTTTGGGGGAAGGAAGCGTAACATTCAAAGAAAGGTGGTGCCCTTCGACTCGCCATCCCCAAGGTTCCGACATGGAAGGTTTGCCGAAAAACTGAAAGTGATACATCTTTGGATCACGCTTCGGATTTTGTTTTTCCATTTCAAAGAGAACTTGTTCCAGCGACATGATCTGCTCAGCCTTTTTCATGCCGTTGTGGCTGAGAACGGTTCGAATCAGATCCATGGCGTGTTTGCGTTGAGCCGGACTCATGGCTTTGAGGGGTAATCCGTCGCGTTTTTTTGGCACGAAATCCCATGCTTTGCGCTCCTTCCCCTCAAACTTGAACTCGGTTCGTGCACGTTGGCCATCGTCGAGACTGGCGAGAAAGACGTTCGCAGCAGCGAACATGGCTTCTTCGGTCGAATGAGCTGAAGCTTTCGAGCTGAAAAACGAAACGAGTAGCGCGGCGATAAGGCCGATTGTGAAACGCATGGGTGGGATTCCTGATCTGATTTTGGGATTAGTCGTTGATGTCATGCTTTCGCCAGGAAGCGGGAAGCTGAGCGACAAAATCTAGGGGCGTCTTTTTGGTGGGATGAAGAAACTGCAACCGTCGCGAATGTAAGGCGATACCGTGTTCGAATTCGCGGCCACTATTGTACTTGCGGTCACCGACGACCGGGAACCCGCGACTGGCGAATTGTACCCGGATCTGATGCTTGCGGCCTGTCTCTAATTGGATTTCTACCAACTGGCAATCTTCGAGTACGCGCAGGATTCGATAACTCAGCTTTGCGGCTCGAGCCCCCTCGTCGTTTTCATCGCAGGCGACCATGCGATGCTGCGATTCATCTTTGCGAATATAGTCTTCCAGCGTCGCTGATGGTGGTTGCAGATTTCCTGGCACGAGAGCCCAATACGTTTTCTGGACTTTGCGACCGCTGAATTGTTCATTCAATCGGGCGGCGGCTTTTGAGGTGCGAGCCAATACGATCACGCCCGAAGTCATCATGTCGAGTCGACTGACAATGCCGATGTACACATTTCCCGGTTTGTCATATTTCTCGCCTATGTATTGCTTGGCGTGTTCGACTAGCCCCGTATGTCCATCGCCGGCGCCCTGAGTCACCATGCCGGCGGGTTTGTTGACGACCAGCAGGTGATTGTCTTCATAAAGTACATCGGATCGTTTCACGGTGGGTGCCAATTTACTCTAGGGGACGAACGAAAAAGCCCATAACCAAGCCAATGATCAATGCCCCGACAATGGTGTAGCCCATTTCCAACAGGCAATAATTCATCGGATAGTACCACCAGATTGCATTACTTAAATGGGTCCAGCAAGCCGTAAAGACGCCTACCCAGAATATCAACATGACTCGGTTAAGATACGTGCGTGGTGATGCGGCGAAGATGATCATACCGGCGAGGAAGGAAATCAGCACGCAATGGAGAAATCCCTTCACCATCGTTGTGACTTCGACGGGTGCCCCTTCCTTGCGGTAAAAGATGCGGGCGATGGGACCGCTTTCATGCCGCATTTTGTAATCCGCGACCTGTTCCGGATTGTTTTCGTCTTCGGGCAATGGCGGCATAAAGTAGACGCCGCTTTCTCCAATGAGGTTGGTCATCTCACCCACCAGCGCCGCATCATTCTCGACTGGACGCACGATGGTGTTGGTAATTGGATTCAAAGTCCAGTAGTAGAATCCCCAGACGAAAACAAGTGCCGCGCTGACGAGGACACCGATGATGAATCGCATAATTCGAGTCTCGTTGGATGGTTTAGGAACTGACCGCGACCATGGTAGCCGCCTTCAACGCATCATTTGACACGTTGGGATGGCTAGTGTGCAAGACTGCCACGGCGAACCGTACCGAGCGGAGTCGCATCTGGGTGGGTCGAAAACATTCTGGGTAGTTACTAATTCTGCTAGACGATTGCAGTGCGAGCCGCAAAGGACATCTTGGAGAAATCGTTCTTGTACGGAGATTCGCCGATCTTGCGAATGGTGGCTTTGCCCAGCTTGAACCGATAACGATTCGTTATGGGATCGGGAACACGATGGACGAGGCTGTTGGCTGGTGACCCGGGAATCAGCGAATTTGTCCAGAGCACACCTGGGCGAACGGCGTCGGTGACGATCGCCACGGCTTGCATTTCGCCACGTCCAATGCGGATATGGCCATTCTTTTCGAGCTGGGTGTACGAGGCATCGTCTTGATTGACGGCGATGAAGCCGCCCGTTTGAATCAGTACGTCGTCATTGACCAGGAGCACTTCGTCACCTGATTCAATTTCGTATTTTCGCGCGTCCTGCGGATGGATTTCCAAGCACTGCGCTGGCCAACGCTGCTTGATATAGTCGCGGCGGTCATCATCGTACATGGTCTGCCAAACTTCGTTGATGCGTCCGCTTGTAAGCCATAATTCATTGCCGCGCGGTTTGATGCGTTCGTAGAAATCGGCGAATAGACTCCATGGCGTTTTGTGCAGCAAGGCCTTTCCACTGTGGGAGCTGAAGGCATGCATCCATTTCATGTGCACCGTTGGCCCTTCGGGAACGCCAAAATCCATGTCATGATCGTGCAATCGTTTGGTGCCAATGATGGCACCGGTCACATTCGGATCGTCGTAGTACCCAACGTAGTCCTGATATGCTTGGGGTTCGGTAAGCTTTTCGCGATAACGAATAGGTGTCTGGATTCCATGAGTCCCCATTTCGCGCAGGAGGTCGTGGCCTCTCTTGCCACTTTTCTGTGCGTAGTAGACTAACGGATGGTAATTCAGGATGCCTTTGCGACCGAAACGGGCGGCTTGTTCGAATACGTCGTTGGAATCTTTCCAGTCATAATCGCTGAATCCCATCCGTTTGGCGAATTCGGCGATGATCCACCAATCCGGTTTGGCCTGGCCGGGGGGATCGCAAAACTTGCTATACAGTCTCAGTCGTCGTTCGCCATTGCAGCGCGTAAAGTCGACTTCGCCCCACGTTGCGGCTGGTAAAACGATATCCGCGAATTCGGCTGCGATAGGTTTGCGAAGGTAGATATCCTGATGGACGACGACCATGCCTTTCTCGTCTACGCGTCGCTTCAAGGTTTCGACGATGTGGTCCTTGTCGGCTCGCTGAATCTGATGTGGGCTGTCACTAGTCATCGACCGGAAGCTCTTGGCGAGCTCAGCGCTGGCTGCCATCGCTTGCGTCCATGTAGTACCGATGACCCACGCGAATCGCAGGTTGCCCGATTCGACCCAACGGTCGAGGTCGATTTCCTTCTTGCGACGGCCTGGACCTTTCTCAGGCGAATAGATTCGTGGATAACCAGCGGCTGCATACCAACCGCGTTGGTGGCCACCCAATCGCGAAACGACTCGACCGGGACGGTTGCCGGCTCCGCAGATCGCCGCGAGCGTGCCATAAGAGGCTGTGTTCAGGTAGTTGTTGCTCCAGTAGTTGCCTTTCTCAAGCGCGAACGAAGCCTTGGGCTGGTTACCGTTGACTGGTTTTGCAATCAACTCTGCGGCTCGGCGGATGGCTGCTGGGTCGAGTCCCGTTATTTCGGCGGCTCGATCGAGTTGGGCGTCATCCTGTTTGAATAACCATGCTTTGTATTCTTCAAAGGACGCGCCGAGTTTGCCCCAAGTCGTTCGCCACTGCCATGGTGTGTTGCGCGTACCGCGGCCAAAGCCCGAGTCGATTTCCCAGCGATTGGCGACCCAACCTTCGATGAATTCCTGATCCTGCCAGTTGTTTTCGAGGATCAAACGAGCCAGCGCAAGGTGCAAAATGGTGTCGGTGCCGGGAATGATTGGCAGAAACAAACCACCATTCTTCTCTGCCCATGCGGCTCCGGTCGTCTTGCGAGGCATCACCATAATGATCTTCTTGTCCGACTGCATCATCCAGTCGGTGAAGACAATGGTTTTCGTTTCGTACGGGTCGCTTCCGGAGATAAAGATGACATCGGCGGAGCGCCAGTCATCGTACGAGGCGCTAAAGGTCACGATACCCGTGTCGTCGATGCCTGCGGTATCGTTGCCAGGACCGGGTTTGTCGTGCGGTGCGTAAGCCGGCGTCTTGATGGACTCGAAAGCCAGTTTGGAGATTGCGTAGGTGTTCTCAAAATACTGATACGAGAACGTTTTCATGCCCCACGCGGCTTCACCATAAGTAGAGATGACATGCTGGCTGATCTCCTGCATTACGTCGAGCACCAATTCCCATGAGACGGGCGTCAGCTTGCCACCGATACGAATCATGGGATCGCTCAGCCGATCCTTGGTAGGACCATCTGGCGAGTACACTTTCTTCGCAAGGCAGCCGCCGCGGATCGAATGATTGCCGTCGCGATTTACGACAGCCGCGTCGGCATCGGCAATGATCGCGACATGATGCTTTTTGCCGTCCACAACGCACTCACTGTGGGCATTGGGGCTGATCCATTGCCCAGTCAATTCTTCAACCGGAAAATTGGATTGAAGTGCGTTCTCTTCAGCCTTTGGGCCGCCTTCGACG
>CAYYHV010000447.1:0-6275 GCA_964471695.1 uncultured Pirellulaceae bacterium
ACTTCGTTGTCGCATTTCGACTCAAAGTGTCATTCCACCCCATGTGGGATTGGGATCGGGGACGCAGTTGGGGTTGTCTGTGGCTGCGGGGCTTAATCACTTTTTTAATTGTCCGCCGAGTGAATTGGTGGATCTGGCGAAGAGTGTGGATCGTGGCTTACGTTCCGCCGTGGGTAGCTATGGATTCATGCAGGGTGGCTTGATCGCCGAAGCCGGCAAGCTTTCGGGGGAGACGCTTGCCTCGTTGACTGCCCGAGTCGAGTTGCCGTCAGCCTGGCGATTCGTGCTGATTCGACCTCAAGGCGGGAGAGGATTGTCAGGGTCTGAAGAAGTTTCTGCGTTTGCGACGCTACCGCCGGTTTCGAAAGAGATGACGGCACGATTGGAACGTATTCTCAACGACGAATTACTGCCTGCCACAAAAAATTCCGACTATGAAAGATTCGGCGATGCGGTTTATCGTTATGGTCGACTTGCCGGTGAATGTTTCGCACCCTGTCAGGGGGGGCCCTACGCGTCGCCCGTCTTAATGGAGATCGTGCGTTGGTTGCGCGAACATTCTGTACCGGGAGTGGGTCAGAGTAGTTGGGGGCCTACCATGTTCGCGCTCCAACCGGACATGGCATCGGCCCAGCGGCTTGTCGAAGAACTGAACGAGTGGCAGGACGGTGCGTTCGATTTGCAGATCTGTTCCGTTGACAATCAAGGCATGCGTGTGACTCAGCATTGCAATTCGTCGTCAACCAGTTGATTTTTGGTTTTGGGAGAGTGTTATGGCGGTACTTGGCGTCAACATTGATCACGTGGCGACAGTTCGCGAAGCGCGGAAAACTTACGAACCGGATCCCGTTTGGGCGGCAGCGGCTGCTGAACTTGGTGGCGCCGATGGGATTACGATTCACCTTCGGGAAGATCGTCGGCACATTCAGGATCGTGATGTACGAGTCCTCAAGGAGACAATTCACGTCCCGATGAATCTTGAGATGGCGGTCGACAATGAAATTATCGGTATCGCCTGCGAGACTCGGCCGGAGCAAGTGACTCTGGTTCCGGAAAAACGTGAAGAGGTCACAACAGAAGGCGGTTTGGACGTCGTCGGTCAGTTAGATTCAGTTCGATCCGCGACAGAACGACTGCAGAACGCCGGGATTGAAGTGAGTCTCTTTCTTGATCCAGATGCGGCGCAGCTTGATGCGGCAGCCGAAATTGGCGCCGATGCCGTTGAACTTCATACCGGGCAGTATGCCTACGCCACCGGGAAGGATCGCGACCGCGAAATCGCTCGCTTGATCGAAGCCGGGCGACACGTCCGTGATCGCGACATGGTGCTTCATGCCGGGCACGGCCTGAATTATTTGAACGTGGGGCCAGTTGCAGCCATCGCCGAAATGCAGGAGCTCAATATCGGCCACAGCATTATTGCCCGGGCTGTATTTGTAGGGCTTCAACAAGCCGTTCGAGAGATGAAGGCGCTGATTGTCGCCAACTCGAAGTAACACTGACGGCTCGGCTACATGTGTTCGAGACTACGTTGGCTCGTACTCCTACCGCTGCGTACGGAATGGGATATCATAATGCGGTCTTGGACACGAAACGTAGATCGCAGATACAAATTGAGGAGAGGCGAGGGATTCGCCGAACGCTATGCAACGCAAGGGATCAGAATTTGCCGGATTGTCCGTAGCCATCGTGACACCATTCAAGGATGGCGAGCTCGACATTGCTCGGCTGCATCAACAGATTGAGTTTCTGATTGAGTCGGGCATCACCAGTCTCGTACCCGTGGGAACGACGGGCGAATCTCCCACCCTCAGCCACGATGAGCACGAACGGGTCATTTCTGAGGTCATTCAGGCAGTTGCTGGTCGCGCGAAGGTGATGGCGGGCACGGGTTCAAATAGTACCGCCGAAGCCCTGCGGCTCACCCGATGGGCCGCCAAGGAAGGAGCCGATGCAACACTCCAAGTCGCGCCGTACTACAACAAGCCGACTCAAGAAGGTTTCTATCAGCACTATTCGGCGATCGCCCAGGCCGTCGATCTGCCGATTTGTGTCTACAACATTCCAGGTCGCACCGGCAAGAA
Organism: uncultured Pirellulaceae bacterium; assembly: GCA_964471695.1. Taxonomy (GTDB): domain Bacteria; phylum Planctomycetota; class Planctomycetia; order Pirellulales; family Pirellulaceae; genus CAYYHV01. The sequence continues at coordinate 2,085 of CAYYHV010000447.1, forward strand.
TATCGAACCCGAGACGATCATCCGACTGGCAGAACTCAAGAACGTAACGATGGTCAAGGAAGCCACCGGTTCCTTGGATCAGGCGTCGGCGATCCTGGCTGAGACCGATTTGACGGTTCTTAGCGGCGACGACAGCCTCACGCTCCCCTTGTTATCAGTGGGAGGAGAGGGAGTCGTATCGGTTGTAGGAAATATCGTGCCCAAGGACATGATTGCTTTGACCGAAGCGTACCTCGGAGGGCGTCTGACGGAAGCCATCGAATGGCACCACAAACTGTTTCCGCTATGTCGCGACATGCTCAGTTTGGCCACAAACCCGATCCCCATCAAAGCCGCTATGAAGTTGTTGGGTCGTGATTCGGGAGAGCTTCGGTTGCCTATGGTCGAGCTGACGGCTGAGGAGGAGGCTCAATTGCGCCAAACACTCGTTTCTTATGGCTTGCTCTAGGGCGTTTATTGCGGTGACAAGTTTCTGATGATGATCTCAATTAAGCGTTGCGGAAATTCGACCTGAATCGTCAAAACCTCACGGAATGGAAGCGACTTGATGGTTCAAGACAACGCAAACGGTTTGAGCCATCTTGTTCCTGTTTTCTTGTGGTTTTTTGCCGTTTTGTCGCGAACACCAAGCTACCTTAATTCATCGGGCGGGCGAGGATCCCTGACCACGCTTGCTTGACCCGAAATTGAGACAATACGGCTTGCTCTCCCAAACGGGCCGTGTTCAAAGCGAAAGAGCAAGATGATGAATGTCGAAAAACTCGCCGGATTACTAGAGAAGGCCCACCCTGAGACGGACCCGTCGGACATTGCCCGACTGTGTACCGTCCTCCTGAACTCGATCGACGATCTGGACGAGCTGAAGAACGAAGACCGTTTGAAAGAAGCCTGCCGTGAATCCAGCCTTCGGCTGCAATTCGCGACCGATCAACATGCAGCAATGACGCAGGAGCTTGAAGACTTGGCGGCATCCGACCCCAAGAAATTCAGCTCCGAACAAATCTGGATTCTTGTTCGAGCCATCAAAGTCCAAAGTCAGGTACTTCAGATGTACCTCGGCGGCGAAGCGCTGGACGTCTAAGTCGTCGCTCCATGCGGAAGACATTGGGGTGGGCTAAGCCTTGGCAAACTGTGAGTTGCGAAGGTAGATCACAATCCTGCTTCTCTCGCAAGTTTGGATGAAGTTGACTCTGATACGTCTGCCCTGCCCTTTCTACACCAACAGCATGCTGTCTGTCAGCCTGTCGAAACCGAATGCAGTCGATTCCGAAAGTGTGGCTCGAGTCTATCACATCGGTCATGCAGGTTGACGACTGGTTCAGATAAGACGGCGACCTATCTCATCAGCGGCTTTCGACCCGTTGGCGCACTCCGCCCCGACTCTTTCAACGTCTTCAAGAGCGCCTGCATCTCCTTACGCTTCACCTCATTTTCGAAATACAAATTCGTGGTCTCACCAGGGTCTACTGCCAGGTTGTAGAGTTGGCCGGGAGCCTCAGGGGCCAAGTCAGGCTTGGCGTATTTCTTCATCACGCCACGATCATATGGGTTCCCGCCTGAGCCCTTGTGGTCCAGATACTTCCACACACCCTGTCGCAATTGAAATTCCCCACGGAAGCTTTGTGTCAACATGTGGGGGCGTATCGAAGTCGTTTCGTTTTGCAGGCCGAGCATCGCCGGCAACATATCAAAACTGTCGGTAGCATCCTTGTCCGCGAGTTGGACGCCAACGACCGAGGCCAACGTGGCAAATATGTCAGTCGTGTTCGTCAGTTGGTCAGATACTTGCCCGGTGGGAATCTTACCAGGCCATCGTGCAATAAAGGGCACGCGGTGTCCGCCTTCCCAACCGTCACGTTTCACTCCGCGCCAACCGCCAGACGCGTCATGGTTGTGATCCTGCCGCATCCAGTCCACATGAAGCGTTTCAGCCCCATTGTCGGCATTGAATAGTACCAGCGTATTGTCGTCGATGCCGAGCTTTTTCACCAAGTCGAGGACTCGCCCGACAATCGCGTCCAATTCCCAAACAAAGTCTCCTCGAGGTCCGCCCTCGGTCGCATCGACAAATTCTGCTGCCGGCAACACAGGCGCGTGTGCAATCTGCGTGGAGAGAACGGCGAAGAATGGCTGTTGCGTGTGCTGCTTGCAATGTTTCGTAATAAAGTCCTTAGTCTTCTCATAAAAGAGAAGATCGGCGTTCATGAAATCGTAGCCGGGTGCCATCCAGCCTTCGTCGTTGTCCCATCGCCATTTTCCGCCTGGATTGGGCAAGGTGTTTCGTTTGTGTCGCTTACTTGCTGGGGTAACCACCATTCCATCTTCAATGTACACATAGAGCGGATCGGTATTGGGACAGTTGGGGGTAATGTACGAAGCGTCGAATCCGCGCTCGTTGGGGCCGTCAATGAGAGGCGTACTCTTCCCATAATCAATTAGTAGTGAATTCTTGAACCCACCACCAAGGCGTTTCCCTTCCTTGTCGAACCAACTCAAGCCGACATGCCACTTGCCGAAGATACCGGTTCGATATCCCTGCTGTTGAAGCATTCCGCCGATCGTCAGCGTACCAGGTTTGAGATAACTCGGACCACCGGGACCTTCAAAGGCTCCACCGCCTCCACCCGTCGAACGGAAAATCTGTTGACCAGAAAACAATCCATATCTTGATGGTGAGCAGATCGTCGACGGACTGTGCGCGTCGGTAAATCGAATACCCTCAGCCGCCAACTGGTCGAGCCGCGGTGTTTTATAAGCCGCATTTTTGTTGTAGCACGATAAATCTCCAAACCCGAGGTCGTCTGCGTAGATGATGATGATGTTGGGTTTGTCGACGGCATAACCAAATGATGGCATCAGAAGGAGAGCCGCAAGTATGGCCACCCATACGGTACGTTGAGTCGGAGCGATGCTACGGGCCATGTGGATTCTTTCATCGTGGGAGTGGTTCCACATTGTTGACCACCTGTACACATTGCTCAATGCTACTGCGATCATTCGACTTGCTACCCGTGGTCTCGATCGAGTATGTCCACGACTGTCGGCTAATGCGCAAAAAAAAAGCCCGGTCAAACGACCGGGCTTTTCTTGTATTCGTACGCTAACCAAATCGACGTTTAGCGACGTCGAAGTGCGAGAAGCGGCAGGCCCATCAAGATCATGAACAGCGATCCGGGTTCAGGTACCATCACGTAATTAACGCTTTGGACTGTAAAGAAAGAATCAGTCGTGCTCCCAAAAGGAGTTTGAATGCTCGTGTTGTCCAGCATGCCGTTTAGAACGCCATCTGTTACGTCACCATTGAAACAGTTGGTAGCGTCAACGGGCACGGTGACGGTGCTGAAGCTGCCCACACTAAAACTGGATTGGGGAATGGTGCAAGAATAGAACTCGCCGGGGGCTCCGGCTTCTCGGACCGCAATCGTCAGATCGGTAGTGTTTCCCGCTTCGAGACGAGCGGTGACTTCGATTACACTCACCATACTGAGGTCAACGGGTTCAGTCGGCGTTACGCCCATACCACCGAAGTTATCGGTCGAGGCAGGATTCGTTACGGCGACGCCTTCCGAAGTGAAATCCCAAGTGTTGCCCTGCGAATAAGCGCCGAATTCAAACAATGCCGTCTGATTTGTAGTCAGGTCTTCCAAATAATCGGCGCTCGCGCTAGACACTGCGAGCAAAGTGATGGCAAGAAATGCCAAGAAGTTTTTCATCGAGGACATTAACTCTTCTCCTGGTTGAAACAAAAGTCTAAGAACACATTTATTGTGAAAGGCGACGTGTAGTGCCAATTTCAAGCCCCATCGGACTCAAGGTTTAGGATATTAGGAGTCGCAATTATTGCAAGAACGATGCGGTTAAATTCCTAATTGTTGTGGCTTTTAATCTTTAATCTTGGCTGCCTGGCATATGGGGCGGGGTAATGCTCCCCCCTGAAGGCGGTGGTCTGCCGCCGCTGAAGCGATGGATAGTGCCAAGGGTATACAGCTTTTTCGCGTCGACGAACACGGGAGGACACAATGCGTTGATGCTCGCGATCGAGAACCGCGATGGGGTATCACGATTCCAATGTATGCGCATGTTGATTGTTGGTCAGAGGAGCAGCCAGGCGACATTCATGTAGATGACAATTCCGACAATGTCGACGATACCAGCGACAAAGGGATTGCTCATTAGCGCGGGATCCAAGCC
>CAYYHV010000448.1:0-6270 GCA_964471695.1 uncultured Pirellulaceae bacterium
GGCTTACCCAGTACAGGGAATCGGCGACACGACTTAACATTTTCGATCCTACTTCACGACCCAAGTGTCTTTGCTTCCGCCGCCTTGCGAGGAATTGACGACGAGTGAACCCTTTTTCAATGCGACGCGCGTCAGCCCGCCTGGCAGTACGTAAATGTCGCTGCTGCCGTAGACGATAAAGGGCCGCAGATCAACGTGACGTCCCTCAGGGCCTTCGTCCGTAAGTACGGGAGCCCTCGAGAGAGACAACACGGGCTGTGCAATATAGCCGCGGGGATCGTCCTTGATTCGATCTGCAAGTTCGGCGCGTTCGGCCTCCGTCGAATTGGGGCCGATCAACAAACCATAGCCACCGGACTCGTTGACAGGTTTGACGACCATGTTTTCCATGTTGTCGACAACGTGTTGTCGCTGTTTGTCGTCAAAACACAAAAAGGTTTTTACATTAGGGATCAGTGGTTCTTCACTCAGATAGAACTTGATGATCTCGGGCACGTAGGCGTATACGACTTTGTCATCGGCAACACCCGTTCCAGGTGCGTTTGCCAATGCTACCCTGCCGTTGCGGTAGCTTTCCATGATTCCCGGAACACCCAACAAGGAGTCCTCACGAAAAGCCAGTGGGTCAATAAAGTCGTCGTCGATTCGGCGATAGAGTACGTCGATTTTTTCGAATCCATGCGTCGTTCGCATAAAGACGAAGCCGTCTTGAACGACGAGGTCGCGTCCTTCGACGAGGTCGATTCCCATTTGGGACGCCAGGAAGGAATGCTCGAAGAAAGCCGAATTGAAACTACCTGGCGAAAGCAATCCAACAACCGGACGATCAACACGGTCCTGCATTAGTTCCGACAACGCCTTGAGTAAGCGTCCGGGATAGTCGTCGACGGGCAAAATTCTATTGCTGGCGAACAACTGCGGAAATGTCTTCTTGACGAGTTGCCGATTCTGCAGCACATACGACACGCCGGATGGGCAGCGCAAATTGTCCTCAAGGATGTGGAATTGTCCATCTGCGTTTCGAACAAGATCGGTTCCGGTAATGTGACACCAGATGCCTTGCGGCGGAGTCAGTCCAACACACTGTTTACGAAACGAGGCGGCTGTTTCAATGACGTGCCGGGGCACTATGCCTTCTTGAAGGATTCGTTGTTCGTTGTAGATATCCTGCAGGAAAAAGTTCAACGCCTGGATGCGCTGCTTCAATCCGAGCTCGAGCCACTCCCAATCGCGCCCACTGACGACCCGTGGCAAAATATCGAACGGAATAATCCGCTCGCGACCTTCTTCAGCGCCGTAAACGTTGAAGGTAATTCCCGATTGGACCATCGCACTGTTCGCTGAGAACTGGCGTCGAAGGATTTCCTGGGCCGTGAGGTTTCCAAGCCGGTCACATAACGCGGAACACTCCGGTCGAGCCGTTCCGTCTGCTTGGAACATCTCGTCGTAGAATTCGCCGACCTCGTAATCAGTAAACACCGAGTGGGCTACCTCGTCCTGCGGGTCGGTACGCTGCACCTGCCGTTGCAGGGACGTACTCTGAGTTGAATGAATGTCTGGATCCGTCATGGCACACCGGTAAGAATGAAACTCAGTCATGCCCGCCCGCACTCAATATAGCCAGTTGCACCGCTATGGCACGACTGTAATCGTAGAATTGATCGAGAGAATTGCTTGGAGGTCATCTGCGTCTTTAGGCGTTACGCTGATGAAACCTCGAGAATCGGATGCGTCAACAGCCGACCCCACGGAGTGGATTCCCGCAACCGCCTGAGTTTGCCGATTGGCTATTCCGATCCAATGGTTGCCGAGCGGATTGGTCGGGTCACCGGCTGGAATCTGCTGATTCGTGCGGCTATCGACATAGTTGTACGCTCCACTCTTTTCGGTAACTGCGTAGACCATCGGCTGTTCAACGAAGTCCCTACCGATCGAAACGTTGAATCGTCCCGCGTAGCTTTCACCAAGAAAAATTGTCAATTCTCTCCGTGAAAGATCGAGTGCGCCGCGAAACGGACCTCGAACAATCTTGATCGGTTTGCCTGCCGGGATCATTGTGCCGGACGCAATGCCGTTGATTCGCCCCAAAAACTCGGCGGGAACATTCAGTTGTTGAGACAATTCTTCGAGCGAGGTTGGTGCGTTTCCAACCCAGGGGTTCTCCAAGTAGCTTTGACGCGAATAAATCACAGTTCCTGCAAGCTGATCGAGCAATGGGATCAGCATGTCGCGCTGGCTGTCAGATACATCGTCCTTGTAAAGCATCGACAAGGTAAACAGTGCGTCGGCCAAATTGCCTTTGGCAACCAGATCCTGAGCGGATCGCCAGATGGCATCAAAGTTCGGATTGCTTTGAGCGGCGACCTGCTGCTCGAAGCTACTTCTTATAGCGTTTCCTGCACCCGTGTTTGGGATGTGGGCAACGCCTGCATCGGACCGATCGAATTCCGATTGGGGAACTTGTGGGTTGGACAGTGTTTCCGGTGGTGGGACCGTTTGCAATGGATTGGATTGACTTGAGAACTGGGGAGGTGCGGCGTTACTTTGGTCCGTCGCGCCGTAGACTCCGGCTTGAGCGAAGGGCGAGTCGCTGCGTGCCTGGGAGCCGATTGCGGGCTCGCTGGCATCTTGAGCCGGCATCAATTCAGGAATCTCGATGGATGGTCCCTCGGCATTGGGGACTCCTTGTGACAATTCCTCCCAAATTCCCTCCGTCGGAATCGGCTTGTTCATGACAACATGAGCGCCATATCCAACGGCTAGCAAAGTCGCGGTAACAACGGCGGTCTTTATGGTGTTCATCTTCGCCCTCCCTGACGAAGCAACCTCGATTCGTGATAGCCGAGTGCGCTACGGTCGATTTCAGACCGTATCGCGGCGAGCGAATCGTAGGAGAATCGACGATGCAAGCACCAGAGGAATTGTATGGAAGCACGAAGGATAGATTTGCGGGAGTCTTGAAGCGAGAAATCTACCGTTGTGGACGCTAGCAGCAGATGCGTTGCAGGTGATAAAGATGGGGCGACCTACTTGGCGCGACGCAGTTTTTCCCGGATGCGTGTTAGTCGCTCTCCCAGTTCGCGCTCAAAACCACGATCGACGGGTCGATAGTATTCTCGCTCGATCCCAAGGTAGTCTTGTGCGGCAACGCCGTCCTCTTCATTGTGCGAGTAGACATATCCTTCGCCGTGACCAAGCTTCTCCGCGCCGGCATAGTGGCCATCACGAAGATGCACCGGGACGGGAATCAAACGTCCTTCGCGCACATCTTTGCGCGCCTCACCGATTGCGACGGTGGCTGCATTGGACTTTGGTGCACAAGCGAGATAGGCGACGACTTGGGAAAGTGTGAGTTGGCATTCCGGGAGTCCGACAAACTCACAAGCCTGCATGCCCGATACGGCAATTGAAAGTGCCTGGGGATCCGCGTTACCAATATCTTCGCTGGCGAGAATCACCAATCGTCGTGTGATAAACCGCACATCTTCACCGGCTTCGAGCATACGGGCTAACCAGTACATCGCCGCATCCGGATCGCTACCACGGATACTCTTGATCAGTGCGCTAGCCGCATCGTAGTGCGAGTCGCCGGTTCCGTCGTATTCGATGGCTTTGCGTTGAACGGATTCTGCGGCAAGCTCACGCGTAAGTTCGACGGGTCGTTCTGAACATGAGAGTACGGCGATCTCCAAAGCCGTAAGGGCGCGTCGAGCGTCTCCGTCCGTAATCTCCGCCAGAAATTCGAGCGCTCCATGGTGAATGTTGATCGGGATACTTCCCAGGCCTCGATCGGCATCCTTGATGGCTCGTTGAAGCACGGCGACAATCTCGTCACTCGACAGTGATTGAAATTGGAAAATCTGACTGCGGCTGACCAGAGCGCTGTTTACGGCGAAGAATGGATTGGCGGTTGTGGCACCAACAAGAATCACGATTCCGTCTTCGACATCATGTAGCAGGACATCCTGTTGAGCGCGATTGAAGCGATGAATCTCATCGACGAATAGCAGCGTGCGTTTTCCGCCGCCTTCGACTTCGGCTCGCGCGTCCTGTAGGACTTCGCGCAGTTCTTTGACGCCGCTTGTCACCGCACTGATTGGGCGAAATCGGCTGTCGGTTTCGGCCGCCAGCAGATTGGCCAGCGTTGTTTTTCCGGTTCCCGGTGGACCGTAGAATAGAACCGAGCCCAACCGATTGGCCGCAATCAATCGGCGGAGCAACTTGCCTTCTCCAAGAAAGTGAGCCTGACCGTTAAACTCATCCAGATTCGCGGGGCGCATTCTGGCAGCTAGCGGTTTGACGCTATCAAGATTATCTCGCTCTGCGTCGGCAAATAAAGACATTGTTCAGCCTTGGGTGTGGGGATGATCAGCCGCGTTAATTTGGGCTGATTCGTCGACAGGCGACCTATAGTTGGGTATCGTATTCGCTTCTCGGCTCTTTATTGTCTGCGGCTGAGATGGGAGGTCAACGATGGAGGCCTTCGGTTTTCGGTATGTGGCCGAATGGATTGGTGCGATTCGAAGACGGCCGGCGTTATAACCGGCTTATGGAAAGCGAAAAATGCAATGAGGCAACTTCTTATTCAACTCATTCTGCTGGGAATGATTCTGGTAGCTTCGTCAAATGCCGAAGAACTCGACTCACCCACGGAACCGCCGCGTAATTCTTACTTGGCGGATTCACCCTGGCCGATGAGTCATCGTGGTCCCTTCAATCAAGCGTCATCACCGCTCGCTGGGCCGACCGATGCCACACAGGCAGCCCCGGAATTTTTAGAGGGTGATCCGGTGCCGATTACGTTGGCAATTTCCGGTGCCTATCCCGACGGTCGCCACGCGATTTGGAGTGCGACGACCAAATCCATCTTTAAAGTTGACGCGCAAAAGCCTTCGCTGACTTACGCCGCCAAAGTTCCGCGCCAACAAACGCGTGAAGATGCGATCTCTGGGGCGTATTCTGTCATCGACTGTGACGGCGTCTATTACGTGCCACGCGGCAAGCAGATCGAAGCCTATTGCGATGAAGAGCAAGGCGTGCTCGATTCGGGGATCAAGCTTTGCCGTACCTTTCGTATCCCCAATGATCAACAGAATGGCGACGACGACCTTATCGTCGGCATCAACATGACGTTTGATGGGCAACTGGCCATCGTGACTCGTCGCGGATTAGTGGGAGTCGTCTCACGAGACTTCAAGGAATTCAAATTCATCCAGTTGGATGAGCGTGACGTGGAGGTATCCAATTCGATTGCTGTCGACGATGACAATGGAATCTATGTTGTGACCAACCATGCCACCCATCGAATCCAGTGGCACAGCGATCAGAAAAAATTGGAATCACTTTGGGCTGTTGCCTACGAAACGAGTAACGTCAAATTTCCTGGTCGTTTGGGAAGCGGATCGGGAACGACGCCATCACTGGCTGGGTTTGGCGATCAAGACAAGTTTGTCGTGATTGGCGATGGTCGAGAGTTGATGCACATGGTGTTCGTCTGGCGAGACGAGATTCCGGCTGATTGGAAAGGTCTACCGGGGCGTGACCGTCGTGTTGCAGCAGAAGTCCCGATTCGGTTTGGCGATGATCGGGCGACTCGTTCTACCACCGAACAATCCTTGACAGTTCGAGGGTTCGAAGTCGTTGCGGTGAGCAACCTGTACGGCCAACTGAGTCCCCTGATGAAACGCATTGCGCGGCGACGATTGGGGAATGACGTCAGCTCGGTCACGATCTATCGTTCCAACCAGCCACGCATCGCCCCTTACGGAGTCGAGAAGTTTGTGTGGGACCCTGCGACTCGTCAGTTAACCTCGCAATGGACCAACAAGGACATCAGCTGTCCCAATGGTATTCCCACGATGAGTGAAGCGACGGGGTTGCTTTACTGTATCGGGCAGCGCGATGCGACTTGGACGCTCGAGGCCATCGATTGGAAAACGGGCAAGAGTGTCTTTCATCGTTTGTTGCCCGGTGGTTCGCGAAACAACAGTTTCTACGCGGCGACGGAAATTGGGTTGAATGGATCGATCCTGACGGGAACTTTCGGCGGCATGCTGCGATTTTCGATCGACGAAGGTGTCGCGGCGGCAGAATAGTTGCACCTGGGTGAGGTGGAAGCCTTGCCGTTTTTACTTCGCGTGACATGTCCGGCCATTTAAAACAGTGTTTGTTGACCTTCGATAGTTCGAGGCGGGCGGAACTGAGTGGAATCGAGTGGGGGCAGTTTGCGTGCGATCCCCAATCGAGTTGCGAATGCCTTGAACGTTGCAT
>CAYYHV010000449.1:0-2427 GCA_964471695.1 uncultured Pirellulaceae bacterium
ATCAGAGCCAACTCAACACCACACGAGATCCGCATCCGTTCATCTTCGTCAATTTTTCACGAAAACGCAACAACTCCCAAGGGCCGCAATGACAAAATCGTGCCCCAATAGCGATCAAATGGCGTCAGAGGAGCGCAGTACCGCCCAAATTCGCTTCGGCGTAGGCTACGTCGTCCTTACAATGACATTGGTTGCGGTGCTGTTGGCCATTTTGGCTCGTATCAAAATCCACGGAACCGTCGTTATGCGATGATACAGGACCCGAAACTCGCTACCAAAGCCCCACGACTGAACAAGAATCCCAACAGCAAGTTAATCGTCGTTGACTTTCCTGCTCCGTTTGCACCAAGCAGGCCCAGTATCTCGCCACTACCAACGCGCAGCGTCAGACCCTCAAGTGCGGGAACGTTTTTAAACGACTTGGAAACTTGTTCGAGATTTAGAAAATGGGTAAATTGACTAGACGCGTCGAATTCATCGACCGATGGCTTGCGTCGTCACTCATATCGGTTTCACGCTGAGACGTGTGAAATGCAAGTCTAGCAACTTGTTTGAGCGATACCGGAACCTGTACAACCATTTGCAGTGTGTGCGCGAATCGCCCGCTGCAATCTCTCGAACAATTCAAATTCACTCGAAAAGGATAAATCTATGAGTATATCCAATACAACGCTTGGTCAATTGATCGACGACAGATTCGTCGTGAAGGAACTTGGGCAGGCTACTCGAATTTTCCTCGTGCAAGAGGATGGTGGCCATTTTCTTTGCTTCGAAAGAGAGCCGAACGGACCGACCAAACTAGAACTTGTTATCGACACTCGAGGGGAATCACAACCTCTAATAGCTAGGTTGATTGCGATGATCGCAGGTGCAAATATTCGTCACAGGGCTGCTTGAAGTTTTGGTTCTTTTGTGTTGTCCTGCCCGGCAATAAAGCCTCAGTCACATGTTCTCGCCTTCTGTATTGGAGTTCAATTTCTGCAAGATTTTTACGAGCATTGCTTGCCGCTTGACATTCATACATTGTGTCCAGCTTTTATGTTCGACTGGGTAACATTCCGACGCGTCGGATTCATAGTCCGAAGCACTTTCGCAGAGGAGCTGCAAGTTGCTGTGCAGCAGCTTAGCACACTGATTCGAACATGTTGCCACGTGAAGGAACTGGTTTTGCGTCAATCCTAGCGTAGTGGAATGTGCATCCACGCTGCGCTAGTTGATCGTTGGTCAGTTGGTACAAACCCTCCCATCATCGACCACCCATCATGCTTCGGATCGTGATAGATCGGGTCGCCAACGAGAACTATTCGTACAGGTAGATCAGTAGTACGAAGTGACGCAAGCGTATTGGGAAGGTCCGCAAACTGAACTTGGCCGATTTCACCAAATTTGTCCGTCAAAGAGGCGTCCAATGCGCAACCTAGCTTTTTGATTTGGGACGCGACTTGGCGCTTGCGAAGTCGTGCCTTTGGATTACCATCCGGCACCGTCAGTCTCGCAATAGGCGCATGTGTTGGAGATTCCACAAAGTGGATCACATCACCTGATGTAGCTGTTGATGCAACAAGGTTCTGTAGTTCCGTTTGCACGCTTGGTTGCATCTTCTTCGGCATCGGTGTCGCCAGAAAAACGAACCATTCTGATTTCGGCCCGTTCTTTGTGCGACTTGCCGCGTTCCTGCCATTTGATACTTCCGAACAACCTGACAAGAAAACAAGCATGCAGAGGATAGGCAGTGTCGTGTTGGCAATTAGTATTCTCATAGTTCATTTCTCCCTACGTGTATGAGTTGCTGACTCCGCGTAACGTGCTTTTGCCGTTTTTAAGCAAACCTCGTTGCGATATCTTTCCAAGGTTGTGAGTGAGGCCATGACGTATTGACGACGCTCATTCTTTAACGCTGAAATTATCCCCCGCATTCGCTGGTCAAGAGCGAGAATCTCCGCGCGAGCGTGAGCGCATTCGCTTAGCTCGAGTTGAATGCGTTTGATTCGTCGCCGAGCCGAATCGGCGGCCAAGCCCAGCACGGATGAGTGAATGAGTTGCGGAAGCAGCATGACGCAGAACGCGAGAAGTATCATCTCTGCGGCGGTTAGCACCCAAAATGGAACGACTTCTTCTGACTCGGTCACGAAAACGTTCGATGCGATAACGGCGAGTTGTATCAAGGCAGCAAAAGAACGAAATTGCTATCGCCTCGTCGAGCGCTGCGCCCTGAAGCGGCTTCGCTCCTCGTTTCGCGGGTACGTTCGCCAAGAATCGACACCCTGCCGGCGTGATCGTGAGCGCATTGTGGCCGCCAGGTATCGAGCGTTCGTTGATCGAAACCAGTGGCGTTTCGCATCGAGCGAGCTTCGAAGCAATCGTTCCGATAGGCTTTCCGCTTTCTCCGAACAGTACTTTGGAGAGTGACTGGTAGAGGCCGCATCG
>CAYYHV010000449.1:2437-6267 GCA_964471695.1 uncultured Pirellulaceae bacterium
GTATAGAGCGACGTGGGCAAGGAAAGCTCGGTCACGGCGTTCATATTGAGCACTAGTGCGTTTTTTTGATGACATAGGATGGTTCGCAAGCCTGCGGTAACCGATTGCGGAAGTCAGCGTATCGTAAGGCGTTACGGTTTGAGACCATCGAAATCGCATGCAGATCGGAGCAACGGTTGAAAGAAAGAAGAGCCGATGTGCAAAACAGTAAAGTTAGCGGCAATCGGCTCTTCTAGTACAACCTTAAGTCACTTAGATAGCGAATGCACGTCCATTGCTAGAGTGACCATTTTGGTACGTCGGTGTTGCTCCCTTCATCGACTCCACCCGCATTCGTATGTTGTCACTAAGAGAGCTCTTAGTGAATCGTTACGCGCAAAACTGAGGAAGGTCTCAAATTCGGACGGGGCCAAGTAAACTTCCCTCGATTCACCAGCGGGCACTTCGAGCTCGGCTACTGGATTCGAATCGATATAGCCTTGTCGCTTCGCCCAACGAAGACAGCGTTTGACGCTACACAAATAGTTTCGTCGCGATGTCGTCGAGAGGACATACGACTGAACCCATTCCTCAACGTGGAAAGGCCGCAATTCTTGCGGTCGAAGATCGGGATACGCTTCGATGAATCGCTGGAGCTGATAGCGGTACCACTCATACGTGGCTGCCGACCGATTGTGGACAGTCCACTCAAGGAAAGCATCAATGATTGCGGGCAATGACCATATCGAGACCTTCGCCGCTGGTGTCGGCTGCCTCATAAGTTGGTAGAAGCGATCGAAAGCAACCTTCTTGTTGGCTCCGAGATTGTATCGCTTTCCAGAAACAGTAACGAACCAAGCTTTTCGATCTTTCCGAAACCAAGGCTTAGGGCGACGTGCCATTTGAGTCCCTCCGACTGTGAATACGTGAAGTGATCACAGCAAATCGAAGGATTGATTGGCGGTAAAGAAATGACCGCCCGTTCGTGTCGCCAAGAGATTCTGTACCGAATTCTGTACCATTCGGTAATTGAATCGACGTAAGTCGAGTACACCCCACTGGATTCGAACCAGTAACCTTCGGTTTCGTAGACCGATGCTCTATCCAATTGAGCTAGGGGTGCGTGGTCCCGAAGTATAACAACTCGGGTATTTGTCGTGTAGAGGACTGTTTATCGGCTTTTTGAAGGCAAAGCTTCAGTCCAATGGGTCGTGGAGATTCTTGAGCCAGTCGATTAGGCTGAGTCTATAATTATCGCTTCTGGCGGAGATTTCGAGGATTCCGTGACGCATTTACCGTACTATCTTGGCTGCCCGGTTTGGGCGTGTGAGAGCTGGGTGGGAGATCTCTATTCGGGTAAGTCGCGGAAGACGTGGTTGGGGGAATACTCTCGTGTCTTCAATACGGTTGAAGGAAATAGCACTTTTTACGGGTTGCCGGCGGTATCGACGGTGGAGCGTTGGGCGGCTGAGACTCAGGACGGCTTTCGATTCGCGCTGAAATTTCCCGGTTCCGTAACCCACGAATGCCAACTGGTAGGTGGTGACACCGACACGCGTATCTTCCTCAAGCTGCTGAATGTTCTGGCCGACGCCGATCGTCTAGGGCGTCGATTGGGTGATCTTCGACAGCCGGGCTTTGTTCTCGCGCGATCCGAGCGATGAGATCGAACGGGAATCTCAAAGTCGCAAGCCCAGAACCCCACCACGAACGACGGTGACGGCCGGGAATCCGATTCTACGTTTCGTTGGACGTAACAATCTAATGGAGGCGCGGGATTGGATTAACCAGTGGGCTGACGTTGTAGGCGGCTGGATTCGTGACGGCCTGACTCCTTATGTTTTCACCCACAGTCCTAATGATGATTTTGCGCCGGATTTTGCCAGAGAATTTCACGCACGGGTATCGGATGTTGTGGAAAGCATGCCACCGCTGAAAACGCGTGAGAAAAAAGAAATTGAACGTCAGGGCGAGTTGTTTTAGGAATGCTGGAGGATGGTTCCTTGTCTGAAACGTCCGTCAGCAGTTGTAGCCGCATGGAATACATCAACGCAGATAGGCGAAATATGAATTGTCCACCATTGAATCTGTCGCTACGAGAAACGGCTTTCTATGTCGTGCCACTCACCTTGTTGTTGTTAACGCCGATGGCTTGGGCGGACGAACGTCCCAATATCGTGCTCATCATGTGCGACGATATGGGGTTTTCGGATTTGGGATGTTACGGCGGAGAAATCGAAACGCCAAATCTCAATCGACTAGCTGAAGGCGGATTGCGGTTCACGGATTTTCACAATGACGCCAAGTGTTCTCAGACCCGCGCCGCATTGTTGACTGGGTTGTGGAACCATCAAACCAATATGTTGAAGCGTCCCAATCATGCCACGCTCGCCGAGGTGCTGAAATCGGCAGGATACTCGACCATGATGAGCGGAAAGTGGCACCTGAAGGGAGTCCCGCCGGATCGTGGGTTTGATCGTTACTTTGGATTCCTTGATGGGTGTATCAACTTCTTCACGGGAAAGGATTGGGGTTCAGGGGAGAATTTGATGCGTTTGGACCGGGACGAATTCAAGGCCACAGACGGATTCTATTCCACGGAGGCGTTCACCGATTATGCCGTCGAATTCATGGAAGAGGCTCCGAAAGATCGACCGTTCTTTTTGTATCTGGCACACAATGCACCACATTTTCCCTTGCATGCATTGCCTGAAGATATCGCAAAATATAAAGGACGATACGACGCTGGGTGGGATCACTTTCGTGAGACTCGTTTCGCCAAGCTCAAGGAGTTGGGGATTATTGATTCGACTTGGCGGCTGTCAGAGCGCGATCCTAAGGTCGAGCCTTGGTCGAGGATCACGAAGGAGCAGTCGGAGTTTCTTCTGCCGATGATGGAAGTTTACGCCGCGATGGTCGATCGACTGGATCAAAATATCGGGCGGCTAGTTGCGTACTTAAAGCAGCGCGGTGATTTTGAAAACACGCTCATTCTGTTTCTCTCCGACAACGGGGCTTGCCCATACCAGCGTCTGCGGAGCGATGTGAAAGTCCCCGGCCCTAAGGAAAGCGATATTGCCTATGATGCGCGATGGGCAAACATGTGTAACACTCCGTTGCGGCTGTACAAACAGTATGCGCACGAAGGCGGCTCGTTGACCCCGATGATTGTGCATTGGCCGAAGGGAATTAAATCACGCGGCGAACTTACGAAATACACGGGGCATCTTGTGGATGTCATGCCGACGCTTGTCGAGCTTTCCGGCGCCAAATATCCCACGCAAGTCGACGATCACAAGATTCAGCCAATGGAGGGCAAGTCACTGGTGGCTGCCTTTGGTGGCGAGCAAGAACGTGGCGATTTGCCGATCTATTGGGAGTTTAAAGGGAACCACGCAATTCGTGATGGGAAGTGGAAACTCGTGGCGGAACGGTCCAAGGCGTGGGAGCTCTATGATTTGTCGAAAGATCGATGCGAGACCGAGAATCTGGCCGCGACGAAACCGAACATCGTTGCAAGGCTGCACGCGAAGTATGACACGTGGGCCAAACGAACGACGGCTCAAACGCATCAGAAGTGTTTGGAAACTGCGCCTTCAAAACAATCTCAGCTATTCAAGCTGCCGTAGTCCAAGGTGTGCCGATCCGCCGCCTTGGGGAGGCTGATTTCGCCAAGGGGAATCACGAATCCCTGAAAGGCTGAAGGGATCGGTGAACGGTCGGCCCGCAGGTCAGCAATGATCAAAACGCGGCGATTTGGTAGTAATTTTGAGTTCGACCGTATGGGATCCTGAGGTTTTGCCGTTGATTCTGGGGTATTCTAAGGACTTGGTGTTTTCCGCGGCCAATTC
>CAYYHV010000450.1:0-4963 GCA_964471695.1 uncultured Pirellulaceae bacterium
GTCGTCAGCAGGTCTGGAGCATCTGGCCGGGCTTGAAGAGTTGCGTTGGCTCTTGATCGACCCGTCCCTGTGCGATTCTGTCGGTCGTTCGCATCTTGCTAAGGTGACTCGCTTGGAGTGCCTGATGATCGGCTCGCCGAAGGGGCCATCGCCGACAAGTGGAGAGTTGTTGCAACTGCGTTCCACACTTCCTCGCTGTCTGGTCCGGGGTGCGAATGAGCAGGAAACTCAAACGAGTGTGAATTCAGAATTGTAACTGTCAGATGTTTATCGTTCGAAGTTTCTGGCAAAAGCCTATCTGTATTCACGGCATGGTGTCGTGTAGGCTGGAAGCTTGATTTTGTCGCGTTGCAAGTGTTCACTTTGTTCACGTTGCGGTGTGATAACCAAGCGAGCGAGACAACTTAATGAATGCTGAAGAAAACAATCCAGCGGCTCCCGTCCCTTCACCTCAAGGTAAAGGGAGCAGCGGGAAAATTGCTTTTTTGCTGGGTTTCGTTGCCGTGGTGGTCGGAGCGGCTGTTGCGTTAGGGTTATTTGGTGGTGGCGTCGATCAGAAAGAAGCGGCAGCAAAGTTGAAGGCCCTTGGTGGCATTGCTGTTTTCGATTCCGGTCGGAAGTACATCACGTCCGTCAATTTGCAGATTGTTAAGGACCCTGCAAAATTTGCACAGGCGGTCGCCGTCTTGCCGGGGTTGCCACGACTTACGTCGTTGAACATTAGTAATACGCCGGTGAGTGAAGAGCAGATGGCGACGATTGGAACGCTGACTCAACTGTCGGCACTGACTGCTAAGGATTGCCGAATTGGCGACTCGCATGTTGTCTCTTTGGGAGGTTTGAAAAACCTGGAAGTGCTGTATCTTGTCGGCACAGATATTACGAGCGAGTCCATAAAATCGATGTCCAACTTTCCCAAGATGAAGATCTTAGACCTCTCTTACAACGAGAAGCTGACGCGCGGCTTTGGCGACTTGCAAGGGATGCCCAAGCTTGATTGGTTGTTGCTCAACGGGTTGAAGCTGGAAGACGAATCGCTTGGTGAGCTTTCGCAACTTTCCTCATTGAATCGGTTGTCGTTGAACGAAACTGTAGTTCGTCCTGACATCAAGGAAGGGTTGCTGAACGCCGTTCCTGGTCTCACGATAGACTAGTGGCATGGTGAGTGCATCGGCTGGGTGATACAACGGCCAGCCCACAAGAACAAAAAATGCCGCGGAGCAACTGCTCCGCGGCATTTATTCTTAAAGTTCCCTCGGCAACCGTTAGTTGTCGATGGCATTCTCTGTCGACAGTCCGTCCGCGCGTCCACCGTAGTTCCAGTAGACGATTGGATCAACGCCGTAGGCAACAGTGTGGACTGAGCCATCACAATTCACGGTATTAAACCCTGATGTGTGGGCACTACCAAAGTTCCAGTTCGCCTGAAAACCTGGTGTGTCTTGGAGCGGTGGAAGCCAACCCTGCGATGAGTTGACGTATGTCTCAAATCGCTCGTAACCACGCGTAGCGATAAAGGCAACGGGTGGCCCCTTCGCGGTGAAGCCGTTTACGTCACGATCCATTCCCAAGAAGATGTTTTGATCATCAGCCGGGTCGTTTCCGTCAAAGTAGCGATCAGGGTTCAGGTACTTTTCTCCGACCATCATCGTTTTGGATGTACCGTCTTTGATGCGTCGCAGCGAAATCTTGGACCGCTGATAGGTAATCCCGTTCCAAGATCCACGAGTGTCGGGGCGCAACTTCTCTTGTTCTTCAAGTTGTTGGTACTTCCATTGGTAGTTTGGATCTTCAGCCTGCGCGACGCTGGAAGGTCCGCCGTCTTCACCAACGTTGCCTGGTACCTGGTTGCCGCTATTCGCTTGGTAATCTGAACGTGCAACATCACAACGGTTTGCTTGACAAAGCGTAAGGTTGTGACCCAGGTTGGAGTTGCGTACGAGCGGGTAAGGCAGTGCGGCTCGTCGCGAAGGGCAATTGAAACCAGAGATCGGGGTGCTAACGGCGAGCAGCATTTGCTCTTGCTTCTGGTTGCCAGTTAGGCCCTTGCCCAGCTCATGAATGATGTCGTCTTCCATGTAGCTGATGATGTTGTATGCCCAGCCACCAGGTTGTTCTTCGCCGAAACCTCGGTCCGGGTCACCCTGCCATCGCCAGCCCCAACCGCTGGACGGCATGTGGCGAAGCGCGGATTCGTGATTCAGGAATGCGAGCCCCATCTGCTTCAGGTTATTCGAGCACTGGATGCGACGTGCTGCTTCTCTAGCCTGTTGAACCGCAGGCAATAGAAGAGATACAAGAATGCCAATAATGGCAATCACGACGAGCAACTCTACAAGCGTAAAGCCATGCCGTTTCTTCATGTTGGGACTCCAAAAAAAAATATCTATTTCGAATTACTTAAGATTGAAAGTTTTTGCACCGTATGAGTCGGGGCCGTCGGAAACGGGAGACACTTCCATACCCAGGGTTGTCTCCGTGTTGTACTTTGCAGGAATTTTCTTAGCGTCGCTCGTGACTTCGATGCGGTAAAAACCGAGCCGCATTGCTGGGAGCTTTTGGCCAACGATCGTGGGGGTCGTCGCACCGCCAAAAATCATTCCTTCCGCAGGTTCGCACAGCCCTTCGAGAAACGGTTCGGGGATCATTCGTACCGAACCTTCCTCTAGCGGTCTGTTCTTGTAGAGGACTTGGAAAGTGACAGATTGCAACGCCACTTTTCCGCTCTTGTACAAAGCGAATCGGCTTTCGAGTTCGCTGCGTGACATCTTGCCATCTGAATTGGTATCTATCGCCTTGATTGACGAGCCCAAACCAGGTGCGGCCTTCAACTCTTTGGAGTCGAGTTCGGCGTCGCCATTCGAATCGAAGAGCGAGAAAGCCTTATTGGTGAGTTCTACCGGATCCCAGCTCGGCGCCTTTTCTCGCGCTGCGCCTAGACCGCATCCGAATGAACTGGCGAGAACCAGTACTGATAGCAGTGTCAGAATTATTTTATGATTAGAAAAGTTCGCCATGTTTGCGAAACCTACAGGCCCCCACAGTATTGTTAAGCATTAAAGAAAAAATCGCCAGCGCCGATATGACAGTTTAGCCGAATTTTATAGTGATACCAGCCTTATTGAGTTGCTTAATGCGGGGGAACCCTCGCTTTTGGGGCGATTGACACTGCGATTGAGATAGTTCTTCAATAGTTAAATCGACAGCAGTGCAATCAATAGATGAGAAAGCTCAAGGATTGTGCCCTGAAAAATTCGGATTTCATGAGGTTGCGGATTTTGTCCACCAAGACGCCGTTCACTCCGTTGTGACGAGTGCGAAATTTGCAAATGCTTGAGGTCTTGGGAACTATCCATTTGGGTGACGAGGTCAACGAGGGATTATGCCAGCAGTATCGCAAGAGGAAGAATCGCCGCTTCAGGTCGTGCGGCGACAGATTGAGTTTGCGAGGGCATACTCAAGTCAGCTTATTGACACGGTTGATTATGAGGACTGGTTTCGTATTCCAGACGGAGCGGTAAGCCATATTGCGTGGCAAGTCGGGCATTTGGCGATGGCTGAATATGGACTAACTCTTCTCAGGATTCGTGGTAAAGAGCCGTCGGATGCTGAGTTTATTACGAATGCATTCATGCGGTGCTTCAAGAAGGGCTCGACGCCTCAGAGCGATCCTTCGGCTTATCCGGATGCACCTGAAATTCGGCAAGTCTTCGACGCAGTTCACGATCGTGCGCTGCAAGAGATGGAGTCGTACACGCTTGAGGATCTTGCCGAGTCCTTGCCGGCGCCAACGGCAATGTATGAAACCAAGCTAGGTTCTCTGTTCTTCTGCCCCATGCATGAGATGATGCACGCCGGCCAGATCGGCTCTATTCGACGCATGTTAGGGCTTGAGCCGCTTCGCTAGTCGGCGGTCATCGGACGCCGCTTGCAACGCATCTGCATTCGGCAGCCACCAGGCTCCTACTGATCGTTTAGGTCCGTTGCTTCATGGCCAGCGCGTGTCGCTCCTGATCGCCAGACTTCCAAGTCAACGTTGTTGGACATATTGGAAACCGAGCCGTCCAGTCTCGCCATCTGAACGATGCCATTGTGATAACTGCGAGACGTCACGATGCCATACGTCGGTTTGCCTTGAAAGCCAAACTTTCCTTCCAGCCATGAGTTGTAATCTACATCCCAAGTCTTGCCATCGGCCTCGTAAGGCACAAAGCTGTTCGGCGGCAGGGTGGCGGTAAATCCTGTGTGTTGAACTCGGCCGTCCGGCCACTCGGTATGTCCGGTGACTTTGAACTCTCCGCCCGTTGCGGCAATCGTTGCGGCTTGTTCAATTGTGTCGGGGCGCTGCATAGGTTGGCCCCCGTTACGGAGGTAAGGTTGCCACGCTTTCACTTCCGATGCGAGGTACGTCCGGCTGGTGCCGTCCGTGATTTTTGCAAGCGACATGTTGCTGTCTGGGTAAAACGGTCCATCGCTGATATGGGGAGTCTCTGGTCCGTACACAGCCCACGTTCCCATGTTGAAACCGTACGTTGCTGAGTACAACCTTGAGCGTCCACCCGAGGTTTCGCGAATGTTATCCGCCTGGCGATCCGATGGGCATTGGTAGCTGGGGATTCGCAGTCCATCAATCGCGGTTTGGAAATCCCATGCGACCTGCGTGTCGACTTGGGCGAACACTTGTCCTTCCTCAAGATATGGCAAAATGCGTCCGTGGACGCCCCACGAGCCATCGGCGCTATTCGAGGTATTGGCCAGGTTGATCTTAGCACTTGGTGGTAAATGTTTGTTGACGGACTCGTAGTTCAGCACGGCCAATCCGATCTGTCGAAGATTATTCTTGCAATGAGTCCGTCGAGCGGATTCGCGTGCCGATTGAACTGCAGGCAGCAACAAGGCGATAAGTACGCCGATGATGGCGATGACGACCAGCAATTCGACCAATGTAAAACCGGCTTCTTTA
>CAYYHV010000450.1:4973-6223 GCA_964471695.1 uncultured Pirellulaceae bacterium
GTGTGAAACCGCGTCGCGAGATATTGGTAGAAGAATACACTTTCGTGGGGGCCCTTGAAGATCGTTGGATGTATCTGCCACCCAGATTAATCAATCGTGCCGAAATGGGTACCAATTTTGTGACATGTGTGCAGAATTCGCGAAACATTTATGAGCAACATTGAATGTGGTATTGATTCGGATAAAGTGGTTGGAATGAACATGAGAAGAAGGTTTCATGCAGAGACTGCACTACGCGGTTTTACTCTGGTCGAATTGCTGGTCGTCATCGCCATCATTGGGATTCTAGTGGCCTTGTTGCTGCCTGCAGTTCAATCGGCGCGAGAGGCCGCGCGTCGGACTCAATGTCTCAATGGCATGCGTCAATCGACATTGGGTATTGCGAATTACGAATCGTCCAATCGACGGTATCCGACCAGTTTCGATGTCCCCGAGGGGACGATTGTACGCGGCAGTTGGTCGATCCACGCCAAAATTATGCCAATGCTTGAGGAGGCGGCTGCCTTCTCGCAAATTGACTTTACCACGGATTGGCATGAGCAAGTCGCCGTAGGGGTCCCCGCATTCGCTGTTCCAAGTTTCAGTTGCCCCAGTGATTTTCAAGCGGGATTGCGGTTCCGCGATGGCCTGCCATATGTGCACTCGACCAGCTACGGGTTCAATATGGGGAGTTGGCTGGTTCACAATCCTGAGACGGGGGAGACGGGAAACGGAGCCTTTCGAGTCAACAAGCCAACCAGCCCGCGAATGTTTCGTGATGGACTGAGCAAGACCATGTGCATTTCCGAAGTCAAAGCCTTTACGCCGTACGTTCGCAATGCGTCGTCCATTGATGAATCACTGCCAGCCACTCCCGACTATTTTCGGGGCGTTTCGGGGCAGCTCAAGTTAGGACCAACTCGCGAGAGCAATACCGGGCACACCGTCTGGTGTGATGGACGAGTCCATCATGCTGGCTTCACGACCGTATTCCCGCCCAATACAAAAGTGCCTTTTGAGCATGACGGGCAACTCTATGATATTGACTATACGTCACAGCAAGAGGGACGTGATTTAACGCGACCGACATACTCCGCAGTGACTGCTCGGAGTTATCATGAAGGCGGCGTCAACGTGGGCATGATGGATGGCTCAGTTCATTTCATCAATGACGGCATTGACCTCTTCGCGTGGCGCGCAATGGGCACGGCGGGCGGCGGCGAGGTGGTCGTTGACTAGCCACCGCCGCTGAACATCGCCCACCCGTACCG
>CAYYHV010000451.1:0-2094 GCA_964471695.1 uncultured Pirellulaceae bacterium
GCTGGGGGGTGCGCATTTTCGGATCGCCAGGCTCGCGTGAGATTGAACGAGCCCGTGATGCGTTGCAACGAGCCGACTATCAGGTGGCGATCAACCTCAGTCGTGGAGCCAGTATGGCGGCGACGCAAGCGATGGTGCAGGCGCAGCGCGAAGTGGCGCGTCGAGAACGCGAGCGGCGACGACGTGCTGAACAGGCTCGGCGTCGTCGTCGGTCAATCAACATTGGCTCGGGGAATCGAGGTGGTAGTGTCGGTGGCGGCAGTGGCGGAGGAATTTCGTTTCCCAAGCCTTCGCGGCGTATCTCATCAGGCAACCGGCGTAGCGGTTCGTCGACTTCTGGGTTCAAAAGATCGGGTTGGTAGGCTTTGAGGGCGGTTTCCTCTAGTTGTTTTCTGCTGTTTCGGCTATTTATTGTTCCCGAACGGTATTATTCTCTTGCTTTGTGCTTGCTATGGGCGATTATTGTCCCGAGCGGTATTTTTTTGTCCATTGAGGGCGATCGGGGCCTTGGATTGTCCCGAACGGGAATTTCGGCGGCTGGCGTGAGGCGGAAACGGCTAGGTGGTTAGAAAGACATGGAAACAACAATTAACGACACCAATGAACTTGGCTCGGCGATTCGAAGTCGACGCAAAGAAGCCGGTCTGACTCAGGCCAAAGCCGCTTCGTTGGCGGGAGTTGGTACGCGCTTTCTCTCTGAGCTCGAACGGGGAAAAGCGACATCTGAGATTGGCAAGACGCTTCGCATACTGCAGTTGCTCGGGTTGGAACTGCACATCAAGGCACGCGGGTAATTGAAGGATGGAAACTCCCAACGAACTCTACGTGCACTATGCGGACCGTTTGGTCGGGACGATCCGATCGAAACAAAGTTTAATGCACTTTGCCTATAGTCCAGAGTGGCGAGCAGCAACGGACGCCTTTCCCATTTCGTTATCGCTACCGGTTGGCAACGTGAATGAAGAACGTCGACCACAGATTGATGCCATCGTATCGCACAACTTTTTCGCCAATCTGCTTCCAGAGGCTACGGTTCGCCAGCGCATCTGTGCCAAGTGGAAGATTTCGATCGGCAACGACTTTGGATTGTTGGCAGCCATCGGTGGTGATTGTGCCGGAGCCCTCACTATCACCGAGCAATCGACGCCTCCGCCTCAAGCTGCGGAGTATCGACCAATATCAAGTGACCAACTCGCCGGATGGTCGACCGGCACAACGATGGCGTTCTCGGATGTGACAGGCCAGGATGGTGTCCGGTTGTCGCTGGCGGGCGCACAGGACAAGCTTCCGGTACTCGTCAAAGACGACGCCTTCTTTCTCCCAGAAGGTAATTCGCCCAGCACGCACCTTATGAAGTTCGCGTCGCCGTTCTATTCTCATCTTCCGGAAAATGAAACGTTCACAACGATGTTGGCTGCGGCCGCCGGCTTGCCCGTCGTGAAAATTCGACTTCAATCGACCAAAGATTCTCCCATTGCCGTCATCGATCGTTATGACCGACTTCCGAAAGGCGAGCTGTGGGAGCGGATACATCAGGAAGACACTTGTCAGGTATTGGGGATCAGTCCTCTCAACAAATACGAGAAGGAGGGCGGGCCCAGTCTCGCTCGAGTCGCCAAGGTGATACGGGAATACTGTTCTCTCCCAGCCATTGAGATCAGCAAATTGATCGAATGGACGATATTCAATCTGCTCGTTGGCAACTCGGACGCTCATGGAAAAAATCTATCCATTTTGCTTCTGCCGGGAGGCCGGATTACGTTGGCTCCGTTTTACGATCTCGTTTGCACCCGCAACTACGACAATCTCGATCGCCATTTGGCGATGGCCATCGGCGGTGAATATGATCCCGGCCAGGTTGGTAGGCGGCAGTTTGTTGACTTGGCCAGTGAACTTGAAGTGCGTGAGTCGCTGATTTTCACCACGGTACGCGAAATAAGCGACCGATTGTCAAAGCGGCTCCCGCAAGTCGAAGCGGAATTCCGGAAGCTATATGGGGATTCGCCGATATTGGAACGGCTACCAATCAAAGTGAATCAGCAGATACGCCGGACGGCCACCTTGCTGGACGAACGCTAAGCCCTGCGGGGCAAT
>CAYYHV010000451.1:2194-5742 GCA_964471695.1 uncultured Pirellulaceae bacterium
CCTCTTATCTCCTTGCCGTTTTGAGACGCAATCAGCCGATCATCCCTAAAGTACGCCTAGTCCTCATGCTTGACAGGCTTGTAAAATCCTCGCAAATCTGCGGATTCTTGCAGCGCCTCATTCGAGGCGCGGTATGATGCCGATGTTATGAAGCTTAGGGTTGGACTGGTTGGATTAGGCCGCGCGTGGGATTATCGACATCGACCGGCGCTTCTTGCGCTGTCGGATAAGTTCGAAGTTCGCGCTGTCTGCGGCTCAGTGGCGATGCGAGCCAAGCAGGTTGCACGCGACTTTCAGGCGACACCTGTGGACGGCTATCGCGCATTGGCGGCTCGAGAAGACGTGGACGCCATTCTTATGCTGGCTCCCGGTTGGTACGGTGAGCTTCCTATCATAGCGGCTTGTGACGAAGGCAAAGCCATCTACTGTGCTGCGGCACTGGACATGGAGCCCGATCAAGCCCGAGTGGTGCGCAAACGCGTAGAAGATGCCGGGATCGCCTTTATGGCTGAGTTCCCTCGGCGACAATCGCCCGCGACGCTGCGGTTGAAAGAACTGATCGCAACCCATCTTGGCCCTGTGCGACTGTTGTTCTGTCACCAGCGAATTTCGCTTGAAGACGAAGCTCGCAATTCAAACGGACAAACGGAAGCACCTCGCCCGGCTGCCTCGCCGATCATGCGCGAGCTAATCGAACTGGTGGATTGGTGCCGATATGTCGTTGGAACGGACCCCTTATCGGTAACCGGGATCGCACACCATTCTTCGGCGGCGCCCAGCGGCACAGATTATCGTATGCTCAGCATCGATTTTCCTGCGTCGGATGGAAGCGAGATCGCCACAGTAGCTCAGATCAGCTCCGGTCACTACCTCCCCAGCGTTTGGAAAGAAGCGACTTCATTTCGCCCACCAGCCGGATTGCAAGTGTGCTGCGAAAATGGCGTCGCCTTTGTGGACCTGCCAAGCAATCTCGTCTGGTTCGACAGTGCGGGAAGGCATCAAGAGTCTTTGGAAAGAGACCGCCCCGTGGGGGAACAATTGTTGTCTCAATTCCATCGAGCCGTTACCAGTCTCATTAGAAGACAGGACGATCTGAACGATGCGTATCGAGCGCTCGATATCGTCTTGCTTGGTAAGAAAAGCCGCGAACTCGGGCAACGAATCCAACTGGATTCTTAGATCCCTCATTGCTCGTTGGCTTTACTCTCCGATTTTTGGGGACCACCGAAGTACTCCTGTAGACCGTGGTGCAACTCCATCTGGAGAAGATACTCGCGCCGAGCCTCAGCGGACTCGGTGAGATGTTTCTGGAGTTTGGCAAGGTCGTCTTCAGAGATTACATCATCGATTAGTTGCGATGTTAATTCCGTCACGGTGGATGAAGCTTGGGGGCCTGTCGAAAACTCATCAGGCTGTCCGCCCAGATGAGGCGAATTCGTAGAGTGGTTTGTGGTCATGGTCGGTACCTCAAGCTCAACTAGACTGAGTGCTCTTAGTGCGTTGCGTACAATCGTTATCGAGTCTTCACGACGCAACGCTTTTGTTGATTGAGGCCAAAAACAATTGCGGGTTCACGCCATAACGGCAAAATTGATCTAGTCGTTAAACTCAATCGGATCGAGAGCCTAGGCTCCCCGAGTCTGTGCGAGCTCTTCAAGCTCTTTTACGACTTGCAGCCAGAGATGGATTTCGTGGCTGTATTCCACAGCCAAATCTCCCAGGACCAATTGGCGATGGAACGCCGCTGCACCGCCTTTGAATAGGTCCGCATCCTCAGCCGTAGGAAAACGTAGTGCGGGGTCAGGTGCCACCAGTCGGCGACAGAAGTTCATCAGCAGCTCATTGCAAGTCACGGCTTCCGGCAAATGATCTTCCAATTGCTGATGCACGACTCGTTTGGCTTCGAGGAGTAACTTGAGATCGTTGATTCCACTAAAGAGCGGCTTACCTGCCATCAATTCAATCAGAACGTATCCCAAACTAGCCAAATCGCTACGCGGAGTTGGGATTTCACCTTCGAGCACTTCGGGAGCCGCATAGGTGGGTGTACACGACCTTTGTTGGGGAGGATCGTCCGTCTCGAACGCACTACCCATGTCGATAATCTTGGCGCGTCCCGTGAGCTTAAGCATGATGTTGCCCGGTTTCATGTCGCCATGAACGATATTTTCTCGATGGAGCGCGGCGAGGGCTGAAAGGCAATCGCGCACGATTGCGACAGCAACGCCGGGCATGACCTGCGGTTGAGATTCGCCTTCAGTCAACACCATGCGATTGATGTCCGCCCATCGCTTGGAGCTGACGCGGCCTTCGACTTTGGCAAAACGCTCATTGTCCAGCAGGCGACGGAGATCGTAACCATCGACCCATTCCATCGCCATAATCCGAATATGATTTCGATCGTAAAAATCCTGTACGTCGAGAAGATTGTCATGTTGGATTTGAGCAATATGAGCCGCTACACGGGCGATTCGTCCCATCGCCATATCATAGCTGCGCACGTCCTCGTAACGTTCGGGTGAAAACACCTTCAACGCAATAGGCACAGTAAATCCATCGGCCCCGCGGCGATTGCTGAAAAATACGATGCCCTGTCCACCCCGACCTAAGACACGCAACATTCTGGGATGTGCCGTCCATGAGATGTTCCGCGCAGCTAGAAGCTCTTCGTAGCGAATGAGCAATTCCGCTGGCGGTTGGATGTTCTTGTTTCCGTCAAAGGAAACCGTCGGATTGAGGCTTTGCAGAGTTGTATTGTTCATCGTGTCATTGTCTTACCGCTCACGGAAAAAGGAAAAGGGCATGTTTCGATAAGGACGAAACCCCCCTGCTCCTCGTACGGTATCTTAGGCAGGGAGTTTGGTTGGGGTCCAGTCATAATTCTCCTGGCATTTCGCTGCTAACTGTCATTATCTTGCCGATGCTCGGGCAACGGGAATCCCAGTTGTTTTTCCACCAGATTGACTGGTGGTAATCCCTGTTCAAATCTTTTCAGGTTATCGCAAAAGAAAGCAGTCGAATCGTCCACGCGTCGCGCTGATTGCGCACCGACATGTGGAGTAATGATCACATTGGGCATGTCCCATAGAGGGCTGGATGCCGGCAAAGGTTCGATCTCGGTAACGTCCAGAGCTGCAGCGGACAGTTGGTTACTTTCGAGAGCCGCGACCAGATCACGCTCGACGACGACGGGGCCGCGAGCCACGTTGACCAAGATGGACCCCGACTTGAATTGCGCCAGTGTTTTCTCATTGATCATTCCCAGCGTATGCCCATTGAGCGGGACACAGAGGATAACCACATCAGACTGGTTGAGGAGTTTGGGCAATTCGTCGGCTGGCCAAAGCGATTCTACATGGTTCGGTTTGTCGACAGGGAAAAGGTCGGTCGCAATGATCCGAGTCTGAAACGAAGCCAGCACTTCCGCTATTCGCCGCCCGTTGCCGCCCAATCCGACAATACCCACGGTCAATCCGCGCAAGTCGCGTGTCGGGCGTCGGATAAACTCCTTAGCTTGTTGAGCAGCGTAAAACGTATCCATGCTGCGA
>CAYYHV010000451.1:5752-6189 GCA_964471695.1 uncultured Pirellulaceae bacterium
CAAGCAATGCGAAGGTTTGTTCAGCGACTTGGTTGGCAAATAACCCAGAGGCGCTGGAAACCACGATGTCGGAGTCGATAACACAGGGAACAAGGCAGTGGTCCATTCCGGCTGCTGACGATTGAATCCATTTCAGGCGACCACCTTCGACAACTCGCTCCCAATCGACGGGGACTTTGGCGTGTCCACAGAAGATATCAGCCTTTGGGAGTTCTTCGTCGACGCGTTCCTGTCCTGCATTGATGACGTTCGCTGTTGGCACAGTCGATTGGATCAACTTCAGATGCCGATTTTCTACTGGATAACAAAGGACGATATTCATAGCTTACCTGGTTGGTGACAACTTCATTCGAAAGGCGGCATGTCGTTCAACCGCTAAATCGTGGTTTCGCAGGTTAAACGCAAACCCTGCCTCATACGATGTGGGTGTCCAAATG
>CAYYHV010000452.1:0-2396 GCA_964471695.1 uncultured Pirellulaceae bacterium
ATTCTTATGGCTTAGCCAACGGATGGGAAACAAGTACCGACGATCGCGCGCCGGGCGGGCCTTTCGTCACAACGACTGGGGTGGTCGATGTTTGGTGGGGAGACAGAAGTCAGGGTCTCATTGAAGATGCTGGATTTGGACGATACACGAACACGTCCAGGAATCTCGACAACGTAATTCATGAGAATCCAACCTTGCTAAGCGTGTGGTCGGCTGGAAACGACAGAAATGACGCCTTTGGTAATGCCTCCAACCAAAACACATACGTGACCCAATTCTCGGAGGATCCCGGCGGAATCGGTTGGACCGGCCCGGGCTTTTACTTGGTCGGAAATGGCGGGGCCACCGTAGCACCGTTGCCTGAAATTGCGGGAGGAGGCTTCGACCTCCTTTCGGCTCATCAGGTGGCCAAGAACACGTTGGTGGTCGGAGCCGTTGAGGATTTGATCGCCGATCCTTATTCGAGCAGTGACATTCAGATCACGTCGTTCTCATCGTACGGCAGCACCGACGATGGGCGCATCAAGCCCGATGTTGTTGGCAATGGCGCCGGGCTCTGGTCCACGGGCGCGGATGCTGACGACCATTACTACAGCACCAGCGGCACGTCCATGTCAGCACCGAATGTAACCGGTTCTGCTGTGCTGCTCATTGAGCACTACAACAATGAGTTCAATGAGAGCCCTCTCGCGGCGACGAGCAAAGCGATTCTAATTCACACCGCGGCTGACGCGGGCAACTTTGGTCCGGATTACGCCTATGGTTGGGGGTTAGTCGATGTCGCAGCAGCCGCCGACTTGGTGACCGATGCGGCGACATCCGGAGCAGATGCCTCGGTGCAAGAACTGAACTTCTCGGATGATCAGACGCAAAGCCATATTGTTCGAGTTGATTCGGGCGGGCAGCTAAAGGCAACCATCGCCTGGACAGACTTACCAGGATCCCCGGTAGCAAACGGCGGACTCGACGATACGACTTCAATGCTTGTTAACGACCTCGACTTGCTGGTGATCGGCCCTGATGGTCAGCAACACCATCCGTGGACTCTTGATGTCTCTGCACCCTCGACGACAGCGGTAAGAACCACCAGCAATCATGTAGACAATGTGGAACAGGTCCTGCTCGATTTCGCGGCACCTGGTGACTACGTGATACAGATCGGGTCCACCGGGACTGTGGCCGATCAGGATTTCTCCCTGGTGATTGAAGGAGGGGTACTGGAACCGGATGCAAATGACCAGATCAGCGAGGCTGCCCAGATCGCAGTCGGGCAGTCCACATCGGGCTTTTCCGTTGGCGAGCCGACGGATGTGGACCTCTTCGAATTCAACGTATCGGATGGACAAGCCGTTGGGTTCGATATTGATCTAGTCAGTGGCAACCTCGATGCGCTCGTGCGGGTTTTTGACGCGTCCGGAAACGAAATCGGAGTCGATGACGACGGGCGGGGGCCGGAGCCGGAGACGTCTGACTTGGATTCGTATTTCGAGTACCGATTTGAGAATGCTGGCACGTACTATGTTGGCGTCTCGGACTTTCGGAATACAGATTACGACATTAACACAGGGAATGGTGACTCAACCATCTCGCAATCGACCGGTGAGTATACTCTCATAACGACGGACTTTGGGACGGATGACAACGGAACGATTGCTACGGCGATGCCGTTGGCTTTCGGCCAGCCGAACAATGAAACCCTTGATCCATCCGTCGACCTCGATTTCTGGTCCCTTGCGGCAGCGTCTGGTGAAGAGGTTTCGTTTCAGATTACCGACACCGGCTTCTTTAGTCATTTGCGGATCTTCGACGGCTCAGGTACTGAGCTTGCGGCAACTCGGGACGATGATTTCTCATTCGTCTTCCCTGCGACTGGTACCTACTACGTCGGAATTTCTGAAATCAATGCCGTGTATGATCCACTAACGGGTGTAACCGAAAACGACAATGTTGCCGAAGTAGGCTCCTACGTACTGCTGGCCGAGCGAGCCTCGGACCCGCTGATGGTTACGACGACGTCGGATGACGTGGATTCAGCCGATGGTGTGGTCTCGCTCCGCGAAGCCGTGGCTTTTGCCAACAGCAACCTCGGCCCCGACACGATCACATTCAGTCCGATTTTGACTGGGCAAACGATCAACGTTACGGAAGGGCACCTCGTCGTAAACGAATCGTTGACGATTGACGGGTTAGGGCAAAACGAATTGGTCGTAAGCGGAGATCACAGTTCTCGACTGTTCGATGTGCTTAGTGGTACCAGTCAATTCAGCGTGGAGGACATCACGCTTCGCGACGGTGGTACACCAGAACTGTTTGGCGGAGCCATCCAGGCTGGCAGTTTGACAACGTCCGTTTCGATCATTCGCAGCAGGCTTACCAGCAACGAGTCAAACTCTGGC